>JAKAMO010000002.1 GCA_021812825.1 bacterium | reverse complement strand
CCGGGGCGGAAGTGTCCTTCAGCACGTTGAAGACGTCGGAGCGGGTGGCGGTGGAGCCGGCCGCGTCCCAGGCCCGCGCGGAGATATAGTTGGTCCCGGCGGCCAGCAGGGAGAAGTTCACGCTCCACGGGCCCGGATAGGCCAGCCGCGGCGTGCCGGAGGAAATGACTGTCCACGGGACGGAATTGGAGCCGGTCTGGCCGGGTCCCGTCCAGGCGGAGTACTGCATGGTGTCCAGGCCAGTCATGTCGTCGGAGAAAGGCACGTTGTATACCGCGCCCGGGTCCGAATTGCGCCAGTTCGTCTCTCCGGGCTGGCTGTCGGTGACCACGGGAGCGACAGTGTCCGCCAGCACCCTGTAATAGGCGCTGTAGCCGGAATAGTTGCCGGCATTGTCCCTGGCCCTGGCCTGCCAGTACCAGGTGGCCCCGGAAGGCAGCGACGCGGCCTGCTGGGACGCGGCGGGCGCGGCCGAATAGGCCACGGGCGAGAAGGAGGCCGAGGTGGCCGCGCGCAGCTCGTAGCCGGCTATGCCGGAGGAGCCGTCGGAGGAGTCCGTCCAGTCCAGCAGCGGGGAAAGGGTAGCGCGCGGGGCGAGGTCGGCGGGCGAAACGGCCGCGGGAGCGGAAGGCGGAGTGGTATCCTTCCTGACGTAGAAGGCGTCGTCGAGCTCGGCGGAGTTGCCGGCGTTGTCGTAGACGCGCACCGACACCATGCCGGGGCCTTCCGGCAGGGCGGTGAACGTGGAGGCGGGCAGGGCCCAGTCCGCGGTATAGGAATTGGAGTTGATGGAGGCGGCCTGGGGGTACCAGTCCGCGACCACGGTCCCCGTCAGGCCCGGCCCCGTCGTCACCTTCACCTCGAAGCCGGCCAGGCCGGAGCCGCCCGCGTCGGCGAAGTCCACGTTATAGACGGTCCCCGAGGAGGAGCGCCAGGCGGCGTCGCCGAGCTGGTTGTTGGCTACCGACGGGGCGGTCACGTCCTTCCTGACGTAGAAGACGTCGCTGACGGCGGTAGTGGCGCCGGCCACGTCCCAGACCCTCACGGAAACGTAGTTGGTAACGCCCTCGGCGAGCGCGGCGAAGTCCACCGCCCAGTCGGCCGTATAGGAAGGCGCGTTGATGCCGGAGGCGATATAGGTCCAGTCCTTCACGAGCGTGCCGCCCTGGCCGGGAGCCGAGGTTACCTTGTACTGCGCGGCCGACAGGCCGGAGGCGCCGGTGTCCTCGAAGTCCACGTCGTAGAGGGTGCCGGGGGCGTTGCGCCAGACGTCGTCGCCAGCCTGGTTGTCCAGTATCCTGGGAGCGGCGGTGGACTTGCGGACGTAGAACGCGTCGGACAGCGCGGCGGAGAGGCCGGCGCCGTCATAGACCCGCACGGACAGGTAGTTGAGCCCGCTGGCCAGCGAATCGAATACGGTCTGCGGCAGCGTCCAACCGCCCGGGTAGGAGCCGGCCGACAGGCCCGAAGCCACGGTGGTCCAGTCGGCGGTGATAGTGCCGGTCTGGGCGGGGCCGGTGGTCGCCTTCACCTGGAAGTAGGACAGCCTGGAGCCGCCGGTGTCGGCGAAACCAACGGCATAGGAGCCAGAATTGACGGGGCGCCAGACGTCGTCCCCGGCCTGCGAGTCGGTTATGGAAGGCGGCGTGGTGTCCTTGCGCACGTAGAAGACGTCGCTGAGGGAAGCCGAGTTGCCGGCGTTGTCCCAGACCCGCGCGGAGATGTAGGAGGTGCCCTCCGGCAGCAGCAGCCAGGTGGAGATGCCGAGGTCGAAATCCTGCGTGTAGGAGGCGGAGTTGATGGCCGCCGACCTGTCGAACCAGTCCGAGAGCACCGTGCCGGTCTGGTTGGGGCCGGAGGTGATCTTCAGCTGGAACTTCGACAGCAGCGAGGCGCCGGTGTCCTGGAAGTCCACGTTGAACAACGCGCCGGGAGCGGCCCGCCAGACGTCGTCGCCGGGCTGGTTGTCCACTATGGCGGGCGAATAAGCGTCCTTCTTGACGTAGAACACGTCCTGGGCGGTGACGGTGGAGCCGGCGGCGTCCCAGACCCTCACGGACACGTAATTGGTGCCGTCGCCCAGCAGGGAGAAGTCGACGCCCCAGGGGGAGGAATAGGAATCCGCGCCCAGCGGCGTGGAGGTTATCACGGCCCACGGGATATGGTTGACGCCGGTGCGGGCGGGGCCGGACCAGGCGGAGTATTCCAGCGAGTCTATGTGCGAGCCGCCGGCATCGGCGAAGGAGACGTTATAGAGCGTCCCGCCGGCGGAGCGCCAGGCGTCGTCGCCGGCCTGCGCGTCGGCCACCGCGGGCGGCGCCGTGTCCACCCGCACGGAGAACGCGGGGCCGTAGGCGCCGTAGTTCCCGGCGTTGTCGCGCGCCCTGGCGCGCCAGTAGAACAGCCCGGAAGGCAGGCTGGCCGGGTACTGGGAACCCGCCGTCGCAGCGCTGGCGTAGTTCACGGCGAAGTCCTGAGAAGTGGCCACGTAGATCTCGTAGCCGGAGATCCCGGATCCGGCGTCAGCGGCGTCCGTCCAGTCCAGCAGCGGCGAGGCGCTGTTGGTCACCTTGCCGTCGGCGGGAGAGACCCCCGCCACCGCGGAAGGCGGAGAGGTGTCCTTGCGCACGTAGAAGACGTCGGTCAGCGTGGAGGAATTCCCGGCGTTGTCCCAGGCCCGCGCGGACACGTAGGCCTGGCCTTCCGGCAGGGCGGTCCAGGTGGATGCGCCGAGCTCGAAGTCGGCCGAATAGGACGTGGCGCCGATGCCGGAGACCCTGTCGAACCAGTCGGAAAGCACCGTACCCGTCTGGCCGGGGCCGGAGGTTATCTTCAGCTGGAACTTCGAGAGCTGCGAGCCGCCGGCGTCGGCGAAATCCACGTTGTACAGCGCGCCGGGAGCCGCGCGCCAGACGTCGTCGCCGGGCTGGTTGTCGGTGATGACGGGGGCGGAGACGTCCTTGCGGATATAGAACACGTCGTCCGAGGAGGCGGCGTTGCCCGCGCGGTCCGACGATTGCACGGAAACGTAGCTGGTGCCGTTGGGCAGCAGGGCCCAGTTGGCCGGAGACAGCGCCCAGTCGGAGTTATAGGCGGGGGCGGCGATGCCGGAAGCTATGACGCCGCCCGAGAAGGGGACCAGCTGCGCGCCGGTGCGGCCGGGCCCGCTGTAGACGGCGTAGGCGGCCGCGTCCAGCAGCGAGCCGCCGGCGTCGGCGAAATGCACGGCGTAGACGGCGCCGGAGGCGTTGCGCCAGACGTCGTCCCCGGCCTGCAGGTCCACGGCGGCGGGCGGCGCGGTGTCCACGTAGACGACGCGCGTGGAGGTATAGGCCGAGTAGTTGTAGACCAGGTCCCGCGCCCTGACGCGCCAGTAGTACATGCCGCTGGCCAGCGCCGCGGAGGTGGATTCGGAGACCGACGGCGCGGCGCTGTAGGCCGGCGCGGCGAAATCCGCGGAGGTGGCCACCTGCAGCTCGTAAGCGGCCACGCCGCTGGCCAGGTCCGAGGAGCCGGCCCAGTCGAAGAAGACGGCCGGGTCCTTCAGGAACGCGCCGTCGGCCGGCAGCGAGAGCGGCGGCAGCGTGGGCGGAGTGGTGTCCTTCTTGACGTAGAAAGCGTCGGTTATCGGCACCAGCGACGTGTTGTCCGAGCCGTCGGTGGAGCGCACCGTGACGTAGTTATAGCCCTCTTTCATCGCGGCCCAGGTGCCGGCGGAAAGCGGCCAGTCGGCGGTATAGACGTCCACCCCCGAGGTGGAGACCTGCGTGGTCCAGCCCTCGAGCAGCGCGCCGGTCTGGTTCGGTCCGGAATATATCCTGGTCTGTATGCCGCGCAGGTGGGAGCCGCCGGTGTCGGCCGCGTCTATATTGTAGACGCCGGTGTTCGTCCCGCGCCAGGCGTCGTCACCCGGCTGGTTGTCGGTGACCGTCGGCGGCACTATGTCGTGCCGGTCAATGGCCAGCATGGCCGGCATGTAGGTCTGGGCCGAGATGGTGGTGGTATGCGGCGTCGGGTCCAGCGTGAACACGCTGCCGCTCCAGGCCGCGCTCCGCAGGTCCCTCGACGAGGACCAGCCGGTCAGCATCAGGTTGCTGGCCTTGGTGTCCGGCTCCAGCTCCACGCCGTAGACCAGGTTGCTCCAGTTCCCTACGCTGTAAGCCGCGGCCAGCGTCGTCGCCCAGCCGCCGGCCTGCGACCAGTAGGAGTACAGCACGGTGAAGAGCGTCCGGTGGGCGGAGGCCACCACGAACCTTCCGTCCTTCGTCCAGGCCGCGTCTATCGTACGGGACTGGTTCGCGTTCCTGGCCACGCTGCCGTTCTCCGTTGCCGACGGGAACCAGCCGGTGCCGTCCCAGATGGCGGCGTTCCAGTCGCGGCCGGAATCCAGGGAAGCTGCGCCTATATAATTGGAGTTGGGGTCCGAGGCCAGCCGCAGCCAGTTGGAGTTGCCGTTGGCGCCGATGAAGGTGAACTCCGTAGTAGTGAACTGGGCCCAGGAAATTCCGTTCCACAGCCAGGTGATCGCCTTGCCGGTGACGGCCGTGCCTCCGTAGCTCACGAGGCAGTGCCCCGACAGGCTCTCCCAGGCCACGTCGAAATTCTGGTAGGTGGTAAGGCCGAGGTTGGCCGCTATAGTGGTCACATCGGACCAGAGCGAACCGGTCCAGCGGGCGGCGGTGAGCTGATTGGAGCTGAGGTTGGAGAAGGCGGCCATCAGCTCGTCCGACTTCGGCCTGGCCTCGAGCCGCACCCAGACGGCGGCGGCGGCGGGATCGCCGGCGGCGAGGGTCTGCGCTCCGGTCCAGGAGGAGCCGTCGTAGATATTGTAATAGAGAGTGCCGACCGCGGCGCCCTGGTACAGCACCACGGCCCTGCCCGTGTTCTGCTCATAGGCGATGTCGAAGCCCCTGTAGGCGGAATTAGTGGCCCCTATGGTGGTGGTGCTCCACTCGTTGGTCCATTGGCCGGTGAGGCCGTTGTAGCGCTGTAGCTGCAGGACTCCGTCCGAGAACAGTATGCCGGCCATCTTCTCGTTCCTGAGCGGAGAGGCCCGGACTATCACGTGCCTGGCCACGGCGCCGGCGGCCGCGTTGGCGGCGAGGCTGGTCTGCACGCCCGCGAAAGAGGGCGGGGTCCACTTGCGCACGTACGGCGTGTTGCCGGTGCCGTTGCCGAACATGAACATGCCGGGAGTCCCCTCTCCCACCTTGGCCGGCGCCGACGGACTGTTGGACAGCGGAGAGGTATTGACAACTTCGTCCACCGCCTTTATGGCCCAGTAGTAGGTGACCCCCGGGGTCAGATTGTCTATCCCCTGCGCTTCCGGGACCCCGGGATACTGCGGCACCCAGGCCTGCGCGTAGATATTGGCCCCGTCCCACAGCAGGGCCGACGTGATGGCCTGGTCGGTGCGGTAGCGCACCTGGTAGGCCGTCGCGGTGCCTATGGAGACCCCGTTGTCCCCTACCGCCGTCCAGGAGAGCGCTATCTGGCCGTCGAAGCCGCCCTGCTGCGCCGCGAGGTCCGTTATGGCGCCCGGAGGCGTCGTGTCCGGGCCGGCGGACGCGGTGGCGGTGTTGGAAATGGCCGAGATATTGCCCGCCCTGTCCACCGACTTCACGGCGATATAATAGGCGGTGTTCGGAGCCAGGCCGGTAAGGTTGTAGCTCTCCGGCGAGCCGGGACCGACCGGCGTCCAGGACTGCGCATAGGTGTCGGCCGTGTCGAAATTGCCGGCGGCGATGACGATATAGGAGGAGAACTTCACGAGGTACGAACTCACGGCGGCGCCGCCGTCGTCCGGCGCCGTCCAGGACAGCGCTATGACCCCTTCGGCGCTCGTGACGCCGGCCAGCGCGCCTATGGCCGGCGCCGGAACGGTATCCTTGCGCACGTAAAAGACGTCGGTCAGGGAGGAAGTGGAACCGGCCATGTCGAAAGCGCGCACCGAGATGTAGCCGGTGCCCGGGGCCAGCAGGTCCCATTGCGCCTGGGGGATGGACCAGTCCGCGGTGTAGGACGCGGCGTTGATGCCGGCCACGGCGTCCGTCCAGTCGAACAGCAGCGTCCCGGTCTGGCCGGCCCCGGTCATGGCCTTGAGCTGGAACTTCGCCGCCAGGGACTTATCGTCGGCGAAGTCCACGTTGTAGAGGCCGGAGTTGGAGGCGCGCCAGACGTCGTCGCCGGCCTGGTTGTCGGTTATCACGGGACCGGAGGTGTCCTTCCTGACGTAGAAGACGTCGGAAAGGGCGGAACCGTTGCCCGCGCCGTCCAGCGCGCGCACCGAGACCTGGTTGGCGCCCTCGCGCATCGCCGCGAAGACGGCGGGAGGCAGCGCCCAGTTCGCCGTGTAGGAAGCGCCGGAGAGCGCGGAAACCGGCGTCCAGTCGGCCAGCACCGTGCCGCTCTGGTTCAGTCCGGTGGTCACCTTCACCTCGAAGGAAGCCAGGCCGGAGAGCTGGTCCGCGAAGTCCACGTCGTAGACGCCGGTATTGGCGGAGCGCCAGGCGTCGTCGCCGGCCTGGTTGCCGGAGATGGCGGGGCCGGAGACGTCCTTGCGCACGTAGAAGACGTCGGCCAGCGTAGTAGTGGAGCCGGCGTTGTCCATGACCCTTACGGATACGTAGCTGGTGCCGGACTGAAGCAGCGCGAAGGCGCCCGCCGAGAGCTGCCAGTCCGCGGTATAGGAATTCAGCCCGGCCGGGGACGGGGAGATGTCGGTCCACGGCACCAACCCGGCCCCCGCCATGCCGGTGGAGGTCCAGGCGCCGTACTGCGCCGTCAGCAGGCCGGAGCCGCCGGCGTCGGCGAAGTCCACGTTGTAGAGGCCGGAGTTGGACGCGCGCCAGACGTCGTCGCCGGCCTGGTTGTCGGCGGCGGCGGGCGGCACGGTATCCTTCAGGACGTAGAAGACGTCGGTGCTCACCGCCACGTTGCCGGCCAGGTCGTAGGCGCGCGCCGAGATATAGGCGGTGACTCCGGAGGTCAGCGAGAGGAAATCCACGCCCCAGCTCTGCGAATAGGAGGCGGCCGAGATGCCGGCGGCTATGTCGGTCCAGCCCTTGATATCTCCGGAGGCGCCGCCGGGGACGGAGGAGGCCGAATACTGCACTTTGGAGAGCAGCGAGTAGGGATCGTTGAAGCCCACGTTATAGACGGCGCCGGGGTCGGCCTGGCGCCAGACGTCGTCGCCGGCCTGGTTGTCGGCGAAAGCCGGGGCCTCGGTGTCCTTCTTGACGTAAAAGACGTCGCTGGCCGTGGTGGTGGTGCCCGCCTGGTTCCAGACGCGCACGCTTACGTAGTTGAAGCTGGACTTGAGCGCGGCGAAATCCACCGCCCAGTCGGCCGAGTAGTTGGCCGCGTTGATGTTCTGCGCTATGTAGGTCCAGTCCTTCAGCGTAGTCCCGCCCTGGGCCGGCGACGAGGTCACCTTGTACTGCGCGGCGGAGAGCAGCGAGCCGCCGCCGCCGCTGAAGTCCACGTTATAGAGCGTGCCGCCCGCGTTGCGCCAGACGGAGTCCCCCGTCTGGTTGTTCACCACGGAGGGCGGGGTGAGGTCCACCACCGTGGCGGCCTCTGGCGGAGTGTCGCTGGTAGGCGGGTCCGTCTCGTCCTTGTTGCCGGCCCTGTCGTACACCACCAGGCGGAAGCCGGCGGTGCCGCCGGCCGGGGCCGTGAAGGCTATGGGCGAGGCCGAGAACGTCGTCCCGAACTGGGTCCAGGAATACGGCACCCCGGTGGCCATGGTGTAATACAGTTTGACGTACTGCACGCCGGCGGGCCCCGCGTCGGAAGCGGAATACGGCACGTTGAAGCCGAGCGCGCCCGAGAAGGCCGGCGGCGTCACGGTCCCCGACGGGGGCTGCGTATCCTTCAGGATATAGAAGACGTCGGCGTAGTCGGAAGAGGCGCCGGCGTTGTCGTAGACGCGGGCCGAGATATAATTGGTGCCGGGCAGCAGCAGGCTCCAGAGCGCCGGCGTCAGCTGCCAGTCGGATGGATAGGACGCGGCGCCGATACCTGTCAGCAGGTCCGTGAGGCCGAAGGCCGCCGCGCCCGCGCCCGCCGGAGCGGAAGAGGCCTTCACCTGCACTTTCGAGAGCAGCGAGCCGCCTTCGTCGGCGAAATGCACCGCGTATGCCCCGGCGTTGGAATTGCGCCAGACGGCGTCGCCGGACTGCAGGTCCGCGGCCGTGGGCGGGACGGTATCCTTGAGCACGTAGAAGGCGTCGGAAAGGGTGGTGGTGGAGGCGGCGCCGTCCGCCACGTCCACGGAGACATAGGCCGTCACGCCGCTCCGTATGGCGTTCCAGAGGGCCGCGGTGAGCGGCCAGGGCGTGGAATAGGAGGCGGCGTTGATATTGGAGAGCACCGGCGTCCAGTCAGCTATGACGGCGCCGGTCTGGGCGGGACCCTCGGTGAGCTTCACGCGCGCCCCCTCCAGCAGCGAGCCGCCGGTATCGGCGAAGCGCACGTCGTAGGCGGCCGTATTGGCCGCGCGCCAGACGCCGTCCCCGCCCTGGTAGTCGGCTATGGAGGGCGGCGTGGTGTCCTTCCTTACGTAGAAGACGTCGGAGATCTCGCGCGCGTTGCCCGCATTGTCGTAGACCCGCACGGACACGTAGGACTGGCCTTCCGGCAGCGGCTGCCACAGGAAATCGGGCAGCGCCCACGGCGAGGAGTGCGAAGCCGAGCCTATGCCGGAGAGGATATCGGTCCAGCCGGCTATCTGCGCTCCGGTCTGCGCCGGGCCTGACATCAGCCGCGTCTGGAACCTGGAGAGCAGCGAGCCGCCGGCGTCCGCGAAGGACACGTTATAGAGCGTGCCGGAAGAATTGCGCCAGAGATCGTCACCGGGCTGATTGTCGGCTATGGCCGGCAGCGTGACGTCCTTGAACACCTTGAAGACGTCGCTCGAAACGCTGACCAGCCCCAGCCTGTCGTAGGCGCGCACCGAGATGTAGTTGGTCGTGTTCTCGGCCAGCGTGGAGAAGCTCACCGACCAGTTGTCCGCGTAATAGGTCGGATAACCGGTCAGGAGGTTGGCCGGCAGCCAGTCGCTCACCGGATACCCGAGCGCCGGGGCGGTACTGACCCTGTATTCTATGGCGGAGAGTCCGGAAGCCCTGTCGAAGAAATCCACGTCGTAGAGCGTGCCCGGCGAGCCGCGCCAGGCGTAGTCGCCCGGCTGGTTGCCGACGATGACCGGCGGGGTGGTGTCCTTGAGCACGTAGAAGGCGTCCTGCACGGCGGTCGCCAGGCCGCCGCGGTCGAACGCGCGCACCCCGACGTAGTTGGCCCCTTCGCGCGCGGCGGCGAAGTCCGCGGCCCAGTTGGCCGAGTACAGCGGCGTGCCGGCCGGCGCGCCGAACACGTCCGTCCAGTCCTTCAGCAGGGTCCCGGTGCCGCCGGGACCGGAGTACAGGCGGTACTGCGCGGTCGTCGCGCCGGATTCCAGGTCGCCGAAGTCCACGTCGTAGACGGCGCCGGGGTCGGTCAGCCGCCAGGTATCGTCGCCCGGCTGGTTCACCGCGACATAGGGCGGCGCGGTGTCCTTCCAGACGCTGAAGGCGTTGTAGGTGTCGGAGGACTGCAGCGCCGCGTCGAACACGCGCACCGAGATATAGGCCGTGGCGCCGCTGTCCAGGGAATCCCAGATGGCCGCGGGCAGCGGCCAGTCCGAGGCGTAGTTCCCGCCGGAGATGTTCGCCGCGTCGGTCCAGTCCAGCAGGTACGGGGCGTAATTGCCGGTGTGGGTGGAGGCGCGCAGCTGGTAGCGCAGCAGGCCGGACTCCTGGCCCGGGTCGTGGAAGTCGACGTTATAGAGGCGGCCGTTGGAGGACTGGTAATACGTGGCCCCGGCCTCCAGGCTGACGGCGTACGGCGGCGTGGTGTCCTTGCGCACGTAGAAGACGTCGTTGGCCGAAGCGGAGAGGCCCGCCTGGTTATAGGCCCGCACGGAGACGTAGCCCGTGGTCCAGCTCTGCAGCGCGGCGAAGTCCACCGGCCAGTTGGCCGTGTAGGACGGCTGGCCCGCCGGGCTGGAAACTATGTCCGTCCAGTCCTTGAGCAGCAGCCCCGCCTGGGCTGGCAGGCTGGATATCCTGTACTGGGCGGTGGTCAACAGCGAACCCGGGTCGGCGAAGTCTATGTTGTAGACCGTCCCGGCCGAGGCGCGCCAGGTGTTGTCGCCGCCCTGCAGGTCGGTTATGACCGGCGGGCTGGTGTCCTTCCTGACGTAGAAGACGTCCTCCACCGTCATGCTGGTCGCGTTGACGTTCCAGAGCCGCACCGAGATGTAGTTGGTGGTCTCCTTCAGCGAGTCGAAGAAGGGCTGCGGCAGGGACCAGTCGGTGTAATAATAGGTGGCGTTGATGTCCAGCACCTTGGCCCAGTCCGCGCTGAGCTCGCCGGTGCGGCCGGGCTGCGTCCAGGCCTGCACCGAGAAGGAGCTGAGGTTCAGCGCGGCGTTGTTGCTGAAGAAGTCCACGTTGTAAGTCCCGTTATTGGCGGTGCGCCAGACGGCGTCGCCGGCCTGGTTGATGGCGAGTCCCATAGGGAAGCTGGAGCGGAAGAGCTTGAAGGCGTCCGCGTAGTCCGAGGTGCCGCCGGCCAGGTCGGTCACGCGCAGCGAGAAGTAGTTGGTGGCCGGCAGCTGGGAGAGCGAATAGAAGTCCGCCCCCCAGTTCTGCGTGTAATACGTAGCTCCGGAGAGCGTGGCGATATTGGTCCAGTCCTTGACCAGAACGCCGGTACCGCCGGGGCCTTCGGTCACGCGGTACTGCGGCGCGACTATGCCGGAACCGCCGGCGTCGAAGAAGTCCACGTCGAAGACGGCGCCAGGGTTGGCGAGGTAGGGACCGTAGCCGTCGGCCGGAGTGCTGACTATGACCATGTAAGGCGGGACGGTGTCCTTGAGAACGTGGAAAGCGTCGTTCACCTGCGCCGGATTGCCGGCATTGTCATAGATGCGCACGCTGACGTAACCGGTGGTACCGCTGGGTATGGCCGCGAAATCTACGGGCCAGTCCGCAGTGTAGGAGGAAAGGCCTCCGGGGGAGGAGACTATGTCGGTCCAGTCCTTGAGTACCGTGCCGCCCTGGGCCGGCAGGGATGTCATGCGGTACTGCGCGGTGGTCAGGCCGGAGGTGAGGTCCCCGAAATCCACGTTGTACAGGGTGCCGCCCGTCCCGCGCCAGACGTCGTCCCCGGCCTGGTTGTCGGTGATGACCGGCGAGCCGTTGTCCTTCAGCACGCGGAAGGCGTCCTGCAGCGCGGCGGAATGGCCCAGCTGGTCGGTGACCGTGACGCTGATGTAGTTGGTGCCCTGCGCCAGCAGGCTGAAGTCGACGCTCCAGGGCGTGGAGTAGGCCGCTCCTGAAACGCCGGGGATGGCCGTCAGCGGGACCGCGTTGACGCCGGTGAGCCCGGG
The DNA here is from genome assembly GCA_021812825.1 of bacterium. Next base: position 68,639 of record JAKAMO010000002.1, on the reverse strand, counting down.
CCCGGTCCAGGCTTCGTAGGCCGCCGAAGCGAGGCCGGCGCCGGCGTCGCCGAAGCCCACGCTGTAGGCGGTGCCGCCGAAGCGGCGCCAGGCGTCGTCGCCGGCCTGGCCGTTGGCTATAACGGGGGCGGAAGTGTCCTTAAGCACGTAGAAGGCGTCGGTAAGCGAGACAGTGGAGCCTGCATGGTCGAACACCCGTACCGAGATATAGCTGGTGCCGGACGGCAGCAGGTTCCAGAAGGCGGAGGGCAGCTGCCAGTCGGCGGCATAGGAGGCCGCGTTAATGCCGGTCGCGGCGTCGGTCCAGTCGGCCGCCAGCGTCCCGGTCTGCCCCGGGCCGGTAGTCGCCTTCACCTGGAAGCCGGAGAGCAGCGAGCCTCCCTCGTCGGCGAAGTCCACGTTATAGAGGCCGGAGACGGCGCGCCAGGAGGAGTCCCCGGGCTGGTTGTCCGCTATGGACGGCGGCGAGGTGTCCTTCAGGACGTAGAAGACGTCGTTGTTCGCCTGCTGGTTGCCTGCGTTGTCCGTGACGCGGGCCGAAACGTAGGAGATGCCGGCCGGCAGCGCGGCCCACTGCGCCTGCGCGAGCTTCCAGCCCGCCGGGTAGGAGGCCGAATTTATGGCGGACTGCTGCGCGGTCCAGTCCTGCACCAGCGTTCCCGTCAGGGCGGGGCCGGTCGTTATCTTCAGCTCGAAGCTCGAGAGCAGCGAGCCGCCGGCGTCCGCGAAGCCCACGTCGTAGGCCGTGCCGGAGGAACTGCGCCAGGAATCGTCCCCGAACTGGTTGTCCACTATGACCGGCAGCGTCTTGTCCTTGCTGACATAGAAGGCGTCGGCGTAGGTGGAGGAATTGCCGGCGAGGTCCGTGAACCGCAGCGAGATATAGTTGGTGGCCGCGCCCTCGGCCAGGGAGGTGAAGTCCACCGGCCAGTCGGAAACATACGAGGCCGCGCCCAGCGGCGCGGTGACTATGGGGCTCCAGGTCTTGCGCTGCGTGCCCTTCTGCCCAGGCTCCGACCAGACCGAGTATTCTATCGAGTTCAGCAGCGAGCCGCCGGTGTCGTAGAAGTCCACGTTGTAGAGCTTGCCGGGGTCCTTCTGCCACAGAGCGTCCCCGCCGGCCATGCCGTTCTGGGCGGAGGGCGCGGTGGTGTCCTTCAGCACGTAGAAAACGTCGTCGAGGGAGGTGGTGGTGCCGGCCACGTCCCAGACCCGCACGGAGATGTAGTTATAGCCCTCGGCCAGGGCGGGCCAGGAGGAGACGGAGACGCCCCACGGCGCGGCGTAGGACGGGACGCCGGCGGGGCCGGAGGAGATGAAGGTCCAGTCCAGCCGCTTCGTGCCGGTGCGGCCGGGGCCGGTCCAGGCCGTGTACTGCATGCTGTCAAGCAGCGAGCCGCCGGTGTCGGCGAAGGAGACGTTGTAGATGTCCCCCGGGCCGGAGTTGCGCCAGGTATCGTCCCCGGCCTGCGAGTCGGTTATGGTGGCCGGCACCGTGTCCTTGAGCACGTAGAACAGGTCGTTGGCGGACGCGGTGGAGTTGCCCACGTTGTCGTAGGCGCGCGCGCTGACGTAGCCGGTGGTGCCGCTGGGTATGGAGTTCCATACTGCCGCGGGCAGGGCCCACTGCGACGAATAAGAGGCGGAATTGATGCCGGAGGCGATGGTGGTCCAGTCGTAGAGCGTGGTGCCGGTCTGGGAAGGCCCGCTGGTGACCTTTATCTGGAAGTACGAGAGCAGCGAACCGCCGGCGTCGTCGAAGAACACGCTGTACAGTCCGCTGTTGGAATCGCGCCACTTCGAGTCTCCGCTCTGGGAATCCGTTATCGTGGGCGTGGACAGGTCCACCAGCAGCGAGCGGTAAGCGCTGAAACCGGAATAATTCCCGGCCGTGTCGCTGGAGGCCACGCGCCAGTAATAGGTGTTCTGCGCCGCCAGCGGAACGAAGGCCTCCGAGACGACCGGCTGGCTGGCATAGGAGATAGTGGTGAAATCCGCGGCGGTGGCCAGCTGCAGCAGGTAGTTAGTGACGCCCGAGCCCGCCCCGTCGGAGGAATCGCCCCAGTCGAATGAAAGGTTCGCCAGGTTGGTCTTATAGCCGTCCGCCGGAGAGACCGGGGAAGGCACCGAGGGCGCCGTGGTGTCCTTGAGCACCCTGAAAGCGTCCGTGACGGTGGTGGTGTTCCCGGCCATGTCATAGAACTCCACCGTGATGTAATTGGTGCTGTCTCCGGCCAGCGAGGCGAAAGCCACCTGCCAGGGAGTCACGTAAGAAGGTCCGGAGACGCCGGGAACGGGAGCGGCGGACACTTTGAGCGCGCCGGTGTTGCCGGGCCCGGTCCAGGCACTGTAGACGGCGCCGTTCAGCCAGGAGCCGGCGGAGTCAGCGAACCGGAAGTCGTAGGAGGTGCCGGCGGCCTTGCGCCAGGTCAGGTCCCCGCCGGCGACGTTGTTGGTATAGGACGGCGGCGTGGTGTCCTTGAGCACCCTGAAGGCGTCGGTAACCGTGGCGGTGTTGCCGGCTATGTCGTAGACCTCCACCGTTATATAATTGGTGGAGTCACCGCCCAGTCCCGCAAAGTTCAGCGACCAGTCCGCGGTATACGAAGCGCCGCCCACGCCGGCCAGCGCCGTGGTGGAGAAGAGCACCGCGCCAGTGCCGCCGGCAGCCGCGCGGGCCGCGTAGACGGCCCCGGCCAGCTTAGAATAAGGGTCGGCGAAGTCCACGTTGTAGCTGCGGCCGGCCTTGCGCCAGGTCAGGTCCCCCCCGGCCTCGCCGTTGGTCACCACGGGAGGTACCGTGTCCTTGAAGACCTTGAAAGCGTCCGACAGCGTCGCCGTGTTGGTGGAGTAATCTATGGCCCTTACCGAGATATAGTTGGTGGTCCAGCTCTGCAGGCTGGTCCAGAAGGCGGCGGGCAGGGCCCAGTCGGTGGCGTAATAGGTGGCATTTATCGTCAGAGACAGGTCCACCCAGCCGCCGCTAAAGTCGGTGCCGGTCTGCGCTGGCCCCGAAGTGGCGCGCACCTGCAGCTTCGAGATCAGCGAGCCGCCGTCGTCGTTGAAGTCCACGTCGTAGAGGCCGCTGTTCGTATTGCGCCAGACCTGGTCGCCTGTCCCCATGTTGGAGGCTATGACCGGCGTCGAGAGGTCCACCCGGAAGGCGCGCGTGGAGGAATATATACCGGTGTTACCCGCGTTGTCCAGCGCCCGCACGCGCCAGTAATAGTAGTTCTGGGCCAGAGCGGCGGGCTGCGCCATTGAGGCCAGGGGGCTCGAGCTGTAGGTGACGGTCGTGAAGTCCGAGGAAGTGGCCACCTGCAGCTCGTAGTTCTTCAGGCCCGAGCCGTCAATGTCCGTCACGTCCTCCCAGTCGAGCAGAGCAGGGCTGGCGTTCAGGTTCACCCTGTCGGCCGGGACTATGGCCGCCATGGCCGGCGCCGGCGGGCTGGAATAGTCCACGCCGAAGTCCGGATTGCCGCCCCTGTTCACCCAGCGCCCGCGGCCGCCGTCCCCGAAACCGGCGGCCCGCCAATGATAGACGGTGCCGGAGACCAGGCCCGAGACCACGGCGTAACTGGAGGCCGCCACGGTATTGTAGTTGAAGACCGGGCCGGTGGAAAGGGCGCTCTCGTCGAAGACAGAGGCGTTCGGCTTCACCTCCGCCACCAGCGCGATATTGTCCACGTTCATCGAGCTGGCCAGCACGCCCTCGAAGCGCAGCTCCCGCGCGTTGGTCCAGGCTCCGGCCGCCAGGGCCGCGCCGTTGGCCTTCTGTACGAGCGACACCGGCAGCTTGGGGAAGGGCACGAAACTGTAGTTTATGGCCGCGCGGCCGCCGATAAGGCCGCGCGTGGAGCTGAGAGCGTAGTTGGCGGTGACCACGGCGGGGAAGGTGCTGAACTGCACCAGGTTCTGGTAGAACTGGTTTACCGTGCAGTCCTCGGTGGTGGTGCGGTGAAAGACCGTCTCCGGGGCGTTGCCGTTGAAATCCACCGTGGTGTTGAAATCCTGCGTGGTGCCGCGGTTGTTCAGGAAATCGGTATAAGTATACGCCTCCCGCAGCGTTTTAGAACCCTCGGTCTCAGGGTACCAGGCCCCGAAGGCGAAGGTGTCGCTGGGCACGGTGCCGTTGGTGTCGTTGCCGGCCAGCACCTCGTAGTCGTCCGTGTGCGCCGCGCCGTTGGTATAGTCGTAGGTTATTATCAGTTCCATCCCCTGCGCGCCGGTGGCGCTGCCGGCCGCGTAAATGGTAGTTCCCACCTGGAGGCCGTTGCTCCAGCCGGCCGCCTGGGCCGCCGAGGTCATGTCGTGGAAGAACTGGTAGCCGGAGATCTGCGCGAACTGCGACTGCACCGCGTAGGAGCGCTGCGGCATGAGGACGCCGCCTATGGAGGAATCCACCGGCATCGCCGTATTCGTGGTGGAATCGAAAGACCCGACTATGCGCGCGTAGGCGCGCTTTATGGTTATACCCTCCTCGCGCAGGAACACCTGGGCGCCCAGTATCGCGTTCGAGACCGCGGTCAGGCCCTGGCCTATGAAGGTCTTGGCCGTCTTGGTCTTAACGGCCGAGTTGGAGTTTGCTATATAGGTCAGCACCACCTCGCCGCCAAGCGTGTTGACGGGGCTCTGCACGGTGACCACGTTCAGGTTCTGCACCGTGCCTGTAGAGAAGCCCGGCATGATGTCGGAATTAGAGAGATACCGGAATTCGTAGGAATCGATAAGCGAGCCGTCCATGTTCATGGTCGGCTCGTTGGCGCCGCCGTTTATATTGACGTAGATGGTGCCGTCGGTGGTGACGCCGTTGGACTGCCTGAAGCCGCGCAACTCCACCCACTGCTGCTGCAGGCTGTAGCCGGAATCCGCTATCTCGGCCAGGTACTGCATTGTTTTGGTACCGGCCGGCTGCTGGGCGGTATAGGCCGCTATGCCGTTGACATAGTCGGAATAAACAGGGAAGCGGACGGTCTTAACCTCCTGCGGGGACTGGTCGTCGTACTCGTAGGTGACGTACAGCGTCATGCTGTGCATGTTGCTGGCCGGGCCGGTTATGGCCACGCCGGCGGTGAACTGCGCCCCGGCGGCCAGGTTGGCCAGCTGAGCGTTAATGACGGACGTGACGTCCGCCCTGGCGAAAAGCCGGATGGACTCTCCGGACTGGGCCGTGTACTGGACCGAGGTAAAGCGGGCGGTATTCGCGGCGGCGCCGGCGTCGAAGTAGATGACCAGCGGGCTGACGTTGGTGGCGCTGACGGCTATGCCTTCGTAATGCAGCCAGGCGCTGCGTATGACCTTCCCGTTCTCCGGCAGCTTGAGGGTGCGCGAGGTGAACGTGGTCTTCGAGCCCGAAGCCTTGTCCGTATTGGAATAGTAGCCGCCGAAATTGTACTCCACGGTCTTGATGCGGGTATCGGCCGCGGCCGGCGACGCCGAAAGCACGGCGCAGAGCAGCAGCAGCGGCCGCAAAGCGGCCCGCCACCCTCTTCCGTAATATCCGGCAGCCTTAGACATACCCTGTAAAGTCAGTCCTCCGCCGTCACTTCGCGCGCGCGCCGCTCCTCTTCCTTCATCATCTCCACTATATCCTGCACCGTAAGGCCCACCAGCCAGTGGTTGACCTCAGCGCGCAGCGTCTCGTAGAGCTTGTTGGAGACCTGTGCCTTCTCCGCTTTCGGCGCCCCGTTGAAGGTGAACGCCTCCATCAGCTGCCAGACGCTGATGCCGTCCAGGTCCTTGCGCAGGCGGTAGCCTTTGCCTTTCTGCGACTCAACGAAGCCCGCGTGCACCAGCGCCTGCAGCACCTTGTTGCAGTACGGCGCGGGCAGCCCCTGGAAGCGGGCGATCTCGGCCACCTGGTTCCACTGGCCCCCGTTGTTCTGCCCCAGGTAATGCAGGCAGGACAATCCATAAGCCAAAGTGCGGTTCATCCTCATAAAGAAAGCTCCGGTGCCTTACAAGCCGTATCGCCGCTACGCGGCTGTTTTTTTCCAGCGACCAACAGTCATCGGATATTTTTTATCCGATGACTACCGAAAAAAAAGGACAGCCGCAACCGACACGCTGTCCATTGATATCAATAGTATAGCAGAGGCCGGGACGATGTCAAGGCCCAGAACAGGTTACACATTATACACAGGCCGCGCGCCGCATAATAGCCGCCATTTCGCAGGCCGCCCGGTTCGGCGCGAGCACATTCCCTTCCTCCAGCAGGCTGATGCCGGGACAAAAACTGCAATACTCCCTGTCGCGGCATTGAACGCAGTCTTTCTGGTCTGCCAGGGAAAGCCGGCGCCACTTTTTCAGCCAGGGAGAATTCCGCCATATGGAGGAAAATCCGTTTCGCGCGAGGTTCCCCAGCCTGACCGGAAGCTGCAGGCAGGGATAAAGATCTCCGGAAGGGTCCACGGAGCAGACGTTGCGGCCGGCGCCGCAGATAAATCCGTCAGCTCCGGGCCCCGCCGCGGCATCCGCGGGGAATGGGGGAGGAGGCACCTCTCTGACCGCCCGCGCCAGGGCAGGTCCGGAGAGCCGTAAAGAGGAAACGCCGGGATGGCCGTCGTTCGCCGGGGCTATAACCGGGTCGAACGAGACATCGAAGCCTTCCGCGGAGGAGAGGCGGGTCAGCCAGCCGGTCTGCCCCGCGTTCAGGGTCATCAACGGCGACTTCATCCTGACCCGCACCCCGGCTTTTCGCAGCAGCCTGGCCGCGGCCAGACTGCGGCGGAAAGAGCCTTTGAACCCGGTGATCCGGTCATGCACGGCGGGGCGGCCATAGAAGCTTATCCCGAAAGAGGATACCTCCGCTTCCTTAAGCTCACTGGCCAGGGCCGGGGTCAGGCCCAGGCCGGTAGAGAACACGGTTACGTCGAACCTGAGGGAGGACGCGTGGCGGCAGAGCTCCGCCAGGTCCTCGCGCAGCAGCGGCTCCCCGCCGGTGAAGGTCAGATAAAGGCCGCCGGACCGGGCCAGGTCGGAAAGGATGCGCTTCCAGGCGGCGGCCGACAGCTCACCAGGGACCCCCGCCCGGCCGCGCGTCTCCGGCAGGTAGCAATGCCCGCAGGAGAGAGGGCAACGGCGGGTGAGCTCCGCGGTGACCGAGACCGGGATATTGCGCTCCAGCGTCAGGCGGTTCAGTCTGGCCGAGGGCAGGCGGTCAGCCATGGGAAAGGAAAAGGCGGGAAAAAATCCGCCTCGAGATGGAATAGGCCAGCCCGACCCTACCCCGCGATAGCGTGCCTCCGGAAACCGCGGTGCCGATGATGTCGCCGAACTGAACGAAATGCCTCTCCAGCCGGCCGGCGTCGTCGGCCAGCCAGGCCCCTTTTCCGGTGACGGCCAGCACGCGGTGCAGCAGCCTGGCCCCGTTGAACAGGTATACGGCGCAGTCGCCTGGGCCAGGCTTTGCGTCGTTCAGCAGCACCAGCTCGCCCGGTCTGAACACCGGCAGCATGCTGGAGCCTTCCAGGCTGAAGCAGGCCGGCATGTTCAGGAGAACTTCTTCAGGGTCTTGCAGGCCAGCTGGCTTATGGGACCGCTCGTGCACTTTCCGCAGGCCAGCGCGGCCTTCTCGAAGACCTTCTCGGTCTTGATGGAAGGCTTCTCATATTTTTTCTTTTTCATATAGTTATTACGCGGATTAAAGAATGGTTACACCGATTTCTTAAGGAGACCGGAACTTATCAATTCTTTTATAAAGGCCCGGCAGTCGGCGCGGGCCGCGTCCCGGTCCACTTCGAACTTCCCGGCGAGGGCCGCCACGATGCCGTCCTCGTCCTGGCCGGCCGCCAGGCATTCCCAGATGACGGCCGCGGTGCCGTTCAATTCGTGCAGCCTGGCGGAGGCGGCGTCCACCACGAACAGCTCCTCGCCTACGCGCCTGAAGGCCAGGTCCTTCCGAATTCTGACAGCAGTGTCTTTCATATCAGCTCCAGGAACGCGGCATCCCGCCTAGTGAATTCAAGCCGCTCCGGCTTTACGCTCCCCAGCAGGCCGCAGGCGTTGCTCAGCGCCAGGGCCGCGGCCTCCTCTCCCCTTTCGAAATTCACCAGGCAGCGCAGCAGCAGTTTCAGCGCCTCGCCGGCGCCGCAGGGACGGAGCGCATGCTCCCTGGCCTTGCCCAGCGCGTACAGGCCGCCCAGCGGCCACGCGCCCGGCCTGCCCGCCGCCCGCATCTCCCCCCAGAACGGGGAGCCGTGGACAAGCCACCCGCCTTTCCCCGGCCTGAGCATATTCATCTCGTCGCTGATCACCTCGGCCCCTCCCGAGGCCGCGGCCAGCCTGGAAAGCGTTGACTTGCCGGCCCCGGACTTGCCGAGGAAGACATAGGCCCGGCCGTTCCTCAGCAGGCCGGCCGAGTGCAGCATAAGGCCGCCGGAGCGGAGTAGCAGCGAGCTAAGCAAAGAGCGCAAAAAAGCGTCCAGGCACTGGGCGTTGGGTGCCGCCCTAAGCGTACCCCTGCCGGAGGACAGCTCCAGCGAGGCGTCGAAATCCCCGCGTCTCAGCGTCAGCCTGTCCCCGGTCCGGACCACCGCCGGCCTGAACGGCAGGTCCCGCCTCGGGATGGACGAGACTTCGAACTCGCGGCAGGCCCCGACGGGGCGGGAGAAGGCGCCGTAGCGGCGCCTCAGCGCTGGAACGATGCCCCCTTCCTCCGGTACAAAAAAAAACTCCAAGCCGGCTATCTCCAGCCCCCGGCGGGATCTCACAGTCCCGGCGGCCATTCGCCCTTGACCTCGTACCAGGTCCCCTTCACTATGGTCACCGGGCTGGTATACAGCCTTATGTTGGACGCGATGTCAGGGTCGTAGTAAATAAGGAAATTGGAAGTGTCCGTAGTGCTGTCGTTGGCCGACACGACCACGCCATGGAAGATGCCATTGCCGCCGCCGGACAGCTCCATGTTGCCGCCGGCGTAAAGCATGCCGTGCGTCAGGACCCCGGCGAGAGGGTAGGTCTTGCCCGTCGCGACGTAGCTAGAACCGACCGCGTCCGCGTAAGTGGCGGGTCCGGTCGGGTCGAAGATCTTGTAATGCGCCCAGTTGGCCCCGTACTCCTTCCAGGCGTAAGGGGGAAGCGCGGCATTGTAGCTGCCGTCCGGGGCGTTGGCGGAGCCGCCGTTGCCGGCGAAGGTGACGTTGCCGAGAGCTATGACGTTGCCGGTTATATGGTTGCCGGCCCCGCCGGACTTGAAAACGGCGTTGCCGGTGATATAGTAGGTCTTCCCGCTCTTGTCATGGCAGCCCGTGAAGGTCCTGTCGCCTATGGTGTAATAGTTCCCGCCGCAGGGCGAGGCGCCGCCGCCCGTGGCCGAGCTAAGATAGAACCCGAAGTTGATGGTCGGCGCGGAGGGGACCGGGTAGTACGACCACCAGTAGACGCCGTCGGTGGAGGCGGTGGACGAGCCGCCGTCCTGCGTGGTGACGTGGCCGGCGCTATAGAACCTCGGGAAGGTGCGCCCGGTGGCGATGATGCTGCCGTTGGAGATCACCGGCCCCCATTCCACGTGCGGATTGCCTCCGCCATTGGTCAGGACCTTCTCCGACCTTATGGCGAATTTCACCCCGGTGTTGGTGTTAACCAGGTACATGCGGATGCGGCGCACCTGGTTGCTGCCGAGGTCCTTCCCCGCGGCCTCGACTATCCTGGAGTCCGGGTTGGTGGGGTCGGAGCTTATCTTTATCGCGTAGTAACCACCGCCTATGTCGTCGTAGACCTGGTCGAAATCATAGCCCGCGATCGTGCCGGTGGAGGTGACGTTCCACATGTCAACGCTCTCCAGTATCTTCCAATACGCCCGGTCCACACCCGCCTCGGCCAGGTGGAAGGCCACGGTGGATTGTTTCTCCTTGACCGACCATTTCCCCTCGTTCCGCGTGAACAGGTTCATGACCGGGAACATCAGCATCAGGAACAGCAGGATGCTGATGACAATTGTTATGGCCATCTGGCCGGGTCTGCGGTTCTTCATACCATGCCCAAAGGCCCGCCTGTCCGGCGGATCTTTCCGAATATTCCCGTGCCGGTCGTCATGCTCCGGATGGTCAAGGCAGCCCCGCCGGCCATTCGGCCTTGATCTCGTACCAGTTCTTCTTGGAGATCGTCAGATGTCCCGCCGACAACTTAACCGCTTCGGCGACCAGGGAGTCGTAGTAAACGGTATAGTTGGAAGTTTCCGTCTCGAATTCGCCGGCGGTCATCACCAACCCGTGAAAGACGCCGTTACCGCCTCCTTGCAGCGACATCTCACCCCTGGCGTAGAGGAAGCCGTGCACCAGAACGCCGCTCAGGGGATAGGTCTTGCCAGTCGCGACGTAGTTGGAGCTGACCGCGTCGGCCCAGGTGGCCGGCGCGGCCGGGTCGAACGTTTTATAGTGCGCCCAGTTGGCCCCGTACTCCCTCCAGGCATAAGGAGGAATATTCGCGCTGTAGCTGCCGTCCGCCCCGTTGGAGGAGCCTCCGTTACCGGAAAATTCCACGTTGCCGAGCGTCATCACGGTGCCGGTTATATGGTTGCCGCCGCCGCCGGCCTTGAAGATGACGTTGCCGGTGACGTAATACGTCTTCCCGCTCTTGTCATGGCAGCCCATGAAAGTCCTGTTCCCCACGGTATAATAGTTCCCTCCGCACGGCGAAGCGCCGCTGGCCTGGGCGGAGGACAAGTAAAAACTGAAGCTGACGGCCGGGGCGGGTGGCACCGGATAGAAAGACCACCAGTACACGTCATCGGTGCCCGCGACGGCCGAGCCGCCGTCCTGCGGCGTGACGTGGCCGGCGCTGTAATACCTGGGGAAGGTGCGCCCCGACGCCTTTATCTCCTTATAGGACACCACCGGCCCCCACTCCACCTGGGAATTGCCCCCTCCAAGCTCGGCCTCGTCCTCGGTCCTCACCGCGGAATCCACGCCGGTGTCGGTGTTCTCCAGGTACATGCGGACGGAGCGCAACTGGGAACCGGTGCCGTCCCTGCCCACCGCTTCGACTATCCTGCGGTCCGGATTGACCGGGTCAGAACTGATCTTCACGGCGTAAGAGCCGCCGCCTATGTCCTCGTAGGCCTGGTCGAAATTATAGCCGGGTATGGTGCCGGTGGAAGTGATGTTCCACATATCCACGCTCTCCAGGACCTTCCAGTAAGCCCGGTCCGCTCCGGCCTCGGCCAGATGGAAAGCCGTTGTGGACTGCTTCTCCTTGACCGACCATTTGCCCTCGTTCTGGACGAACAGGTTCATGACGGGGAACATCAGCATCAGGAACAGCAGGATGCTGATGACCATGCTTATGGCCATCTGCCCCGCCCTGCGGTTCCGCGGATATTTTGTCATAGGCTAGTTCATTATCCTCACCTTTTCCACGGCCATCTGCAGGGCCTTGGTGCCGCCCTCGTAAGTGGCCTTTTCGAACGTGATCGAGATGGACAAAATGCTGTCGTCGTCGGTGCGCGGATAGGTGAACGCGATGTAGCGCAGGTTGTTGGCTATCATCTTGCCAGTGACACCGCCCGTCGCCTGGTAGAGCTTGTTGCCCTGCTGGTAATAGGAAACGCTGGTTATGCCCCCGGACGAATTGTACTTGTTGAAAGTGATGCGGGAATGGGGCGGCTGGCCGGAGACGGCGTCCACCGTGATGCTGGAGGCCACGGCCTGCCGCAGGTCCCGGTTGATGTTGGCCAGCGCGCCGCGGGCGTTCTTCTGTATCTCCACCCTCGCGGTCATCAGCTGCACGAACTGGTAGGTCCTGATGAAGGTCTTCGGGGCGGCCAGGACCAGGACGCCCAGGATCCCCACCACGAGCATCATCTCCATCAGCGTGTAGCCGCGTTTCCAGGAGTTCATAGTCTCGTCACCAGTTGAAATTCACCGTCACGGTCTGATTGGGATTTACGGCCACCCCGAGGGATTGCTTGCGCGTTACGACGGGCACTGAATTGCTCCAGGTGGTGTACCACGCGTACACGTTGTAGGAATAGCCTCCCTTCACCGAGATGCTGAAATTGCCCAGCGCGTTGCTGGAATCGGCGTAATAAACGGCCGTGCCGGCGCGCAGCGCGGAAGTTATGTCCGGGGGGGTCGCTCCGGCGGCCAGCGTAGCCGTGGTCACGTATACCAGCACGCCCGTGGTTATGGCTTCGCTGCTCTTCGTCACCTGACCCTCTACGGCGCCGAAGGCGTTGGAGACCGTGAACGTGGAGGAGAAGGTGGTGACGCCCGCGGTCACCGTGACGGTCTTGGAGGAGGGCGAGCAGCCCTCGCCGACTTCCAGCTGCGGCTGCACGACATAGGTGCCGGTGGAAATGCCGGTGCCGGAGATGATGAAATAACCGTCGTCGTCGCTGACGCCGCTGCCCTGCTCCACCCCGCCCTTGATGCCCGTCACCGGTATGCCCGGCAGCGGGTCCACGCCGTTTGTGGTTACGCGTCCGCGGATACGCCCGCCCTGGTAAAGCGCGAAATTCACGTTCTGCTGCGCCTGGCCTATCGCCACGTTGATGTCGGCCGAGGACAGCTCCACGTAGCTGGGGCTGTAGCTCTGGTAATTGGCCCGCACCGTGACCACGCCGGCCTCCACCGGCAGCGTATAGCGGCCGCTGGCGTTGGTGTAGACCGGGGAGGTGCCCGGCGCGTACATCTTTATGCTGGACAGGTTGTTACCGAGCACGTCGGTCACCCTGCCGGTGATGTAACCGTAGATGGTGGGGGAGGACATCACGTTGTAGCCGGACCAGGAGCTGTAGTTGCTGGTCGTGCCGCCGTAATAGGCGACGCTGGAGAAAGAGACCCCGCTGGACATGTAGACGGTCCAGCTGCCGGTGGAGACCGGCGAGATGTAGTAATAGCCGGCCCAAGAGGCGGTAACGGGGCTGGAGAGGCCGTCGTCCACGAAAACGATGGCGCCCTCGCCCGTGCCGCCGGTGACACAGGTCTGCGTGCCCGTGCTGGTCCTGGGCGGCGCATAGGTCACCGTGGTGCACATGACATCATAATAGTTATAGTTGACGTCGAAACAGCTGGCCTGGCCCGCAAGTACCTGGCCGAACCAGGTGTTGCGCAGGAAGGCCCTGTTGGGCTTCATTCCGTGGTCAAGAGGCTTCCAGTCCTGCCAGTAGAAGACCGGCCACATCTCGTACGAGTCAGGGTACTGGTACGTTAATGCCACCGGATCGTAGTTCATCCAGCCCACCGTATCGTACACCCTGGAGGTGACGTTGTTGCGCAGCGAGACGTACGCCGACATATCGTCCACGGTTATAACGTCGTCCTGGTGGAGCCAGTCCCCGTTGGAGCTGTAGACGGCGTCGGCCTGCACAGTCACGCCGGCGGCCGAAACCGTGCCAGTGTTGGAGAACAGGTAATAATGCCCCGGCACCAGCGCGGCGGTACGATAATCTATATCCGGGGTAACCACCGCCCCGGTCTTCTCCTTGTAGGAGAAGTTGATCACCTCGTTGGCGCCGATGCCCAGGCCGGTGGCCATGGTCCAGGTCCAGGTGGTGGGGTTGTACACCTCTATCCATTCCGTGTCGCCGGTGCCGGTAGACGTGCTGCCTACTATGGAGCTTATCATCAGCCTGTCCCGAAGGAAGGCATAGCCGGAGATGCTGCCGGTGGACATCTGGGTGAGCGTGAAGTCCTTGCCGGAAACCGTGGCGCCGTCGCCCACTCCGAACGACGGCAGCACGGACGGAAAATAGAAGTTCTTGGTGGCCAGCAGGGTATAGGTGCCGGCGACTATGCTGAAGGAATAGTTCCCGGAAGCGTCCGACTCGCCGTAGTAGGAAGGGTCCTCCTGCGCGCGGATTACCACGTCGGACACGTTGCCGCCGCCGGACTTGCCGACGTGACCGCTGATGGTGGCGCTCCTGTTGACCCGGGCCGGGTTCTCACGGAGATTGCGAACCTCCAGCTTGCGCCACTCGCCGCGCTCGAACCAGCAGACGTAGACCTTTATCTCCTTGAGCCCCGGGTCGGGGGAGTTCCAGCTCATGTAACTCAGGTTGCCGGACGGGTCCTCGCTCACCTTGCGGATGTATACCCGCCTGAGGAAGTTTATACCGCCGACGTTAACGGTCTCCTCCCCGTTGGGAGCCACGTCGTAGATCATCTCCCCGGCGGCGTAGTTGGGGTCGGAAGCGGAAGCCGTGGTGACCAGGACCCTGTAGTAGGACTTGTTCTTCAGGTACTCTATGCGCTCCTGGGCTATATTATTGGCCAGCGAACGGGTCTTGGCGGACTGCACGCCCACGTTGAAGTACTTGAAAGCCCCCACCATGCCCAGCACGCCTATGGTCATTATGGCCATGGCCACCATAAGCTCGGTAAGCGTCATGCCCGGCCGCGGCCGTCCGCGGCGGGATGTACTGGTTCCCGCGCGCCCGGCCGGCTGGCTGCACAAAGCTATCGTCAACGGCATATCCTCGTTATAGTATAATTCCGTCCCATCAGAAATAACCTAAAAAGGCGTCAAATCCTGCGCAAATCCCGGTCAGGGATAGGCGCCAGGAGCGGCCTCTTCCGGAGCCTCTTCGGAAGCCGGCGGCTCCTCCGCGGCCGGGACCTCTTCGGCGGCCGGCGACTTGGCCTTGGGGGCCGGCTTCTTGCGGACCGGCCTCTTCTTGGGCGCTTCCGAGTCCACCATCACCCCCCCTTCCTCCTCGGCCGGGGTCGGGGCAGCGGCCGCCGGAGCGGCTTTCTTGCGCCTGACCAGCCTCCTCTTCTTAACCGGCTTGGGGGCCTGCTCGTCCTCCGCTGCCGCCGCGGCGGCGGCCGGCTTCTTTTTGGCCTCCACCAGCGCGTCGAAGGACTCACGCTGCTCGTCGTCCAGGTATTCGCGTATCGTGTCTGGAATAGAGGAACTGACCTTGGCCATCTCGTGGCGGACCTCATTGGCCTTAATGCGCCATTTCTTCTCCTCTTCCGCGTTCCCGTCGTATTCCTTCATCAGCTTGTCGAACTCGGCGCTCTTCTTCTTGAGAGCTCCCGAGATGCGCTCCTCCTGTTTGGAGCTGAGCTTCAGGGAAGTGGAGAGGTCCCCCATTATCACCTGCGGGTCCGGCCTCTTGACAGGCTCCAGCATCTTCGGCCAGCCTTCGGCGTCCGTGCCCTGCGAGTAACCGGCGGCGGGCAGAAGCAGCAGCGCGGATATCAGAAGTTTCCTCATAAGACCTCCGTGGTATTCATGTTCATTCGACGAGATCGGCTATGGCCACCCGGCTGGTATGCTCGGTACGGCCCCAAAGATCGGTTCCCCGGAAGACCCCGGCCACGAAGACCGGCAGGCGCAGCAGGCTGAGGACGGGCTGCAGAAAATACGCGGCCAGCAGGCCGGGGCTGGCCCCTTCCAGCAGCAGCGCGGCGGCCGGGTAGAGGAACAGGGGGACAAGAGAAAGGGCTTTCCTGGCATGTTCGGCTCCCGGCAGGGCCGAGTAGAGCCAGACAAGGACGTTGAAGGAGTCGCGGCTGAGCCAGAGCAGGCCTGCCGCGGCCGAGGCTGTGACGAAGCGGAAAGCCTGCGCGGAGTATATCCCGCCCTCGAGGGCGCGCGGGTCGGCCTTAGAGAACGCCCGCGCGAAAAGACCGGGCAGATGCCTGCGCGCGGTATCCAGCGAGCCGCGCGTCCAGCGTATGGTGCGGCACAGGTACTGGGAAAGGTTCTCCGGCTCCTCGTCGTAGACCACGGCCTCCCGCGACCAGCAGATGCGCACCCCGTGCCTGATCAGGCGCATCTGCATCTCCAGGTCCTCGGTGAGGCAGGTCTCGTCCCAATGGAACCTGCGCGCGACCTCGGCCGAAAAGCACATCCCCTTGCCGTGCAGCGTGGCCGACAGCCCCGCCGCCTGCTTGGGCAGCTGGAAGAAGCGGTTGGTCACCAGGTGCCCGGCGGCCAGTATCCTGGAGATCAGTTTCGAGGTGTTCTTGGCCAGCTGACGCCCCTGCACCGCCACCGCTCCGGCCTCCAGCTCCCCGTCCATCGCGGCCAGGAAATCCGGGTGCGCGAGCGAGTCCGCGTCGAAATAGCACAGCGCGTCATAGGGGCCGGCTTCGAACACCTTGCCGGTGGCCCATCTCAGGGCCCGGCCCTTGCCGGCCTTGAGCCCGGGGCCGGAGTGGTCGAGCACTCGCGCCCCGGCCGCGGCGGCCGCGGCGGCCGTGCCGTCGGAACAGTGGTCGGCTATCACGTATATATCGAACAGTTCGCGCGGATAGCGCAGCCCAGCTAAACTCTCAACCGCGAAGCCTATGACCCCTTCCTCGTCGTGCGCCGGGACCAGCAGCGCGAAGCGCCGTTTCTTCCCCGCGGGGGCCGGCGCTCTTAGGCTCCAGAAGCCGCGGAAGCTCAGAAGCAGATAGAAAAGGCCGCTCGCGGCCAGCAGGACCTGGACCAGATTCGAGAGGATGGTTATCGCGAATTTTTCCATAGCGACCCAGCCGGCTTTTAAGGCCGGCTATGGATATCGATAATTATAGCCATATCTTGCCGGAGAAAGCAATTAAGGACTGTTGACTAACCATCGCCTTGGGTGTTATATTATCTTTATGGAAGGCGAACAAAAGAAAGCAGGCTGGAAGATCTGGCTGTACATGACGCCCGTGTACGTCATAATAGCCATACCGCTGATACTCTGGATGAAGAAGGTCAACTCCAGCGACATGGACCTTTCCAAGGATGAGTACAACGCCTTTAACGCGGAAAGCGGGAATATAAAGAAGAGCCAGACCGAAGGCTACAACCCGGGCCTGACGGACAGCGGCTACAGCGTAAGGTACCGCGGCGACGGAAAGGATGGCGAGGAACTGGGCGTCGGCGGCTCCATAACCTCTTCCGGACAGAAGGACGGCCGCCCTGCGTCCTCCGGAGGACAGGCGGCCGGCAATGAAAAGAAGTACGCCCAGAGCGGCGGCCGCCAGGACTCCGGCGGCCAGACAGGCAATTATTCCCTGCCTCCCGACGAGGCGAAAGTGAAGGCCCAGACCGGCATGGGCTATCAAAAAGGCTACCTGACCACGGCCGTCAGCAAGGTGATGGGCAGCCCGGCGGCGGTGAAGGCGCTGCTCAACAACAAATATATCGTCAACGGCTTCATGTCCCGCGCCACCGTGAAAGCGGCCACCGGCAGCCCGGAAGGCCTGGCAAATTATCTGAAGGGCCCAGGCCCGGCGGACTTCCTCAATAATCCGGTGGTCAAAGCCGCCCTCAACAACCCCGCCATAGTCAGCGCCGTGGCCTCGAGCGGCCTTATAGGCGCCATGATGGACACACCGGCCGCGAAAGCCCTGATGAACGACCCGGACAAGCTGGCCGATATCATCAATTCCAACCCGCAGCTGATGCAGATGGCGATGCAGAATCCGCAGACCCTTACCATGCTGATGGGCAATAAGGACGTCTCTGGCGTGGTAGGCAGGTTCGACACCAGCAAGGTAAAGACCACTCCGTTCTAATCCCGGACGGGCAGAGGACGGCGCGGAGCCTCCTCCGCCCCCATCCGGACACCCACCGACTTGACCTAGATCAGTTGACACTCGTCAAACAAAAGTCCTATATTCCCCTTAGGTCCTTCGGACCCTTTTCCACGGAGGTAGCTAATGAAGAAACTCTTGACCCTGGCCGCCGCGATAATGATGGCAACAGCCGTCGGCGCGAAGGCCTCGCAGAAGATAGTCAGCTTCGACCCCGCCTACAAGGGCGGCATCGATAAGAGCATCGAGAGCCTCGGCGGTCAGGTGACCCGCCGCTTCCACCTGGTGCACGCGGTGGTGGCCAGCTTTCCCGACGACGTCAAGGACGCCAGCATCTACACCCTGAGCGGCGTCACGCACGTTGACGAGGACCGCTATATCAAGTGGATAGAGTCGTCTCCGGCCTCCATGAGCTCCGTGCCGCTGCCCTCCGTGGAGAGCGCCCTCGGCGCCATACGCTCCGGCGAGGCGCAGTGGGCCGGCGCTTTCGATGAGATACTGCCCAAGGCCGACCCGGCCGAGGCTGAGATACCCTGGGGCGTAAAGCGCGTCAACGCCGCCGCCGCCTGGGACTACACCGCCGGCAAGGGCGTCAAGGTAGCGATAGTCGACACCGGCATGGACTATACCCATCCCGACCTCGCCGCCCATTACAAGGGCGGCTATAACGAGGTGACCAACACCAGCGATCCGATGGACGACCACGGCCACGGCACCCACGTCTCCGGCACCATTGGCGCCATCAGGGACGGCAAGGGCGTGGTCGGCATAGCCCCCGAGGCAGACCTCTACGCGGTCAAGGTCCTGGACAAGAACGGCTCCGGCCAGTACTCCTGGATAGTGGCCGGCATAGAGTGGGCCATAGAGCATCACATGGACGTCATCAACATGAGCCTCGGCGGCCGCTCCGGCACCGACGCCCTCGCCCAGGTGATGAAGAAGGCCAAGGAAGCCGGCGTTACCGTGGTCTGCGCCGCCGGCAACGACTCAGGCCCTGTGAACTATCCGGCCAAGTACCCGGAGGCCATAGCCGTCTCGGCCTCCAACTCCTCAGACCAGCTGGCGAACTTCTCCTCGAAGGGCCCGGAGATAGCCGTGATAGCCCCCGGCGTCAACATAACCTCCTGCAAGAAGGGCGGCGGCTACACCGGCATGTCCGGTACTTCGATGGCCAGCCCGCACGTGGCCGGCCTGGCCGCTCTGGCGATAGGAGCCGGAGCCCACGGCCCGGACGCGGTGCGCGCGGCCCTCAAGGCGGCGGCCACCCAGCTGCCCGGCCTCAAGCCCACCGACCAGGGCGCCGGCCTGGTGAACGCCTTCAAGCTGGTTCGTTGAGCGGACGGCCTGGCACTAAAAAGCCCCGCGGGCGGACCGCGGGGCTTTTTTATTTTTGTAAAATCTATTCCATGAAACTCCTGGCTCTGCTGCTCGCCTTTGCGCCCCAGGCCTTCGCCGGCCAGAAGATGATCACTTTCGCCGCTGGCGTCGGGACAGCGGAGCAGGCGCGGACCGTAGAGAGCCGGGGCGGCCGCGTGCTCAGGTCTTTCCCCTTCATCAACGGCCTGCTGGCCGAATTCCCGGACGCCCCCCGTTCGGCGGACATCTCCCGCGCCCCCGGGGTCGACAGCGCGGAGGACGACGAGGATATCTACTGGCTGGCCGGCGAAGCTCCGGTCACGCTGGAAGAAGCGCAGGCGGAGCTGTACGCCGCCGCCCGCGAGCAGGCGGCAGTGGAAGTTTCCACCCCGGCCCCGGTCTCGCCGCCCTACATCACCACCTCCAACGCCGAAGGCCGCATAGAGAAGCTCCCCTGGAGCGCCGGAAGGCTGCAGGTTACCCGCGCCTGGAAAATGGCCAGGGGCGCCGGCGCCCGCGTAGCGGTGCTGGACACCGGCGCCGACTGTTCCCACCCCGACCTGGCCCCCAACTGCCTGCCCGGCTATAACGTCATCACCCCCGGAGCGGAACCTTTCGACGATAAAGGACACGGCACTCACGTTTCCGGCATCATCGCCGGCGCGCTCAACTGGAGCGGCATGGCCGGGATAGCCCCGGAGGCCAAGATAATACCGGTGAAGGTGCTCAACAGCAGCGGCACCGGCAAGGTCTCCCAGATCATAGAGGGCATGGAATGGGCCGTGGCGCAGCGGCCGGACGTAATGAACATGAGCCTCGGATCTCAAAAATTCTCCGCCGCGCAGGGCAAAGCCGTGAAAGCGGCCAGGGCGGCCGGGATACTGGTGGTCTGCGCAGCCGGCAACGACGGCGGGCCGGTAGGCTACCCTGCGGCCTTCGAGGACGCGGTGGCCGTCTCCGCCCTGGATTTCTCCAACAAACTCGCGTCCTTCTCCAGCCGGGGGCCGGAGATAGATTTCACAGAGCCCGGTGTGCGGATCTTCTCCGCGTTCCCGGGCGGGTCCTTCCGCCTGATATCCGGCACCTCGCAGGCCGCTCCGCACGTCTCGGGCCTGGCCGCTCTCGCCGCCGGGCTAGGAGTGCGCGGGGAAACCGCGCTCCGGCAGGCCCTGGGCAAAGCTTCCTACAACCTCGGCCTCCCGGCCGAAGAGCAGGGCGCAGGAGCCCCGGTAGCGTCCTACCTGGTCAACAACATACTTTCAGGAAAATAGCGGAGTTCTACGGGTTATTGGGCCCGTGCACCGCCGGGATCGGCGGCGGCTCAGGCTTGCCACTGCCGTCCGCAGGCGGCACCGGGGCGCTTTGCGGCTGTGCTGCCTGGGTGGGCGAGGCCTGCGTTTGGCCATAGCCCGGCTGGTAGGCGACCGGAGACGGCTGCGCGGCCGGCTGGTCCACGCCGAACGCGGAAGCGTCGAGAGTGGGGATAGCCGGTTGCTCCGGTTCTGGCTGCTGAGCGGGCTCGGCGGGGGCTTCGGCCTGCGGAACGGCGGTCCCGGTTCCGGGCTGGGGCGGCGGAGCAGGTTTCTCCTTGCAGGCGCAGAAGGCCAGTGCCGCCGCCAACAGCGCTCTCTTGCCATTACCCGCGAACTTTCCTGACATCATATACCGCTCCTTTCCGGAGTTAGCATCCCCCTTATTATAGAATGCGCGCTTGGGTCAACGCAATAAAAAGGGAAGGCCCGGTGACCGGGCCTTCCCGCGGCAGAACCGTCAATTACCGGCCTGTCCTGGCTTTCCTTCGGCTGAAACTGTCCTTTCTCGGACAGCTTCCGGCTTACCAGCCATAGCCTTCGCCGGTAAGCTGGTCCAAGCGCTGCTGCACTATCTTGTCCTTGTTGGCCTTCCGCTTCTCCAGCCTCTTCTTCAGGTTGCCGAGGTCCTCTTCCATGCGCTTGACGCGCAGTTCCTGACCCTTGCTCTTTAGGTCGAAGAGCTCGGAAAGCGCCTTGCTCAGCTTCGCCTTTATTTCCTTCTTTTCGGAGTCGGATGCCTTGCCGTAGGACATAGAGAGCTCCTTGCTCTCGAATTCCAGCGAGAGAGCGCGCACCGCGTCCTTCTCCAGGCTCTCGTCCTTCTCCATACGGGCGGCGGCGAACAGTTTGCCGGACATCTGTATGACCATCTTGTACTTGCCGGGGGCGGCCTCGCGCAGCTGCTCCATCTTCTTGCCGAAGGCCGGATCGTGTTTGTTGATGGTCTTGAGCACCTCCTCCTCGGATATGAAGCCCGGGCCGCCCATGCCGCCGCGCATCATCCTGCCTTTCATCATCTGGCGGTCCATGCCGCCCGGCCCCATTCCCTGGCCGGGCCCCATGCCCATTCCCTGGCCCGGGCCCATGCCGGGGCCGCCGGGCTGCTGAGGCATGTCCATTCCGGCCTCGTCCTCATCGTCAGGACCAGGCCCGTTCTGAGCGCTTACCAGCGCCGGCGCCGCCGCCAGGGCCAGAGCCATCATCCAAAGTATCCATTTCCTCTTCATATATCCTCCTGAAGTCCCCGCCGCTAAACGTTCTTACTAAGATCCAGGGTCTCGTCCTCAAGGGAGCTTATGCCGTATTCCCAGTCCATTGAGGACGAGTTGATATCCGCCTGCGCCTGATAGACCGAGTACTCGACGTTATCGAGCTTGTCGTCCAGGCCGTTGTTCCATGCCAGGTCCGCGGCCCGGTGGCCGGAGACGGTGAGAATAAAGAACAGCGCGGCGGCCAGCCCTCCGGAGAGCAGGGCCTCGCCCCAGTTGAAGGAGAACAGACCGCGCCCGGAACTGCGGGCCGCGCCCATGACCGCCGCGACGGCCGCCGGCGAAGGCCCGGCGGCGCCGGCGGCCAGGGAAGCCTCGGCGGCCTCCAGGGCCGCCAGCTCGCCGCGGCAGGCGGCGCAGCCCACCAGGTGCGCGCGCACTTCCGCCTCGATGGCTTCTCCGGCCTCGCCGTAGCGGTACAGTATAAGTTTTTCTCCGAATCCGCAGTTCATATCAGGCTCCTGGGCTATGCCCGTGCCGCATCAGGAGCTATGCTCATCAGGCGGCCATAGGTATAACGCGGGACACCCCGTTTTTATTGCATCCCGTCACCCAGCTTATCCCGCAGCCTGGCGGCAGCCCGGCTCATCCTGGCGAGCACCGTGCCTATCGGCACCTTCAGCAGCTCCGCTATCTCCTTGAAGGACAGCTGGGAATAGTGGCGGAGGTAGAACACCTCGCGCTGATCTTCCGACAGCGAGGCCAGCGCCTCCTCTATGCGGCGGGCCAGGTCCCTGCCGTAGAAGGACTCCGCCGGCCCCGGCTCTGCCGACGCTATCAGGTCGGCGGCGCCCGCCTTCTCGCCGTCGCCTTCCAGCGGGATCTCGCGGCGGGAGGAGTCCCGTCTGAAATGGTCCATCGCCGCGTTGCGGGCCACCGTGAACAGCCAGGCCTTGAACTTCTCCCTTTCGCTGTAGGAGGAGGGGTTCTTCACCAGCTTCAGGAACACCTCCTGGAAGAGGTCGTCCGCCACGTCGGCGCGCCCGGTGAGCCTGAGCAGGTAGCCGTAGACAGCGTCCTTGTGGCGGCCCATCAGCAGCCCGAGAGCTTCCGTATCGCCGGCCTTGAAGGCCGCGACCAGTTCAGTGTCGGATATATCCTCTTTCATCGTCCCGGGCCGGGCCGTTTCTCAGCGCGCGTATAATTTCATACGATATAACGGCCGTGCGGAAAGTTAATCTTATTCTTTTATTCCTCCTCTTTCAATCCCGCCCGTGCACGGCGGCGGACCCGTATTCCCTGTACCTGAAAGGCGATCTCTCGAAGGCGGCCTCGGCCTATCTGGAGCTGGCGGCTCAGGACCAGGCGGACCCGCGCCCGCTGCTGGACGCCGCCATGTGCCTGCGCGAGACCGGCCGCTATTACGAGGCGGCGGCCGCGCTGGTGAAGGCACTGGAGCGCGCCCCTCACGACCAGGACATCTACAGCGAGTTGGGCTGGCTGCGCTTCCACCAGTCCGACTACGACGGCGCCCGCTCGGCCTTCGAGACCGCCATCCGCATGAAGGCCGAGAATCCCAGGGCCGAGCTGGGCCTGGCCAGCGTCTACTCCAACCTGGAGGACAAGGAAAAGACGCTGGAGCACCTGGTGAAGTACAAACAGCTCCGCCCCGACTTCGCCGGAGTGGATTATATCCTGGCCTGGAACTACATGAACTTCGACATGTACACCGAGGCGGAATCGGCACTGATAGAGGCCCTGCGCAAGGACCCCTCATTTACCGAGGCCCGGCTGCCGCTGGCGGGCATCTATACGCGGCAGGGGAAGTTCGACGAGGCCTGGAACCAGTACTACCGCGTGCTCTCCTACGCGCCCGGCCACCCGGTGGCCTCCAAGATGATGAAGGTGCTGGAGGGTAAGCTCTCGAAGCAGCCGGAGGAGATACGGCCGCCGTTCAGGATAACCAAGCCGCTGGTGATGGAGCCGCTGGACGCGCTGGCCAGCCTCTCCTCCTCCGTAAAGATACGCGTCGGCATAGGCACCACCGCCACCGGCAAGCAGGGCCACAACAACCTGCTGAGGATAAAGTCCTTCGAGGGCCTGAAGATAGTGGGCAAGGCCAGCGGCAAGACCTACGCGGAGATACCTCCGGACGAGACCTGGACCGCGGAATACGAGGACGGCAGGGTCAGGCTGACCGGCGCGGACGGCACGGTCCACGGCCGGTTCTCCGGCCCGATACTGGTCATACCGGCGAAGGAAGGCGGCAGCGTCATCTTCGACGCCACCACGAAGACCATCAACCAGTTCTTCCGCTGGGCCGACCGGCAGTACCGCGGCCGTATAGAGCTGTATCCGAACGGCGGCCGCGGCATAGGCGTGGTCAACATAATCGAGAACGAGCTGTACCTGCTGGGCGTGGTGCCGAGCGAGGTGGCTTCACAGTGGCCTTTCGAGTCCCTGAAAGCGCAGGCCGTGCTGGCCAGGACCCAGGTGCTTATCCGGCGGGCCAGGGGCGGGGTGCACAAGAGGGACGGCTATCATATCTGCGACGGCGAGCACTGCCAGGCCTACAAGGGCAAGTCCGCCGAGGCCAATACCACCACCAGGGCCGTCGTGGAGACGGAGGGCGAGATACTCACCTACCACGGCAGGCCGGCCTACACCTTCTACCACTCCAACTGCGGCGGCTGGATACAGGCCTCGAAAGAGGTTAACGGCTGGGGCGACGTGCCCTACCTCGTCACGAAGCCGGACATAGAGCCGGGCAAGACGGAAGCGCCGCTGGACCCCTGGGCCTTCCACCTGTGGATAACCGGGGATCCGTCCGCCAACTGCAACTATCCGGGCATGGTGCACGCCTCCGAATTCCGCTGGCTGAAGATCATCAGGCAGAAGGACATGACCTTCAGGATAAACCGCGACTATTCCGTGGGCGACATCGTGAACATCATCCCGCTGAAGCGCAGCCCGTCCGGCAACGTCAACTCGCTGCGGATAATCGGGACCAGGCGCACCGTGGACGTGGACAAGGAGCACCTGATCCGCAACATCCTCGGCTACAGCTCGCTGAAGAGCACGCTGTTCGACATCTCCGTCAACCGTCTGAAGAACGGGAAGGTGCGCAACTACTGGATCTACGGGGGCGGCTGGGGGCACGGCATAGGGATGTGCCAGAGCGGCGCGGCGGGGCTGGCCGGCAAGTACAACAAATCCTACAACGAGATCCTGGACTTCTATTTCCCCGGCACCAAGATCAGCCGCATCAAATACGTGAAGAAGAACAAGTAACCGCCCGCGCGCGGGTGCCGGCGGGTTCGGGCACGGAGGGCCGTCGCGGACCGAAGCCGTTTGCGCAGCGCGGCGAGGGAGTGACGAGCGGCGAGCACGGTGCTGCGAGACCGCGTGCCCGACGGCCCGACCCGCCGACAGGTCCCGCGCTATGCTCTGGGATAAAAAGAGAAGCCCCGCTTTCGCGGGGCTCTCTTTTTGCTTCCGTTACAGGTCGTGGGCTACTTCATCTCCCAGGCGTCGGGGCCGGTCAGCACCGCCTCGAGCTCGTGCTCCTTGGTGTCGCCCACGTGCTTGATCTGGTCGTAGTAGAGCTCCTCGTAGGCCGGCTTGCGCACGGCCCTGAACACGCCTATCGGCGTCGGGAACTCGGGATGCTTCAGGCCGCTGATCAGGTGGGCCATCTCGTCGTTGGTCTCGTCGTAGACGGCCACCTCGGCCGGCACCGCGCCGCTGAACGTCACGATCTCGGCCTTCATGTTCTTTATCGCTATGCCCTTGTTCTTGTCCTTGCCGAAGACGAGCGGCTTGCCGTGCTCTACGCGCAGTATCATGTCCTCTTTCGTGGCCGGGTCCTTCAGCCACTCGAACTCCTTGTCCGTGAACGGCACGCATTTCTGATAGATCTCCACGAAGGCCGTCCCCACGTGCTTGGCCGCCCGCTCCATCACCGCGGTGCTGCCGGCGATGTCGCTGTCTATGCAGCGCGCGACGAACGTGCAGTCCAGGCCCACCGCGAAGCGGGCCGGGTTGAACGGGTAGTCTATCGCGCCCAGCGGCGTGGTCTTGGTCTTAGAGCCCGGCAGCGTGGTCGGAGAGGCCTGGCCTTTCGTGAGGCCGTAGATGCGGTTATTGAACAGGATTATCTTCAGGTCCATGTTCCTGCGTATCGCGTGCATCGTGTGGTTGCCGCCTATCGACAGGCCGTCGCCGTCTCCGGTGATGACCCAGACGGACAGCTCGGGGTTGGACAGCTTGACCCCGGAAGCCACGGCGCAGGCGCGGCCGTGCAGCGTGTGGAAGCCGTACGTGCTGACGTAGTACGGGAAGCGGCTGGAGCAGCCTATGCCCGAGATGACCGCGAACTTCTCGCGGGGCAGCCCCATGTTGGCCATCGTCTTCTGTATCACGTTCAGGATGGCGAAGTCGCCGCAGCCGGGGCACCACTTTACGGGCAGCCCGGAAGAGAAGTCCTTGGCGGTGAGCTTGGTGTTTTCCATGTTATTTCCCTCCCAGCACTTCTTTTATCTTGGCGAGGACCTCGTCCGAGTTGAGCGGCTGGCCCTGCACCTTGTTCAGGCCGATGGGCTCGAACAGGTATTCCGAGCGGATCAGCATGCGCAGCTGGCCCAGGTTCTCCTCGGGGATCAGCACCTTGCGGAAGCGCTTCATCACCTTGCCCAGGTCCGGCGGCAGCGGCCAGACGTGGCGCAGGTGCACCGAGGAGACGTCCAGGCCCTCGGCCTCCGCTTCGGTCATGGCCGTGGAAATGGCGCCGTAGGTGGAACCCCAGCCCAGGACGAGCAGCTCGCCCTGATCCTTGCCGCAGATCTTGGTGGGGGCGATGGACTCGGCCACCAGCCGCATCTTCTCCGAGCGGGCGGCGGTGAGCTTCTCGTGGTTGACCGGGTCGTAGCTGATAGCGCCGGTCTCCTCGGCCTTCTCGAGGCCGCCTATGCGGTGCTCGTAGCCCTTCAGGCCCGGCCAGGCCCACGGGCGGGCCATGGTCTTGGGGTCGCGGGCGTAAGGCTTGAACTGGTCAGGCGGCGGCAGCTTGGCCATCTCGAACTTGTGCAGTTCGGAGAGCTTGGGTATGCGGAAAGGCTCCGAGCCGTTGGCCAGGTAGGAGTTGGTCAGCACGATGACAGGAGTCATGTACTTGACCGCTATGCGGGACGCGGCCAGGGTGGTGTAGAAGCAGTCGGCCGGGCTGGCCGCCGCCAGCACCACCAGCGGCGACTCGCCGTGGCGGCCGTAGATGGACTGCAGCAGGTCGGACTGCTCGGTCTTGGTCGGCAGGCCGGTGGAGGGACCGCCGCGCTGCACGTCGACTATGACCATCGGCAGCTCGGCTATGACGCCCAGGCCCATGGATTCCAGCTTCAGCGAGAGGCCGGGACCGCTGGTGCCGGTGGCGGAGAAGTTCCCGCCG
Organism: bacterium; assembly: GCA_021812825.1. The sequence goes on along the minus strand of JAKAMO010000002.1, from coordinate 41,860 downwards.
AACGCTGCGCCCACGGTGGCGGCCATCGCGGCTATCTCGTCCTCGGCCTGGAACACCACCACGTCGGTGGCGCGGTGCTTGGCCAGGGTCTGCAGTATCTCGGAGGCCGGGGTTATCGGGTAGGAGCCGTAGAACAGCTTCTTCTTCAGCAGCTTGGCGGCGGTGAGCAGCGCGTAGGCAGCCGCCTCGTTGCCGGTCAGGTTGCGGTACTTGCCCGGGGTCACGGCGCTCTTGATGGTCTCAAAGCGGGCGTCGAAGATCTCGGTGGCCTCGGCGTAGGCGTAGCCGGAATCGAGGGCCTTCAGGTTGGCCTCGGCCACGGCCGGCACCTTCTTGAACTTGGTCTTTATCCAGCCCTTGGTGTCCTCGGTCTCGAGGCCGTACATCCAGAACAGGATGCCGAGCATGTAGAAGTTCTTGCACTTCATCACCTGGGGCTTCGTCAGGCCGGAATCGGCCAGCGCGGCCTCGGTCATCTCGGAGGCCGGCACGGCTATCACTCGGTAGTTGGAGAGCGTCCCGTCCTCTAGCGGGTTGGTCTTATAGCCGGCCTTCTCCAGGCCGGCCTGGCTGAAAGCGTCGGAGTTGGCGATGATTATCGAGCCTTTGTCCACGTTCTTCAGGTTGACGGCCAGGGCGGCCGGGTTCATCACGACGAGCACGCCGGGCTTGTTGCCGGGGGTCTTTACCGTCTCGTCGCCGAAGCTGATCTGGAAGCCGCTGACGCCGGCCAGCGTGCCCGCGGGGGCGCGGATCTCGGCCGGGTAGTCCGGCAGGGTGCTCAGCTCGTTGCCGGCCACGGCCGTGGCGTTGGCGAACCTGGTGCCCACGAGCTGTATGCCGTCGCCGGAATCGCCGGCGAAGCGTACCGTGAAAGATTTGTTCTTGCTGATATTGACGGACTTATTCTTTGCCTTGGTCATTTGGATAACCTCTGTATGTTTGACTGTGAGATTGCCGTCTGCGGGGCTGGACTTGCTATCACAAATTATACTACAAATTATATAACCGGGGTTCAAACCCGCGCCCGGGACGCGCCGCGCGGCGACAGCGGCGGGCGTCCGGGACGCGTTTGCGCCCGCCCGACGAGCTCGCGGTCGGCCGCAGCCCGCCCATTCAGGCCTGGAGGACCACTAGATGAAGCTTCTCGAATACGAGGGAAAGGACGTTTTCGCCCGCTACGGCATACCGCTGCAGAAGCGCTGCGGAGTTATCAAGATCGGGGACAGCCTCGACAAGCTCGACCTGTCCGGCAAGGGCCCCTGGGTGGTGAAGGCCCAGGTACTGGCCGGCGGCCGCGGCAAGGCCGGCGGCGTCAAGCTGGCCAAGACCGCCGCCGAGGCGCGGGAGCTGGCCGGCAAGATGCTGGGCATGAAGATGGTCACGCACCAGACCCAGGGCAAGTCCCTGACCGTTGAGGAGGTGCTGGTGGACGAGGCCTGCGACATTGGCCGCGAGATCTACATCTCCGTGGTGCTGGACCGCAAAGCCGGAGCCCCCTCCATCATAGCCTCGGCCGAGGGCGGCATGTCCATCGAGGAGCTGGCCCACACCCATCCGGAGAAGATCATCCGCGTGCCGGTGGACGCCGAGGCCGGCCTGCTGGACTACCAGGCCAGGCAGCTCGCTTTCGACCTGAACATCCCGAAGAAGAACTTCTGCGATTTCACCGGGTTCGCCAGGAGCCTCGTGAAGGTCTTCGTGGAGAACGACGCCAGTCTGGTGGAGGTGAACCCGCTGGTCCTCACCGGCGACGAGCGGCTGATAGCCCTGGACTCCAAGATCGTCACCGACGACAACGCGCTGTTCCGCCACAAGGACCAGGCGGCCAAACCCGACCACGAGGCTTCCGAGATAGAGAAGGAGGCCAAGGCCATCGGCATCAACTATATCGGCCTGGACGGCGACATCGGCTGCATGGTCAACGGCGCCGGCCTCGCGATGGCCACGCTCGACACCGTGAAGATGGCCGGCGGCGACGCGGCCAACTTCCTGGACGTCGGCGGCGGCGCCAACGTGGAACAGGTGACCAAGGCCTTCCAGATAATACTGAAGGACCCCAAGGTGAAGGCCATCCTGGTCAACATCTTCGGCGGCATCATGAAGTGCGATAATATCGCCGCCGGCGTGGTCGAGGCCTCCAAGAAGGTGCAGATAAAGGTGCCGCTGATAGTGCGGCTCGAGGGCACCCGCGTCAAGGAAGGCAAGGAGATACTCGCCAAGTCCGGCCTCAAGCTCGAGCAGGCCGATTCGCTCTGGGAGGCCGCGCAGAAGGCGGTGGCCGCCGCGAAGAAATAGGGAAAGGTTCCCGGAGCGGACCTGCCTGGACCCGTTGGGGAAGGGGGGCCCCGCTTCGGGGGGGAACCGCGCAACGGTTCCCCTGCAGTGAACCCGGGTTCAGGCAGGTCCGCCCCGGGGAACAGGGAACGATTATTTTCACAGGAGACAGAACATATGTCCATACTTCTGAACAAGAACACCAAGCTTCTCGTCCACGGCCTCACCGGCGCGCAGGGCTCCTTCCACGCCCAGCAGTGCATTGAGTACGGCTCCAACGTGGTGGGCGGCATAACCCCCGGCAAGGGCGGCACCGAGCATCTCGGCAAGCCGGTCTTCAACACCGTCCGCGACGCCGTGAAGGCCACCGGCGCGAACGCGTCGCTGATCTTCGTGCCTCCGCCGTACGCCGCCGACTCGATACTCGAGGCGGCCGACGGCGGCATACCGGTCATCATCTGCATCACCGAGGGCATCCCGGTGATGGACATGGTCCGCGTCAAGAAGCGCCTGAGCGCGATGCGGGCCGCGGGCCGCGACGTCACGCTGGTCGGTCCCAACTGCCCCGGCGTGATAACCCCGGAGGAGTGCAAGGCCGGCATCATGCCCGGCTATATCCACAAGAAGGGCTCCGTGGGCGTGGTCTCCCGCTCCGGCACGCTGACCTACGAGGCGGTCTGGCAGGTCACCTGCCAGGGCCTGGGCCAGAGCAGCGTCGTGGGCATAGGCGGCGACCCGGTTCAGGGCATGAACTTCGTGGACGCGCTGAAGCTCTTCCAGGCCGACAAGCAGACCGAGGCCGTCATCATGATAGGCGAGATCGGCGGCTCCGCCGAGGAGGATGCGGCCCGCTACATCAAGGAGCACATGACCAAGCCGGTGTTCTGCTTCGTGGCCGGCAAGACCGCCCCCCCCGGACGACGCATGGGCCACGCCGGCGCCATAGTCGAGGGCGGTTCCGGCACCCACGCCTCCAAGGTGGAGGCGCTGAAGAAGGCCGGCGCCACCGTGGTGGACAACCTCTCCGGGATCGGGGCTGCCGTAGCCGCTAAGCTGAAGCCCGCTCCCGCGAAGGAGAAGGCCGGCCGCTGACCGAACGGGCGCCGCGCTTAGGGGCGCCCTTCCCGATTCAATGATCAAACGCTACAGGATAGATGACCGCCAGCTGAGGCAGGTGGAGGCCGAGACCCCGCAGATCTGGGTCGCCATCAGCCCCAGCGAGGACGAGAAAAAGTGGCTCGTAGAGAATTTCGATCTCGACGAGCACACCTTCAGCTCGGCGTTCGACCCCGAGGAGCCGGCCCGCATGGAGACGGAACCGGACCACCTGGCCCTGATCTTCAAGCGGCCCAAGAACTACTCGTCGAAGGACCACTTCATGTTCAAGGTCTCCTCGATGGGTCTCTTCCTGTTCAAGGACAAGCTGCTGCTGGCCCTCTCCGAGGACATCAACATGTTCTCCGGCAAGTACTTCAAGCAGGTCACGGGCATCCGCGAGATCTTCCTGAAGCTGATCTACAGCTCGATCTTCCACTTCATGGAGCACCTGAAGGTGATCAACATGATCGCCGACGAGCTGGAGACAAAGATCACCTACTCGATGGAGAACCGGCACCTGATCAACATGTTCACTTTGGAGAAGAGCCTGGTCTACTACGTGAACGCGATCACCTCCAACACCAGCGTGATCGAGCGGCTCAAGCACGGCGCGGAGAAGGCGGGCTTCAGCGAGCGCAGCATCGAGTTCATCGACGACATAATGATCGAGAACCTGCAGTGCTACCGCCAGGCCTCCATCTACTCGAACATCTTCGCCTCGATGGTAGGCGCCCGCGCCTCCATCGTCAGCAACAACCTGAATATCCTGATGAAGAACCTCAACGCCGTAGTCATAGCCGTGGCAATACCGAGCTTCTTCGCCGGGGTGGGCGGCATGTCGGAGCTCTACGCCATAACGGGCATACACGACCCGAAGATAGCCTATCCGCTCTTCATGGCGATCATGCTGCTGATCGCCTGGATAACCTATTTCCTGATCAAGCGCTTCGAGCGCCACTGAGCTGGCCCGGGTACCCGCCGCCCCCTCCCGCACCATGCCAAAACTCTTCATCGTCTCCCTCGGCTGCCCCAAGAACCTCACGGACGCCGAGGTCATGGCCGGGGAGCTGGCCGCCGCCGGCTGGGAGCTGACGCAGAAAGAGGAAGGCGCGGACGCCGCGATGATAAACACCTGCGCCTTCCTGGGCTCGGCCGTGGAGGAGTCGGAGGGCGAGATACGCCGTCTGCTGCGCCTCAAGGCGCGCGGGAAGCTCTCCAAGGTGATAGTTTCCGGCTGCCTGGTGGAGCGCGAGAAGAACGCCCTGCTGCAGAAGTTCCCCGATATAGACGTCCTGGTCGGCATCAACGCCCTGGCCAGGGCCGCGGAAGCGGTGAAGGAAGGCGGGACGTTCATCGCCCCCGCCGCGGGACTGGACTCCCCCCACCTGAAGGCCCGGCTCACGGCCCGGCACAGCGCCTACCTCAAGATAGCCGACGGCTGCGACAACCGCTGCGCCTACTGTCTTATCCCTTCGATACGCGGCCAGTTCCGCTCCAAGCCGTTCGAATCGGTGCTGGAGGAGGCCTCGCGCCTGGCAGCCAGCGGGGCGGTGGAGATCTCGCTGATAGCCCAGGACACCACCTCCTACGGCGCGGACATCTACGGCAAGCCGCGGCTGGCCGAGCTGCTGAAGGAGCTGGTGAAGATAAAAAGCGTCCGCTGGTGGCGCCTGATGTACGTCTACCCGGAGCGCGTTACCAAGGAACTGATAGCCGTGATGAAGGCCAACAAGAGCGTGGCCCGCTATCTGGACATGCCTCTGCAGCACATCTCGGACCCGGTGCTCCGCAGGATGAACCGCTCTTCCACCGCGGCGACCATCAAGTCCAAAATAGCCGAGCTGCGCCGCGCGATGCCGGGACTCGCCATCCGCACCAATTTCATAGCAGGCTTTCCGGGGGAGACCGCCGCCGATTTCAGGAAGCTGGTCTCCTTCGTCAAGGAAGCCAGGTTCGACAACCTCGGGGTATTCCCCTATTCGCGCGAACCCGGCACCTCGGCCGCCGGCTTCCCGGAGCAGGTGGAAGAACGCACCAAGACGGAGAGGGTTGAGGCGCTGGTACGCGCCCAGAGCGGGGTGGTGGACGCGATAAACGCTAAGCTGAGGGGAAAGACCCTGGACCTGCTGATGGATTCTCCCTATTTCGGGCGCACCTACCGGGATGCGCCCGAAATAGACGGCCGGGTGGAGGTCGCGCCGCCTCCCGGAGCGAAGCTCAAGGCCGGAGATTTCGTGAAGGCGAGGATCACCAGCGCCGAGGGCTATCTGCGGCGCGCCGAGCTCGTCTGAATCGGACCCGCCTGCGGCCTCAGGTCTCGGCCGTGCAGATGGCGTCTATCTTATCCCAGTCAACGAAGGAGCGCTTGCCCTGGCCGCGGTTTACGATCAGGCACTCCTCGGTATCGGTCAGCGATTCGGCCCTGAGGGCGCCTGCCGGAGTGGACGAGCCTATTATAACCACTACCTGCTTCTCCGGGATGTGGTAGGTGACCTCTCCGGGCAACGAGTCCATACTGTCCTGTATCACCTTAAAACGCTTCGCGAACAATTTCAGCCATACGGCCCTGTCCATAGCTCCTCCTTTAAGTAGCGCAAAGTACCGGCGTCAGTAAAGCCCTTTCTCCCTGAGCTCGTCGTCGTCCATGCCGAAGTGGTGGGCTATCTCGTGCATCAGGGTGTGACGCACCCGCTCCTCGGTCTCCGCCCCGTCCCGCGCCCCGGCCTGCAGGTTCTCCCTGAAAAGCGTTATCTTGTCCGGCATCAGCCCGCCGTCGGCCGCTCCGCGTTCGGTGGCAGGCACGCCCTCGTAAAGCCCGAGCAGGCCCGGGCCGAAGCGCCGGCGCTGCTCCGCGGTGGGCCTGACCCTGATGATCACGGCCACGTTCCGCAGCCTGGAGCGGAAAACGCGCGGCAGGCCCTTTATGGCCCGCTCCACGGCGGCTTCGAATTCTTCAGGGGTCATAGGTCAGAACCCCGGGCGGCGCAGGCCACGGTTCACCTGGAGATGAAGTACACCCCGCCCGACAGCAGCAGCGTGCCCAGGAATTTGTTCAGCGTGAAGCTCTCGCCGAGGAAGGCCAGAGCCAGCACGAAAGTGACGAACGGGTAAGTGGAGCTGAGCGGCACTATCCTGGTGGCCTGACCTTCCGAAAGCGCCTTGAGGAAGAACAGGACCGCGGACATCGAGACTATCACGCTCAGGCCCACGAACACCGGGCCCAGCCGGTCGGAGCCCAGCAGGGCCTGCTTGGTCTGCGGGGACTTCCAGATGAGCACCGGCACGAACAGGACCACCATCACCAGCAGGCGCGCGAAGAAGGCGCCGGCCGGGTCCAGGTGCCTGAGACTGATCTTATCGAAGAAAGCGCCGAGCCCGAAGCCCAGTATGGCCAGGACCAGGAAGATGACAGTCTCGCCGCTCATCGTCAGGGAGGGGGCAGCTGGCCGGGGAGCGCCGCGGCCGAGAACGGCGACTTCAGGTATTTCTCTATCGACTCGGAGAAACCCCAGTCGTCCCTGTAGGCCTGTGCCTGCTTATAATACTCGAGCGCCTTGTCGCGCAGGCCTTTCAGATCGCTGACATTGCCGAGCCGCACTATGGCCCAGACGCCCCAGCGGGCCGGGTGGGTCTTGGGGTCTTCCTTGAGGGTGTCGGCCGCGCGCTTGAAATACTCGGCCGCCTCGTCGTACTTTTTCTCCACCAGGTAGGTGGTCCCTATCGCGGTCAGCACCCGCGGAAGGTAGCGGCGGCGGTAGGGTACCACGCCGTCCTCCACCTTCTTGAGATAGTCCAGGGCCTCCTTGCGGGACTCGTCGTACTCCTTGTTCTCGTACAGCGAGACTATCTCGACGAAATGCATCTGCGGGTGGTTCGGATACTGCGCGCGCAGCTCCCTGGCCCATTTAACGGCCGTGGCCGGGTCCTTGTAAGGGCTGCCGGTGGTGGTGTAGATCTCTATCAGCATCAGCTTGGCGGCCAGCGCGTTGAAATAGCCCTTCTCGCGGCAGAGGTTCAGATACTCGAGGCCCTTTTTCGCGTCCCCCCGCATCACGATAGCGGCCAGCAGCTTGACCACGCCCGACAGCGTGCCGGAGTAGTACTCGTACATGCCGAGGCCCAGGTAGGCGTCGTACAGCTCGGGGTCTATTTTGAGCGATCTGCGCGTGGCCGACAGCGCCTTCTTCCCGGTCAGGAAAGCGTCCACCCAGTGATGCTGCAGCACGCCCAGGCGCGCGCGCAGTCCGTACATGCCGCCCAGCACCAGATAGGCGTTGGCGTCGCCGGGATGCTTCTTTATCCAGGCACGGCCCACTTCGAGGGCCTTGTCCGTAAGCTCCCCGTACTGCTTCTCCAGCCCCGGATCGGATTCATCCTCGAGATACTCCAGCTCGGCCCACTTGGACATAGCCATCCCGAAGTAGGGGATCGGGTGGTCGGGATATTTCTTCAGGGCCTCGCTGAAGTACTTCTCCGCGGCCGGGATATCCACCGCGTAGATGGAGTCCAGGCCGTTCTTGGCCAGCACCTTAAGGTCCTCGGGGAGCGGTTCCAGCTCGGCCTTCTTCGCCGGAGCGGCCGCGGCGCAGAAAGAGAGCAACAGGGCGGAAAGCGCGAGTTTCCTCATATCGTTATCCTGTCGGCCCCTACGGAGGCGCGCAGGACCTCGGGTACCAGCACCGAGCCGTCAGCCTGCTGGAACTGCTCCAGAATGGCCGGGAACAGCCGGCTGGTGGCCAGGCAGGAGCCGTTGAGCGTGTGCAGGAATTCGTTCTTGCCGGTGGCGGCGCGTTTGAAGCGCATCGCTCCCCGGCGCGCCTGGTAATCGTGCGCGTTCGAGACCGAGCTGACCTCCTTATAGGTCTTCATGCTCGGTATCCAGACCTCTATATCGTAGGTGCGGGCCATCGAGGCGCTGCAGTCCTGCGCGGCCAGCTTGACCAGCCGGTAATGCAGGCCCAGCTTCTGCATTACGCCCTCCACCTGGCCGACCATCTCGTCGAAGGCGGCGGCCGACTGCTCGGGCTTCGCGAACTGTATCAGCTCCACCTTGTTGAACTGGTGGCCGCGTATCATGCCGCGCTCGTTGGCGCCGTAGCCGCCGGCCTCCTTGCGGTAGCAGGGGGTGTAGGCGAAATACTTCCTCGGCAGCTCGTCCTCTTTCAGGATCTCGTCGCGGTGCAGGCTGATCAGCGCGGTCTCGGCCGTCGGCAGCAGGAACTGCGTCTTGTCGCCGGTGCCGGCCAGCAGGAACACGTCGTCCTTGAACTTGGGGAACTGCCCCGCGGTGTAGCCGCACTCGTAGTTCAGGATATGCGGCGGCAGCGTGAAGGAGTAGCCGGCGGCCAGATGCGTCTGCACGAAGAAGTTCAGCAGCGCCCACTCCAGCCGCGCGCCCATGTCGCGGTATACCCAGAAACCGGCGCCGCCCAGCTTCGCGCCGCGCTCGTAGTCTATCAGACCCAGGTCCTTCGAAAGCTCCAGGTGGCCCTTGGCGGTGAAGCCGAACTCCGGCCTCTTCCCCCATTCGCGCACCACGGCGTTGTTCTCCTTGCCGCCTGCGACGACGTCTTCGGCCGGCATGTTCGGCAGGCCGGCCATCAGCTCGGAGAGCTGCGCCTCGGCGGCCGCCACCTCGGCGTCGATGGCCTTTATGCGCGCCGCTATCTCCTTCATCTCGGCGAAAACGGCCTGCTGGGCGTCCTTGTCCAGCTTCTTCACGCCGGCGGAGGCGGCGTTCTTCTTCATCTTGAGCGCCTCGCTCTCGGTGAGCAGCTCCCGGCGGCGCCTGTCCAGCGACACGACGGGGTCCAGGTCGACGGAATCCATGCGCTTCAGCAGGGCTTTCCTGACCTTCTCCGCGTCGGTCCTGATAAGGTTTATGTCCAGCATGTTGGCTCCGTTCGCTGGCCGCGGGACGCGGCCTACGGCTTGGATATCTCTATGACGGCTTCGCGGATTATCTCGGAGGGCTCGTCTCCGCTGCGCGGGGAGAGCATCACCTCCAGCTTGAGCGCGGCGGGTTCGAAGCCGCTGTTCTTCAGCTTGTTGAGCTGGCTCTGCAGCTCGAAACGTATGACGCGCGCCTGGCGCTGGGAGACCGGGTCTATTTTAGAGACGCGGACCTCCTCCACGAAGAACGGCACGGCCCAGAAGGCCTTTTCCGGCTGTTCGCCGGCTCGCTGAAGACGCAGGCTGAGAGCGTAACGCAGCACCAGCCCTTCGGCCGGCCTGTCCGAAGAGTTGCTCAGAGAGACCACCGCGCGGAGGGCGTCGGTGAACGGGGTCCCGGAAGCCGCCTTCAGGGCGCTTACCGGCGCATAGGGCGAGCGCTTCTTGCCGATCAGCCGGGAGAGTTCCCAACTGATGCCGGTTATAGAGACCTGCGAAGCCGCGGCAGGCGCCGCGGCCAGCAGCAGGATGGCTATGGCCCGAAACAGCTTGTTCTTCATGAAAACTCCTTGTACGGGGCCGTCACTCGCCTGAAAGCGCGGCCTCCAGGGCCTCCGGGATCAGCACTATGAGCTCGGCCTGCGTGACCGAACCGCAGCAGCTCAGGTCCAGCGTCACCGTGAGCATATTGCGCTTACCCGGAGCGCCCATCGAGGACCACAGCGCCTCGAGGAGGAACTGCGTCTCGCCGCGCACGCACTTGGGCACCGACGGGATCAACGGCCGGCCGGTCGCTTTCGACATGGCCGCCGCCAGCGAATTGAGTATTATATTGCCGAGCTCGGAGAACAGCAGCTCCTGGGCCTGGCCGAGGTTCCGGAACCGCTCGAACGACGCTCCAAGGAAACCCCTGGAGTAGATCTCGGCATCCTCGGTCTTGAACATGACCATCGACGAGAACGGAAAATCCCCGGAAATATCGAAATAGACGCCGGCGCTCTCTCCGGCGGCCCGGACGGAATGCTCCTTGACGGCCTCTGCCATACTGCGGCAGGAGACCGCGGAGCCGGCCACGCGCCAGCGCCCCGACGAGACGCGTGAGAGCCTGGAGACGCACTTCTCCAGGCTCTCGGCCGCTATCTCCCCCAACGCTTTGGCCGCCTTCTCTTGCATGGTTCAGCGCAGACCGCTCATCAGGGCCTTGAAATCGTCGAACGAGAACGGCTTCCGGAGTATGGCGGTGACGCCCTTGTCGTTAAGGCTGCGGTCTATCTCGTCCTGCTCCACCGCGGTCACCACGACCACCCGCGCGTCCGGGTCCAGCGCCCGCAGGTCCTCCAGTATCTCGAGGCCGGACTTGCCCGGCAGTATGAGATCGAGAAAGACGATGTCGGGCCTGGACTCCGTATAGCCCTTCACCGCGGCGGCGCCGTCCTCGGCCTCGCCCACGACCTCGTGTCCCAGCTTTTCCAGCAGCGCCCGTATCGTGTACCGGGTAAGGGCGTTATCTTCTACCAGCAATACTCTCATCTGTCCCCCTGACGAGAAAAAACCGCGCCGGAGCACCCCCTAAAGAGTCCTCTCCGGCGCGTCCGGGCCTTCAGCAGCAGCAGGCGCACTCGGCCTGGGCCTTCACCGAACCGGCGGCCTTCTTGGCGAGCATGGCCGCGGCGTCGGTCTTTTCCCAGGCGAAGCCGGCGCGGCCGAAATGCCCGTAGGCCGCGGTCTTGCGGAACACCGGCGCGCGCAGCTTCAACGCGTTGATGATGCCGCGCGGCGTCAGGTTGAAGGAGGTCTTCACCAGCTGGGCCAGCTTCTCGTCGGCCACCCGGCCGGTGCCGTGCGTATCGACGTAGAGGCCCACGGGCTCGGCCACGCCTATCGCGTAGGCCAACTGCACCGTGCATTCCTTCGCGAGCTTGGCGGCCACTATGTTCTTGGCCAGGTAGCGGGCCATGTAGGCCGCGCTGCGGTCCACCTTGGTGGAGTCCTTGCCGCTGAACGCGCCGCCGCCGTGCGGAGCCATGCCGCCGTAGGTGTCGACGATGATCTTGCGGCCGGTCACGCCGGTGTCGGACTGCGGGCCGCCGACCACGAACTTGCCGGTCGGGTTGATGAAGACCTTGGTGTTCTTGTCGATCATGCGCTTGTCGATGACGGGCGCGATGACCTTATCGTAGATCTCTTTGCGGGACTTCTCGGTGATCTGGTGGCCGGTCTTGTCCAGGATGTCCTCGGTGTGCTGGGACGAGATCACGATGGTCTCTATGCGCACCGGGCGTCCGTCGTGATATTCAACGGTCACCTGGCTCTTGCCGTCGGGGCCGAGATACGGGAGTATCCCCTTCTTGCGGACCTCGGAAAGCCTCATCGACAGGCGCTGGGCCAGCTGCAGCGGCAGCGGCATCAGCTCCGGGGTCTCGTCGCAGGCGTAGCCGACCATCAGGCCCTGGTCTCCGGCGCCGCCGGTGTCCACGCCCTGGGCGATGTCCGGGCTCTGGCGGCCGATCACGTTCACCACCGCGCAGGTCTCGTAGTTGAAGCCGTACTTGGAATGAGTATAGCCTATCTCGCGGATGACGCGGCGGGCGAGCTCGTCCACGTCCACGAAGGTCTTCGTGGTTATCTCTCCGCCCACTACCACCATGCCGCGGGTTATGAAGGTCTCGCAGGCCACGCGGCCGGCCGGATCCTTCTTCATGATCTCGTCCAGCACCGCGTCAGAGATCTGGTCGCAAACCTTGTCGGGGTGACCCTCGGTCACCGATTCGGATGTAAAGAACCTCTTGCCTTTGCAGTTCATGATCGCTCTCCTCCCTGTATTTCTATTGGTAAATTATAGCAATTTTGACCTTAACGGCGGGCCTTATTTCTGCTCTATCAGCTTGCGGGCCAGGTCCAGGAACTTCTTCGTGTTCTCCGGGGTCTCGGTCTCCGCGTACGTGCGCAAGAGCGGCTCGGTGCCGGACGGGCGCATCAGCACCCACCAGTCGTTGTCGAGCACTATCTTAAGGCCGTCTATCGTGTTGGTCTCGGTGATCTTGCGCCCCATGAGCAGCTTGGGCAGCTTCTTCTTTATCTTGACCGCGAAGGAATGCTTGTTGGGGATGGCTTTTTCCAGCGCGAAATCGGTGCGGACGAAGGCGGAGCGCCCGTACTTCTTCTCTATCTGCGCGTACAGGGACGAGATCGGCTTGTCGGTCTTTATCACCATCTCCATCATGAAGAGCGCGGTGAGGGAGCCGTCCCGCTCCGGCAGGTTCCCCTTCCAGGTATAGCCGCCGGATTCCTCGACCCCGAAGGTCACGTCCTCGGACAGCATCTTCTCGGCTATGTACTTGAAGCCGACCAGTGTCTCCTCGAAAGGCAGGCCGGCCGCGCGCGCTATGCGCTTGGTCAGGTAGCCCATCGACACGGCCTGCGCCACTTTGCCCTTGTACTTGCCGGTGGTCAGCAAGTATTCCAGCAGCAGCGGGGCGGTCTGGCAGGGCGTCATGTAAATCCCCTTGTCGGAGACCAGCGCGAAACGGTCGGCGTCCCCGTCCAGCGCCACGCCGAAGAGCGCCTTGTTCTTCTTGACGGCCTCGATCAGCGGCTGCAGGTTCTTCTCCACCGGCTCCGGAGCCACGCCGCCGAACAGCGGGTCGTGCCTGTCGCGTATCTTTATCACGTTCTTCGACTTGAAGATGTCGGAGGTATCCGCTCCGGAGCCGTGCATGAAATCCACCACCACCGGCCCCGGCAGCCTGGCCAGCACCTTGGCGGCGTTGACGCGGGAGCCGAGGTAGTCCGTGTAGGCCTGGCGGAAATCCTTCACCGCCACCTGCACCTCCCCGGGCTTCACCGGCACGGCCTTGGCCACGTAATTCTCTATGTCGGCCGTGACGGCCGGCGGCGCCGAACGGCCGTTCTGCTTGACCTTTATCCCGTTGTAGTTGTGCGGGTTGTGGCTGGCCGTTATCACTACGCCCATGCCGTAGCCCTTGGCCGTAAGCAGGCTGACGGCGGGGGTGGGCAGCGGGGTGGCGCTGAGCGTTACGTTGAGGCCGTTGGCGGCCAGCACCTCGGCAAGCGTGCGGGCGAAGCGGTCGGACATGAACCTGCGGTCGTAACCCACTGCTATGGTCGGCTTCTCCATGCGCATGTACTTGTAGGCTATATAGTCGGCCATCCCCTGGGCGGTCTTCCTGACCACGTCATAGGTGAAGTCTTTAGCTATCACGCCCCTGAAGCCGTCCGTGCCGAAAGAAATATGATTTGCCTGGTGCGAGCTCATTTTAACCTCTCTATCGCGCGTATTCCGGTACCGGCACCGGCCGGCAAAACAGGATTGATATTATAAATAAATAATGGAGCGCCCTCAACAGCCGGAGAGGCTGCGCAGGAAACCGGGCAGAGCCGCGGCAAGCGCGCGGCGCACCGCTCCCGCCTCGTCCCTTGACGCCCCGGCCTCTACGATCAGCGAGACGCCGCGCCGCAGCAGCAGGGTCTTTCCGCGCAGCAGGGACCTGCCGCAGACCACCACGGCCGGCCGGCCGAGGCGTTTCGCGGCCGCCAGGGCCGCGCCGGGGGCCTTGCCGTAAAAGGTCTGCTCGTCGAAGCGGCCCTCCCCGGTTATCAGCAGGTCGGAGGAGGCCAGCTTCCGCTGGAAGCCAAGCCGCGACAGCACGAAGGAGGAGCCGTCCTCCAGCGAGGCGCCGAAGAAGGCCGCGAGGCCCGCCCCGAGCCCGCCGGCGGCGGCGCCGCCGGGCAGCGTCGAGATGCTCACGCCCAGTTCCCGCCTTATGGCCGCGGCATAGGACTTCAGGGCCCGCTCCATCTCGGCCACCTCGCGCGGACCCGCTCCTTTCTGAGGGCCGAAGACCCGGGCGGACCCCAGCCGGCCGCAAAGCGGGTTCCTGACGTCAGCCAGTCCGGTGACCTTCACGCCGCGCAGCAGCAGCGCCGTGCCGCCGGGCAGCACCTTACTCAGGAGCCCGGCGCCGGCGGCCCCGGGCCGTATCGGCCTGCCGGCCGCGTCCAGCAGCGAGAAGCCGAAAGCCCCGGCGCAGCCGGCGCCGCCGTCGTTGGAGGCGCTGCCGCCCAGCCCTATCACCAGCTCCTTCGCGCCGCGCTTCACCGCCTCGAGCATCAGGCTGCCGACCCCGGCCGTGGTGGCGTCCATGGGCCTGAGAACGCCCCGCATTCTCCTCAGCCCGGCCGCCTCCGACATCTCTATGACCGCGGTACGCCCGGCCAGCAGCCAGCGCGCGTTCAGCCTCCCGCCCAGAGGGCCCTCTACCCGGCTGGTCACCAGCCTGCCGCCCAGAACAGGGCGCAGCGCTTCGAGCAGACCGTCCCCGCCGTCGGCTATCGGCAGCACCTCCGTCCGCGCCGACGGCAGCGCCTCTTTAACGGCCAGGGCCGCCGCCTCTCCGGCCTCGCGCGCGGTAAGAGTTCCTTTGAAGGCGTTGGGGGCTATCAAAATCCTCATTTCTAAATGATAGAATAATAGCGGGAAGCAGAAAAATACTTCATATGGACGCTACTCCTAAGATAGTCTACCGCTACCGCGACGCCCTGTACGTCAACCTCACCAACAGCTGTCCTACCGCCTGCGTTTTCTGCGTCAAGGCCTCGTGGAAGATGGACTACCGCGGCAGCAACCTCGATCTGGGCGGCGCCGAGCCGTCGCCGGCCGATGTGCTTTCGCTGGCCAAGGCGGAATGGGCGGCGGCCCCCTTCTCCGAGCTGGTCTTCTGCGGCTACGGCGAGCCCACGATGCGCCTGGAGGCCATGCTGACCTGCGCACGGATAGTGCGCTCAGGGAGGGCCGCCCCCATACCGGCCGCCCTCAGGATACGCCTTAACACGAACGGCCTGGCCAACGCGGTCTGGGGCCGCAACGTGGTCCCCGAGATGAAGGGACTGATAGATTCAGTGCACGTCAGCCTGAACACGGCCGACCCGCAGCAGTGGCTGGAGCGCATGAGGCCGATGGAGCCCTGGCGGGCCGGCGGCTTCGAGAAGGTGAAGGAGTTCATCAGGGAAGCGGTGATGCTGCTGCCGGAGGTGGCGGCCACCGCGGTGGAGGCGCCCGGCGTCGACCTGGCGAAGTTCAGGGAACTGGCCGGCGCCCTCGGCGCCGACGTCAGGATCCGCCCGGTCCTAGAAGAGGAGGCCGGCCGATGATGGAGCGAAAATCCATGCTCCTGCTGCTGGCCGCGATAGTCTTCGCGCTGGTCAGCGTTCCCAGCGTGCTGTTCAACAACGCCATAAAGAAGTACTTCAGCTTCGTCGGGCAGTGGAACGTGGCTACCGTGAAGCCCACCCGCACCACCGCTATGCCGCTGATGCACCCCCGCCCGGACCGGCCGGTGGAGGCGCCGCAGCCGGAACTGCGCTTCGTCCGCTTCACGATAAAGATAGCCGGGGCCAAGGACGTGCGGATAGCCGGGGATTTCAACAAGTGGAACCCCGATTCTCTGGTACTGGTGAAGAAGGACGCCAAGACCTGGGAGGCCATGCTGCCGCTGCCGCCGGGGCGCTACAAGTATATCTGCCGCATAGACGGACAGGAAGTGCTGGACCCGCTCAACCCCGACACGGACACGGAGGGCGGCCGGAAGGTCTCGGTGATAACGGTAAAATGAGCCTACCGAACAAGCTCTCCGCGGCGCTGTCCGCCGCTATTCTCCTGGCCAGCCCCGCGCTGGGCGCCGGCCGGGCCCTGCTCTGGGTGCCCGACGGCAACTCCGCGCTCCCCGAGGTGCTGGGCCTGCTGGAGAACAACAAGGACGCCCGCCTGACGGCCGCGCTGCCGCTGCCGGTCAAAGGACTTGAGGGGCGCGTCAGGAAGCTGGCGGATGAAGGCAGGCTGGAGCTGGCGCGGCGGCCGGCCGGCGACCCGCCACTGCCCCTCCTTTACTACGCCGGCGAGCCCGTAGTGGCGTGGGAAGGCAAGCCCGAAGGGCTGCAGAACCCGGACGCGGCCTCGTATTTCCTCTCGCTCAGGCTGGGAATGTCCCGGGACGAAGCCGCGGCGGCCTACGGCAAGGCCCCGGCCGGCCTGGTCTCCCCTCCCGGCGGACTGGTCCCCGACTATTTCCCGCTGGCCGGCGCCCTCGGGGTGAAATGGATAGCCTGCGGCCCGGCGGTCTCCACCGGAACGCCCCTGATGCAGTACGGCGGGGTCTACGCGGTGCCTTTCGCGGCCTATACTTCCTCTTTCTCCGCCGCCGGCGAGCGGTTCGTGGTCTTCGACGAGACTACCGCCCCGGACCCGGCGGCCGCGCGCGCGGAGCTCGAGCGCCTGCTGACCGCGGCCGGCACGGGCGATCTGGCCACCGTATCCGCGGAGCTGGAGAAGGCCGTCTCCACCCAGGCCGCCCCGTCCGAGATCGCGGCGGCCTTCAGGCCATGGAGCGGGGATTACAGCCGCTGGGCCTCCGCCCCCCTGCAGGCCGGAGCGCTCTCGGCGCTGCGCCGGACCCGGGCGGACCTGATGTCCTACCTCAATTCCGAGCAGGGCAATTTCACGCAGGCGGAGCCGGCTTTCCGGGAGTATTTCTCCGCCGAGAACGGACCCGGCCTGCTGGTCCTGGCCTCCACCGACGCGGCCGGGGAAGCCGAGCTGGACCTGCGGAACACGCTGGCCAACGCCTACAGGCTGATGAATAAGCCCCCGCCGCCCTGGGCTTTCTCCAGCCTGGCCGACGCGGCCTCGACCACGGCGCAGGACGACAAGATCTCGGTGACCGACATCCCCGGGGGCTTCGAGCTGACCAACGTCCGGCGCGACCCCGTCATGCCGCCGGCTCCCGACGGCTCGCCGGCGCCGGCGGAGGACGCCCCTTACTGGAAGCTCGAGGCGCTGCGCGTGTCGGTCAGCACGGCCGGTTCGCTCTTCGAATTCCGGCCCGGAGCCATAGACCAGTCCGTCCCTTCCCCGTCGGGCTTCGGCCGCATCCGCCTGGACCTCTATATGGACGTGAACCACAGGGCCCGCGCCGGAGTGGGCCACCCGCTGGAGGGCCGTCCGCTGCGCATCTACCCGGACAGCGCGTGGGAATACGCGCTCGAAGTCTCTTCCGAAGGCGCTTCGCTTTACAAGATAACGCCCGAGGGCCCGCGCAGCTTCGGCCAGTACAAGGTCTCCGTCAGGGACGGCTGGATACGTGCCGCGCTGCCGCCCGGGGCGCTGAGGGGCACCCCGTCGCTCTGGAGCTACGCCGCGCTGCTGCTGGCTCCCAAGGACGGAGGCTACGCCATCGCGGATTATATAGCGGAAGACATTTCCAACGGCTATATCTACGCGTTCCGCCCCGGCAGGCAGTAGTCCGGAGCGCTCCGCGCGGGGTGCGACAAAGGGAGGGGTTATGGCAGACAGGGACAAGATAGTTTCTTTCGTCGACGAATACCTTTCGTCCAGGGATTTCAGGGATTCCTCCCAGAACGGCCTGCAGGCCGAGGGGCGCCCCGAGGTGCGCAAGATAGCCTTCGGCGTCTCCGCCTCCCTCGAATGCATAAAGCGCGCCGCCGGCGGCGGCGCCGACATGCTGATAACGCACCACGGCCTGCTCTGGGGCCGCCCGCAGACCTTCACCGGCCCGCTCAAGCGCAAGCTGGAGACGCTGTTCCGCAGCGGCATGTCGCTCTGCGCCTGGCATTTGCCGCTGGACGCGCACCCGAAGGCCGGCAATAACGCCCGCCTGCTGGAGATGCTGGGGGCGAAGTCCCTCAGGCCGTTCGGCCATTATGACGGGCAATACATCGGCTTCCGCGGGACCCTGCCGAAGGCGCTATCCCTCGGCGACATCGCGGCCGCGCTGGCCATAAAGCTGGACGCCGAGCCGCTCTGCTTCCGCTTCGGCACCGAGAAGATACGCACTATAGGCGCGGTCAGCGGCGGCGCGGCCCGCATGTTCGACCAGGCGGCGGAGGCCGGCCTGGACCTCTACATCACCGGCGAGACCGGCGAGCCCGTGCAGGAATACGCGAGAGAGGCGCGCTGCAATTTCATAGCCGCCGGGCACTATAATACCGAAAAGCCCGGCGTGCAGGCCCTGGCCGGGGTCCTTGAAAAGAAGTTCAGGGTGAAGACGGAGTTCATAGACATCCCCAACCCGTCCTGACGCAGCCTCATGGCCGGAATGGAGAAAACCCGCGGGAAGCCGCGGGTTTTTTACGCCTTGTATTCGGCCCGTGGAAGCAGCAGCACCAGGAAGGAGAGGAGGAGGACCGCCGAGGCGTTCATGGCTATACAGAAGCCCACGGAGTACTTCTCCGCCAGCATGCCGTTGACCATGAAGGTGATAGGCAGCACGGCGTAGGCCAGCGTGGTCAGCACCGAGAAGAAGCGGCCCTTCATCGCGTCCGGCACCACGGATTGGAACAGCGTCAGCACCACGGCGTTGCCCGCCCCGAGCGCCGCGCCGGCGGCGAACAGCAGCGCGCAGATCGCGTACTTGTTAGAGACGAGATACAGCCCGCCGAACGAGAGCCCCACCCCCAGCACCGACGCGAAGAACCAGCCGTAGATGCCGCCGTACGACTTCTTGAAGCTCAGGGCCACGGCCAGAGCGGCGGAGCCGGCCGCGAAGAACGTCTCGAAGACGGCCAGCCAGGTTACCGATTCCCCCAGCGTGAACTTCACTATCATCGGTATAAGTATCAGTATCGGCCCGACGAAGAAATTGAAGAAGGCGAACGTCAGTATCAGGGCCAGGATGGGCCTGTTGCCCAGTATGTAGGCCAGCCCCTCGCGGAACTCCGCGATGAAGGAGCTCTCCGTGCGGGCCTCCGGTTTCAGCTCCGTCCTGATGCCCCAGATGGCGGCGAAAGAGAGCAGGTAGCCGGCGGCGTTGAACAGGAAGGCCCCGGCCACGCCGGCGGCCGCCATCAGCACGCTGCCGAGCGCCGAGCCCACCACGTTGGACAGCTGCAGTATGGAGGAGTCCGCGGCCACCGCCTGCGGCATCTGCTCCTCCGAGGTCAGCCGCAGTATGGACGCCGCCTCGGCCGACTCGAACAGCGGCCCGAAGCCGGAGATGCAGAAGCAGAGCGCGTAAAGCGCCGGCAGAGTGAGCCTGCCGCCCCAGAGCAGGACCACCAGCATGAGCACGAGCGCCGCGCGGGCGCCGTCGGCCGCCAGCATCACGCGGCGCTTGTCGGAACGGTCGGACAGGGTGCCCAGCAGCGGCCCGAACAGCACCACGGGCACGACATTCATGGCCATCACCAGCCCCAGGTGCAGCTTGGAATTCTCTCCGCCGGAGGAGAGCACCCACCAGGCTATGGCTATCGAAAAGAACTTGTCCCCTACCGCCGACACCACGCGCCCGGCGAACATGCGCCGGAAGTCCGGAAAAAGCGCCAGCGGATGGGAGGACATCTGTTCCTTCACCGCGCGCATTTTACCCCCTTCCGCGAGCACAGCTCCTCCAGCCGGCTCTGCAGCAGGGCCGCGTTGTACGGCTTGGGGCCGCGGCCGCCGCAGTATTTCTCGTATCTTTCGGCTTCGCCTCTCAGCACCGAAAGCGGCAGCTTGCCGCCCACCAGCGGCAGCGTGACGTTCATGATGTCCCCGGGGCGCAGCCAGCGGAACTCGTGCTCCTTCAGCCAGCCGGCCGGCACCGCGTCGCGCCGCGCCAGCGCTATGATGTCGCGGTCCCAGTAGACCACGGCCCAGTCCCTGTTCGGCATATAGAACAGGTAGGCGGGCCGCCACAGCACGCGCTCGCCCGCGCCGGGCACCACCTGCCTCACCGGCACCAGCGGACTGTCGTTCGTCAGCAGGGCCAGGCCGAAACCGTAGCGGGAGAAGAGCCCGTCCCAGTTACGCGCGTCCAGCTGCAAACCCGCCATATCGCCTATGCGGTCATGAAAAAGATAGCGCCCGTCCACGAAGGGCCTGTAGTCCGGGCCGAGCTCCCAGCCTATCCAGCCCCCCCAGCCCCAGCTGTTGAAGAGCTTCAGTCCGGCCAGTTCGGTCCTGTTAGCCGCGAGGAAAGCGGACAGCCCCTCGGAGCGCCAGCGGTGAACGCGCGGCTCGGCCGAATAGTTGGGCCAGACCCTGGCCGGAAAGAACCAGGCCATGCCGGCCAGCACCAGCGCCGCGGCGGCGGCAGGGGCGCGCCGCGCGCGGGAACCCGCCTCCTTCCAGGGCAGCGCCGCCGTGAAGACGCAGGCCGTCATCATGAAGAACGGGATATGCCGGGCGTGGCCCGAAGCGGCCAGCGCGAAGAACATAAGGGCCGCGGCGTGCTGATAGACCACGTGCCTGCGCTTCAGCAGGAAATATGCCGCCGAGCCGAAAGCCCCGGCGAGCGCCAGCGCGAAAGGCCACTGGTACGGCGTGGAGAAAGTCACCCTCCCCCATTCCTGCATGTGCGCCTGCAGCTCCGCCATGTGCCGCTGGTGGTCCAGCATCACCGGGTAGATCTTCCAGCCGTAAGGGTTGACCAGGCTGGCCGCCAGCCCGGCGCCCAGAGCCTTGAGATAGTCCACGCTGCGGCCCGGCCTGGCCAGAGGGCCCCGGCCGTAAATATAAGGAAGCTGTTCGGAGAAGGCCTCGCCCGCGGCATAAAGTCCCGTCAGGGCCAGGCCGTAGGCGAAGCCGGCGTGCAGGTTCGCCCAGAGGGCGAAGAAGGCCGCCGCAGCCGGCAGACCGGGGAGCTTTCCGCCGAGGCGGGCCTTCTCCAGCGCCAGCAGCGTCAGCGCGAAGAAGAGCAGCGTGAAGTTCTCGGGGCGCAGGTCGCAGTTCGACATCAGCCCCAGAGCGAAGAAAGGCAGCAGCAGCGGCAGCGCGGCGCGCCGGCCGTAGAGCAGCAGCGTCGAGCGGAAGGTCAGCAGGACGCCGGCCAGCAGCAGCGCCTTGAAGACCTGCAGCGCCCTGAAGCCGCCGGCCAGGTGCAGCAGGTAATAGAACACCTGCGGCAGCCATTCGAAGTCCACCCATTCCCTGCCGTAAAGCGGCCATGAGAGGAAGTCCGTCCTGGGCGGGGCGAAGTGCGCCACCGTGTAGCGGCCGGCGGAGAGGTGCCAGTAGATGTCCGGGTTCACCACGGGCAGGACGAAGACGGAGCAGGCCAGGGCGAAAGCCGCCCAGCCGAGCATATCAAGCGCCCTGCCTCGTGCCATTGGTCAATTCTATAAAATAGGCGGCCGCTTTCCGCGGAAAATGCTAAATTATCGGCATGGAAAAACTCTTTAAGTTCGCCGAGCGGGGCACCTCCATGAGGACGGAGCTCCTCTCCGGCACCGCCACCTTCCTGACGATGGCCTATATCATCTTCGTCAACCCGGGCATATTGTCCGCCGCCGGGGTGCCGTTCGCCGGCGCGGTGACGGCCACGGCGGTGGGCGCGGCGCTGATGAGCATTATAATGGGCCTCGTCGCCAACAGGCCGCTGGCCCTGGCGAGCGGCATGGGCATCAACGCGGTGCTGACCTTCTCCGTGATAGGCTTCCAGCAGGCCAACGTCCCGTGGCAGGTCGGCATGTCCGTCATCTTCGTGGAAGGCGCGCTGATACTCGGGCTTGTAGTGACCGGGTTCCGCGAGGCCGTGATGGACGCCATCCCGCTGAACCTGAAGCGGGCCATAGGAGTCGGGATCGGTCTTTTCATAACGGTGATAGGCCTCAACGAGGGAGGCATAATACGCCCGGCCCCGATAACTCTCGTTTCCCTGGGGGATTTCTCCCAGCCCTACGTCTGGGTGACGCTGATCGGCTTCTTCTCCGCCGCCTTCCTGATGGCAGCCAAAGTGAAGGGCGACCTGCTCTGGGGCATACTGGCCGCCACGGCCGCGGCATTGCTGCTCGGCGTGACCGCCGTGCCGCATTCGGCCTTCGGCGCTCCTGACTTCTCCACGTTCTTCGCCCCTTTCCAGCGGGTGGACGGGAAGCTGGCGCTGCTCGGCGCGCTAAGCCCCGCGCTGGCCTTCACGATATTCGCGATCATGCTGACGGACTTCTTCGACACGATGGGCACCGTGGTGGCGGTGGGCGAGCAGGCCGGCTTCGTGAACCCGGACGGCTCCGTCAGGGACATAAAGAAGATACTGATGGTGGACTCGGCGGCCGCCGTGGCCGGCGGGCTTTTCGGAGCCAGCTCCATCACCACCTACATCGAGTCCGCGGCGGGCGTGGCGGAAGGCGGCCGCACAGGTCTCTCCGCCGTGGTCACCGGCCTGCTGTTCGCGCTCTGCGCGTTCTTCTCGCCGCTGATCCAGATGATAGGCGGCGGCTACCGCCTGCCGAACGCCAAGCATTACTGCCTTCTCGTGAACAGCGGCTTCACGCCGCCGGCCGACGTCATTCCGCCTGGCTGCGGGGACTACTTCGTCTACCCGATAACGGCCGGGGCGCTGATCATAGTGGGTTCGCTGCTGATGAAGACCGCCAGGGAGATAGAGTGGGACCGTTTCGACGAGGCTCTGCCCGCCTTCCTGACGATGATAGGCATACCGCTGACCTACAACATCAGCTACGGCATAGGCTTCGGCTTCATCACCTACACGGCGATAAAGCTGGCCCGCCGCAGGTTCGCGGAGATACACCCGCTGATGTACGTGGTCAGCGCGGCCTTCCTGCTTTCCTTCGTACTGGGTTCTAATTAGAGCCTTCTGGAACCTCGAAAGGGACCGCGGAACGGGAGGTCAGGGCGGCCTCCCTGACCTTCGCGGCCTCGGTCTTGCGCCCGCCGCGTTCGAGCAGGGCGAAAAGCATGCGCGAGGCCCTGGGGAAGTCGGGCTCCAGCTCCAGCGTTCTGCGCAGCAGCTTCTCGGCGCCGGACATGTCCTTCCCGGAGATCATCTTGACCGCCGCCAGCGCCGTCAGCGCTGACGGAAAATCCGGCACGGCTTCCAGCGCGAGACGCAAGTCGCGCTCGCCTTCGGCCAGCCTGCCCGTCCGCACTTCCGCCAGCGCGGCCGCGTAGAGGCCGGCGGCCTCTCCCCACCCGGGCGGGATGCTGACCGAATACACCGCCGTATGTTCAGCGGCGTCCGAGAAAAGCCTGCTGAAATATTTTGGATGCCCGGTTATCCAGGCCCGTTCCATCCGCTTCTGTAGTGCATGGTCGTTGGCGTAGGAGCCTCTGGCGGAAAGGACCGGCAGGTCGGTGACCAGGGCGTGCGTGATGCCGGAACGGGACAGCGCGGTGAGGAACAGGTCGAAATCCCTGGCGCCGAACAGGCCGTCTCCGGCGCGGCCGGTGTACAGCGCTACCAGCGGAGAGCTCCCCACGAAGCGGCTTTCCGGCGGCGTCTCCCTCCTTATCCACTCCAGGGTGCGCGCGCACAACCTGCCGTCCATCGGGGCCCGCTCGGAGTTGGTGACCAGCGCCAGCTGCACCGTATGCAGCATGAAGCCGGCCGCCAGCGCCCCGAGCAGCGCCCTGGCCGCCCACGGGCGGCCGCGCCAGGCGGCCGTGGCCCCTGCCGAGAAGAACAGCAGCGCCAATGGCAGCATCGGCAGGGCGTAGCGCTCCGAGTACACCGTCCAGAGGGACATAACTATCCCCTGGCCCAGCAGCAGGCCGCAGGCCGCGGCAGCAGCGTAACGAGACCTGTCCGCGCCGGAAAGAAGCGCCGCGGCGCCGCGAGCACAGAGATAGAGCACGCCCGCTATAAGCAAGGAGCCTGAAAGGTCCCACATACCGCCGCGAGGCCAGAACCAGCCCAGGCCGCAGACCAGCACGAACGAATGCAGCAGCGTATAGAGGCGCTGCAGCGGCGGCTGCCCGGAAAGCCAGGCCAGGCCCTGCAGCATGTACGTAATATAATCGGTGGGATTGTGCCGGGAAAAGGCCGCGTAGGCCGCGGCGGCAATGCAGGGAAGCCAGAACAGCAGGCCGAGCAGGCGCAGCTGGCGCCTGGCGCCGGCGGCCGGCAGGGCCGCGGTCAGCGCCAGCGGAAGCAGCAGGCCGATCGGCTTCACGGCAGTGGCGAATATGCACGCGCCTATCATCAGCACCGTCGCAGGGGCGCCTTTTCCCTCGAGAGAGCGGCGGAATCCCAGCAGGCCGAGCACGAAAAGGCAGGCCAGCAGCGGGTCGGCCATCACCATGCCGGAACAGAGGGCGAAAAGCGGGTGCGCTGCATACAGCAGCGAGGCCCAGCGGCGCTCCTCCTCGCCCAGCCAGCCCTCCAGCAGCTTCCAGAAGGCGTATACCGTTAGCAGGGAGACCCCGGCCGTGGTCCAGCGCAGCCAGGACCAGTGCGGCTCGAAGGCCGCCGCGAAGGGCATCAGGAACAGCGGGTAGCCCGGCAGGAAATGGGAGAAAGCGCCGCCGAACCCGCCGGAGAGAGAGCCGAGGTGCTGCCAGAGCGAGCGCGCCAGCAGGATGAAGTTGGCGTCGTCGTTGAAGAAGCCGACGTAATAACGGGAATGGAGGCCCGCCGCCCCGGCCGCTGCGATGGCCAGCAGCATAACAAGGAAGGAGCGCTCCGTCATGCCCGTCACGGAGCGGTAGAGCTGCGCGGTCTTTCCAGCCGCCGCGCCGGCTTCGCTTTTCTTTTCCACGTTCCTGCCCCGGTTATGATACAAAATCTTACGGACGAGGCCCCCGGGCTCGCGCCGACGGCGCTTTGTGTTCGCGTTCGCGGTTATCGTATAATCTTCCCGGGGTAGTTTTAAAGTACATGTCCTATTACACCAGACTAAAGAACGACCTGGCTGAAGCCGCGGCCGCCGGACTTATCACGTCCGAACAGGCCTCCGGAGTCTGGGACAGGATATACGCGCGCCGCGTTACGGCCGGCTGGAAGGCCACGTATCTGATAGCCGCCTTCGCCGGCATCTTCATAGCCATAGGCCTGCTGCTGATCATAGCCCACAACTGGGACAAGTTCGGGGCCGTCTCCAAGATAGCCGGCTTCCTGATACTTTTCGGAGCGGCGGGCTTCACCGCGCTCTCCTACGAAGAAAAGGCGCCGGTAGCTGTCCCGGCGGAGATGATCTGGTTCTTCATGCCGGTCATCGGCATAGGCCTCTACGCGCAGATCTTCAACCTCAGCGGCGATCCGGTGAAACCCTACCTGGTCTGGGCGGCTCTCGTGCTGCCGCAGGCGCTGCTGCTGAAGCGGACCATGACGGCGACACTGACCAGCGCGCTGCTGTTCCTCTGCGTCTTCATGGGCGCTTTCGGGCGCGATAATATCATCTCCCTTACCTACGCCAACAGGCTGGCCGAAGCGGCCGCCATGCCGCTCTGGTGGCATTGGCCGCTGGCCCTCGCGGTGATAGGCGCCGGGGCCGCTACCGCCCTTTATCGCCGCTGCCACCCGATGTTGCGGGTGCTAGGCGCCTCGCTGGTCTGGGTCCTGGGGCTGGTCGTCGCCTCTACGCCGCTGCAGGTAAAAAGCCCGGCGCTGCTGCTGCTGGCGGCCACTTCAGCCGTGGCCCTCTGGATAGTCTGGACCCCGGATGAGGAGCGGCTGGAGAGCCGCCTGCCCCACATGGCCTGGCTCGCCACGGTATACGGCATGACCTTCTTCTGGCATT
This sequence comes from bacterium, assembly GCA_021812825.1. Next base: position 16,105 of record JAKAMO010000002.1, on the reverse strand, counting down.
ACACGCCCAGCCTGGAGCGCGACCCAGGCAGCTCCGCCGGCGGGGCCCTGATCTGGCTGATGTTCGGTGCCGCCGTCGCTTCCGCCATGCTCAGGCCGCTGGTCCCGGGCCTCGGCGACCGCTGGCGCATGGCCTTCCGCGCGGCCCTGATAGTGCCGATGTTTTCGGCCTTCATGCTGTTCGGGGCCACCGAGGATGGCGCCAAGGCCATAGCGGTGCTGGCCAACCTTACGATAATCGCCGCCGGCGCCGGCCTTATCATCAACGGCGCGCAGGAGAACCTGGAGAAGCGCATCAACACGGGCGTCCTCTTCATCGCCTTGCTGGTCCTGACCCGCTTCTTCGACATTTTCGGCACGCTGCTTAAAAGCGGTTTCGGCTTCCTGGGCACCGGCCTGCTGTTCGCCGGACTGGCCTACGGCATCAACAGGGGGCGCAAGGTCCTCATAGAGACGGTGAGGAAATGAGCAGACTGCGCGTCATCCTCTTGCTGCAGCTCCTCTTCTTCATGGGATGGGCCAGCTACCTGTTCTCCTCGCGCGACTCCGACTCTCCGGAGTTCTACCTGGAGACCGCGCCGGTGGACCCCCGGGACATCCTCAGCGGCACCTACGTGGCGCTCAACTACGATATCTCCCGGCCCGGGATAGGGGACTGCTCCTCGCGGGCCGCTTATGGCCCAGTTTACGTCAAGCTCGAACACAAGGGCAAGACCGCCCGTACCGAGACCGGCAAAGTGCAGGTCTACGAGGCCACCGACTGCAGACGCAACTCGCCGCAGGAGCAGGGCTGGGCCGCCGGCTCCCTCCAGTACTCCTGGGGCGGCAACGCGGTGAAGTACGGCATCGAGAAATTTTTCCTGAACGAGAACGACCCGCGAAAGGACCTGCACAGCGGGACTTCCGTACTGGCGAAGGTCAAGATAGGCAGCGGCCGCAGGCTGGTCCTGCTCGACCTCGTAAAGAAGGTCTAGGCACCCGGCGGCGTTCACACGCCATTGACCGCCCGCCGCGCGAATCGCCCCGGGTGGTTCGCCATATGCGACAAAAGGAGACGCCATGCAGAGAACACAGGAAATGACCAGCGTGCAGCCGGACTGGGAGAACTTCCTCCCCCGCCCCATCTCGGAGAGGGTCCCTTTCTTCAATAAGGACGGCCGCGTCTACGACTGCCTGTTCGCCCAGCAGTTCAACCGCGACCTGCTCACACTGCTGTTCCGCACGGCGGACCGCCTGCGCGAGGTCACGCAGCATAAGGACGGCGCGGACTACGTCTCCGGCCTGCTCTCCGACAAGCGCGCGATGCTCTATTTCGCCCAGCCCTCCACCCGCACGTTCATGTCGTTCCTGAACGCATGCCACGTCATGGGCGTCAAGACCAGCGAAGTTCGCGACACCAGCACCTCCTCGGAGGTCAAGGGCGAGACCCCCGAGGACACCGTCCGCACGTTCTCCAGCTACGTGGACATGATCATCATGCGCCACCCCACGCCCGGCTTCGTCGAGAAGACCGCCTGGCTGATGAACCGCACCGGCCGCCCGGTCCCGGTGGTCAACGGCGGCTCCGGCAAGGACCAGCACCCTACCCAGGCGCTGCTGGACGTCTACACGCTCTACCGCAGCTTCAACGGCGACATCGACAACAAGCACATAGTGATGGTGGGCGACCTCAAGCGCGGCCGCACCGTGCGCTCGCTGTCCTACCTGATGAAGAACTACAACAAGATAAAGCTCTCCTTCGTCTCCCCGAAGCAGTTCAGGATGGAGCCCGACATACTGGAGTTCCTCAAGAGGCACAACATCCCGTACGAGGAGACCGAGGACTTCAAGGGCGTTATGAAGACGGCCGACGCCATCTACATGACGCGCATCCAGGACGAGCACGACAAGGCCGGCGAGTCCAAGTCCGTGGACTACTCGCCGTTCTACTTCAAGTCCGAGCACCTGAAGCTGATCAAGAAGGGCTGCGTGATCATGCACCCGCTGCCGCGCCGCCACGAAATAGAGGTCACGGTGGACGACGACCCGCGCGCCGTCTTCTGGCGACAGGAGCGCAACGGCATGTGGGCCCGCGCCGCGCTGATAGCCTACATCTTCGGGGTGGACGGCAAGATCCGCTGACCCTGCCGCGGAGGAAAGAAAAAGCCCCCGGTCAGCCGGGGGCTTTTCTTTTACGGGCCAGCGGGCTCAGTCGCTGAGCTCGGTCGGGTCGGAGAACCTGTCGCGCAGCGAGTTCGCCGCGTTGAGCTGCTGATTGTAGCCGGCCTGCAGGTCGTTGTTGTAGAGGTTGTACGTGGAGTTGACGTTCTCCTCTCCCTTGATGCGCTTGTCGGTGCTGATGTCCAGCTTGGCGTAGATGTCCTTGACGTCCACCAGCTGTATGACCACCTGCAGCAGGTTCTCATAGCCCAGCCGGCTCTTACCCTTGCCGGCCAGCACCTCGGAGAGGCGCTTCGACTTCTCCTTCTGGTCAGCGGTGTCGCGGACGGAAGCGATGTCGGAGACTATGTGGGCCACGTTGGTGCAGAACGAGTTCACCACGGAAAGCGGGTCGAAGGCGTTCTCGCCGTCCCGCTCGTAGGAGGCCAGGAGCTTGCGGGCGGCCTTCCAGTCGTACTTCACCTTGCCCTCGCCGTCCATATTGAAGAGGTGGTAGACCTTGGAGAGTATCTCGCGGTCCAGGCCCTCCATCACGTTCAGCACGGCCTTCATGATCAGAGAGGACTGCGCGTTCACGATGTCGCGAACGGCCTTCTGCGTGAACACCAGCGAGAACGACATGACGGCCGACTTGTAGCTCTTCGTGCAGGGGACCGGGTCGCCGTCGCCGCCGGTGCAGGTAGGGTCCTTCTCCTCTGCGGTCAGCCTGGGGAACATGGCGTCCACGTCCACTACGAATTCGCCGTTGGTGCCGTCGCCGTGAGTGCCGGCGTACTTCAGGATCTCGTTCATGTCCTTCACCATGCCGCGGGCGTCGCGCTCGTCGTGCTTGATGTAACCCTCGTAGCGCTGGTAGACCACGGCCGCGTCGGACACCGTGCCGGCCTTGTCCTCGTAGTTGACCACGTAGAAGTTCTGGTTGGTGTTATGCTTGAAGATCTTGCCCACGAACGGCACGTTGATGTTGCTGACCGATTCGTTCTTGGCCACCGTGTTGACGTGCAGCACCTGGTCCGCGCCGGCGGCCTGGTAGCGGTCGTAGCGCTGCGTGGTGCTGGTCTGCCGGTCGAGCACTACCGGCAGCACGATGTTCATCGCGTGCGACGTGCTGTTGAAGTGGTTGGCGCCCGCGAAGGTGGAGTTCAGGCCGAGCCCCTGCTGGGCCACGTTGTCCACGTTCTGCAGGGCCTGTGCCCCGGCGGCGCTGTCGTCCGAAGAGGAATAATCGTTGAACTGGATGCCCATCTGTATCAGCTTCTTGATGATGCCCAGGTCGCCCTTCAGGAAGTCGACCAGCCTGGCCACCTGCTCAGGGTCGCGGGGGTCGATGATGAACTCGAGCAGTATCTTCTTGCCCTGCGCTCGGCTGGTGGAAAGGCCGAACCTGAACGCTATGTACTTATTGAACTCGCTGGCCAGGTTCCGGTCCAGCAGCTTGACCAGGAAGTTCTCCGCCGCGGGCAGGCCTATCAGCCCGGCGTCGAACGAGGTGCCCACCGAGGTTCCGGCGCTCTGCACGTTGATGCGGTCCAGGCGGATGCGGAGGCGCAGCTTGTCCTCGCTCATCCTGAAGAGGGTCACCGAGGGCTTCAGCTCCTTGGAGCTGCCGAGGGAGAAAGAAATGTTCAACCAGGGCGCCGCGGGGTAGCCGATGCCGCCGCCGACGTTCATGCGCAGCACCGCGGGGAACTTCCAGATCTCGTTGACGCCCATCCCGCTGATGCGCTTCTCGTTTATGGGGAGGATGGTCTTCACCTTGCGCAGGTCGACCATGGTAAGCAGGTTCTTGCAGTACTTGTCCTCGTTGGTCTTGCGCACCACCACGGACTTGCCTTCCAGCGCGCCGCCGAAGCCGATGTTGAAGGCGTTGCCGCCCACGTTCAGGACGTCGCTGAAGGTGTGAGCGGCGTTCAGCTTCACGCCCACCTCGTCTATCACGGCTATCTTATTGTCGGGGAACTGCTTCATGTAGCGCTTGAACTCACCCTTGAGGACGCCCACCTGCGCGAGGTCCAGACTCTGGTCCAGCGGTATCTCCACGCCCTTGCAGATATCATCGAAAACGTCGCTCTTCAGGTCCTCCCAGAAGTGCAGCAGCTCGTTGTTGCCGGGCTTTGGCGACTGGCCGGGCTGAGCCTCCGGGGTCTTGGGGGCGGGAACTCCGCCATTGGTGGAGTGCAGTCCGCGCACAAGGTCGGACATGGAACCCTGCCGGGAACCCTCGAAATAGGAGGAGAGGTCCTCCGCCGAGTAAGCCCGGGCCTGGAAGGCGAAGGCCAGGGCGAATACCGCTGCCGCCGTTCTGGTGATGGTCTCTTTAAGGTTTTTCATTGCTAATAGTCTACCGGAATCGGCGCCGGGACGGCAGAGGCCAAGTACCCAGCGGATCCCGGATTTTCTACCCATGCCGAGCTAGGACCACACGCGCGCCACGGCCTGGGACCTTCGGCCCCGCGGCCTGGGACTTAAAAACGCGAAATTGACTTTATATACATGTATATTCAGTCACATTGCCGGTAATATATACCCCTGCTAGACTATTTCGATAGGGATAACGGCCAGAACGACAGGAGCGCCCTGCTCGTTCGGCTGCAGTTGTCGTTAATGCGCGGCCAAGGAGGCCTTTATGGATGTCCCCCCGCGTACCCTGAATATCCTGCTGGTGGACGACAGCGAGGACGACGTACTGCTGGCCAAGGCGGTATTCTCCCGCCTGGCCTTCCCGCACAACCTGGCGACCCTGTCGAACGCCGCAGCCGCCCTGGATTACCTGCGCTGCGCCGGCAGCTACTCAGGCAGGAAGCCCGTGCCGCCCGACCTCCTGCTGCTGGACATCAACATGCCCGGAATGGACGGATTCAGCCTGCTGCGCGAGATAAAAGCCGATCAGAGGCTCAGGAAGATCCCCGTCATAATGCTGACCACTTCCTCCTCCGCTACGGACATACGCCGCAGCTACGAGCACGGGGCCGCGTCCTTCCTGACCAAGCCGGCCAATTTCGAGGGGTTCAGGGAAATGATGCGCCGGGTGGGAAAATACTGGACCTCGGTCTCCGCCCTGCCGTAGGACCCGCGCCGGCCGGCCCTGTTCCTGCCTGAACGATCTTCCGCTATACGTAAAAGCCTGACATGAAAACTTCAGTTGAAGTTTTCCGCCCGCATAGCGGGCGCCCTACGGGAAGCATACACCTCGTCGGGCCAGGCGCGCATAGCGCTGGACCCTCCGCCCGCTTCGCGGGGAATCCTGCAGAATATTTCTGTCCGCCTGATTTACCATGGAAACCACCTCCAACTGCGGGATTCAGGCTAAAACGAAGGCCTGCCGCAGAAAAAATACGGCAGGCCGCGCTATCCGAAGGACAAAAGCCCGGGGAGAACCCGGGCCTTTGTCCTTCGGGCGAAGCTTACAGAGGCAGCCAGGCGAAGTCCTTATCCACGCTGCCCTCGCCGTAGGCCACCTTTACCCCGGCGGCGTTGAAGAGGTGGACGCGCATCGAATCGTCGTGGATATAGCTCTGGACGACGAAGGCGGTGCGGCCGTTGACCATCATCTTATAAACTTCGGCCTCGTTGCCGGGTCCCTGGGGCAGCGAATTAAGCTCCTGCTCGAGCTGGCGGCGGACGCCGGGAGGCGTTTCGCTGGTCTCGGCATAGTCGGTCAGCCCTCCCTCGTCCAGGGCCTTCTCGAAAGCCGCCTTGGCGGCATCGGTCCAGTTCGCAGCGGCCTTGGTCGGCAGGGTGCCGGCCGGCATGGGGCGGATGATCATGGTGGCGCAGGGGCCCGCCGGCTCCCCGGCCGGGAAATCCGGCTTCACGGCCGGCTCTATCAGCACGGCGCCGCTCTTGCACTTGAAGTACCACTTGTTGTTCTTCATGTCGGTGAGTGTGCAGTAGTCCAGGGTGGTCTGCTGCGGCTGCGGGAAGGGGTTATGCTGGTTGTTTATCTGCGCCCAGATGGAACCCGCGTCGATATGCGGGAGCTGGGGGGCGGGGCCGGCGGCGATGGCCGGCGCAGCGGCGGCTATCAGTATAACGGCGACAAGTGATCTCATTCTCTCTCCTTGAACGGGCTATCCGTGTCTTCTCAAAAGACTAGGCTACAAATTAGCCGGCCGCCTACGCATAAGGCAAAATACCCAAAAGGAGCAGGTTTTTTTGGCCCATGACCGTCTGAGCCCAAAGACCCACGCGGGAACAGGATGGGTTAGAGATATGAAGCGGGCGACAGGGAGCGCCAGCGACCGTTCTTCGTAAGGAATATTCCCTTCGCCCCGGATCAGATAACAACGCCCTATGTTGGTTTAATACCTGGAGCGGGCGACAGCGAGCGTCAGCGAGCTTCCCTATAAGAACATTCCCGAGCCCGCGACAAATTTAAAAACCGGCATAAATAAGCCGGTCTTTAAGTTTTTGGAGCGGGCGACAGCGAGCGTCAGCGAGCTTCCCTATAAGAACATTCCCGAGCCCGCGACAAATTTAAAAACCGGCATAAATAAGCCGGTTTTAAAATTTGGAGCGGGCGAAGGGAATCGAACCCTCGTCTGAACCTTGGCAAGGTCCCGTTCTACCATTGAACCACGCCCGCGTTCGGTTGTACTACCCGGATATTTTAGCAAAAAAGACGCTTCTTTTAAAACCTGTACGCCAGCGCGGCTCCGGCAGCGCCTTCGGGCCCGAAGTACGGCTCCAGTCTCAGGGCGGAAGGCGCTGGCGCGGCTGTCCGCCTCGCGGCCGTGCGGCCGTGCGAGGCTATGGCCTTGCCTATCCCGTATCCCACGGCCAGCCCCAGCGGGTAGTCGCTGGCCCAATGCACGCCGTTGTTCACCATCTGAAAGCTGAGCGCGCCCAGCAGCGAGTAGCCTAGCGGCTTGATATATTTCCTGTCCGGATAGTTCTCGGCTATGACGGTGAGCGTCATCATGCAGGTGGCGAGGTGACCTGACGGGAAGGCGTCGTAACGCGTGCGGTGGGACTGGAAGTCCTTGAAGGAAGGGAACATCCGCCACACCCCCCGGGGGGCGGTGGCGGCGCGCGGCGTTTCCCGGCCGCTTATGCGCTTCATGACCTGCGTGGTGAAGCCGGTGACTATAAGGCCCTCGGCCAGCTGGTGGCCGGTCTGCAGGGCGCGCCAGTCGTCCTTCAGGCGGCCGGCTATCTCGAAATAACCGAACAGGCCGAGGTTCAGCCAACCGTCGCCGATAAAATAGAAAGCGGACCCAAGATCGCTCGGGCCGCGAAAGATGGAGACGCCGCCCACTTTCAGGTAGGTCTTTGTCTTGTCCGCGCTGGAGATGCCGAGCTTCCTGCCGGCGCGCCTGGTATTAACGTAGATCTTCTGGTCGTACTCTATCAGGAACAGCGTGGAGGCGCCGATGGCGGCGAACCAGGGCAGGTTCTCCTTCCTGAAGCTGTCTTTGAGAAAGGTCCGCCAGTCCGACGGGCCGGAGCCTATGGTATGCCATAGCCCCGGCCTGGAATACTCCAGGGCGGAGCCGTCCTTCAGCGTATAGGTCCTTGACGGGGCATCGGCCGCGCTGAGCGGCGAGGAGAGGACCGGGGCGAGCAGCAGCAGGGCGGCCAGGAGGTTCTTCATCCGCGGGTGAGCTTCCATTTGGTGCCTGACGGGGTATCCTCTATAAGCACGCCTTTGTCGGAAAGCGCCTTGCGCAGCTCGTCGGACTTCTTCCAGTCCTTCGCCTTGCGGGCGGCCTCGCGGTCCTTGATCATGGCCATCAGCTCCGAGGCCAGCTCGCCGGACTCCTTCACCCTGAAGAGGTCCAGCGCGGTCACCTCTTCCGCCGCCTGCGCGAAAACCAGGCGCTGCGCGGCAGGGATAGAATTGTCCCTGAGCGTCTCCCACAGCACGGCCAGGGCGGCCGGCAGGTTGACGTCGTCAGACAGGGCCGCAGCGAAGTCCGTATACGGCCTGGATCCCTTGTCCAGCGCCGCAGGGGCGCCGGCCTCGGCCTGCACCTTGCGGGCGAGGGTCCGGAGCGAATCCAGGCCGCGGGCCGAAGCCTCGACGCCGTCCCAGGAGAATTCCAGCTGTTTGCGGTAATGCGTCTGCAGGCAGTAGTAGCGGTAGGCCAGCGGGTCGTAACCGCGCCTGGTGACGGACTCGAGCGTGAGGAACTCGCCGGCCGACTTGGACATCTTGCCCTCGTCGCCGGTGACCAGGAAGCGCACGTGCATCCAGTAGTTGGAGAAGGTCTTGCCGGTCGCGCCCTCGGACTGCGCGATCTCGTTGGTATGGTGGACGGCCACGTGGTCCTCGCCTCCGCAGTGGATATCGATGGTGTCGCCCAGGTGCTTCATCGCCATGGCCGAGCACTCCATGTGCCAGCCGGGGAAACCGCGGCCCCACGGGGAGTCCCATTCCATCTGGCGCTTCTCGCCGATAGCTGCGAACTTCCAGATGGCGAAATCGGCCGGATGGCGCTTGCCGGCCACGGCCTCTACGCGCGCGCCCTCCCTGATGCCGTCGATATGAGCTTTCCCGGCCAGCTTGCCGTAGTCAGGCAGCCTGGAGATGTCGAAATAGACGCCGTCGCCGGCTATCGGGTAGGTGAAGCCCTTCCTCTCCAGGGCCGCGCCCAGGTCTATCATCTCCTGGATGTAGTCGGTCGCCGGGCAGGTGACGTCCGGCTTGGCGCAGCCGAGGGCGTAGTAGTCCCGGAAGAAAGCCTCGGTATAGAACTTGGCTATGTCCCAGGCGCTCTTGCCCTCGCGGCGCGCGCCGACCTCCATCTTGTCTTCCCCGGAATCGGCGTCGGAGACGAGGTGGCCGACGTCCGTGATGTTCATCACGCGCTTTACCTTCCAGCCGAGGAAGCGCAGCGAGCGCACCAGGCCGTCCTCGGCGATGTAGCTGCGCATGTTCCCGATATGGGCGTAATGGTAGACGGTGGGCCCGCAGGTGTAGATCCCGGCCTCCCACTCTTTCAGCGGCTTAAAGAGCTCCTTCTGCCGCGTCATAGTGTTGTAGATCCTGAAGTTCATGGCGTGACCTGCTGTCTGGCGGCGAGCGCCTTTTTTATCCTGGCATCGAGTTCGGAGAAGAAATCGGAGCAGAGCTCCGGCCCCTTGCGCTTAGCGTATTTCTGCTGCATGATGCAGGAGACCTCTATCTCGGAGAACGGATAGACCGCCCCGTGCGGAGCCATGGAATAGGTGAAGCCTATGTCCATCGGCGAATCTCCCGCGTAACGGCGCACGGCCGCGGCGTGGCTGTCGGACAATATCCCCTCCAGCGCCATCTCCAGGTCCGGATCGGGGACCTTCACCAGCGCGAAGGTGCGCTTCTCGAAGACGGCGGCCGCGCCGGGGCCGGACGGGACCTGCTCGCCCGGCAGGGCCTGCCTGGAATGAGAGCAGGCGGAGAGCAGAGCAGCCGCCAGCATCAGAGCCGCGAGGCCGGATTTCATTTAAGCACGCTCGCCGTGGCGTAGCAGACTATGGCGTCGCCGTGGCCGACTTCGCCCAGGCCTTCCCGGCTCTTGGCCTTGATGCTGACGTCGTTCTTGTCCAGCTTCAGTATCCTGGCCACGGAGTCGCGGATGGCCTCGTAGTGAGGCTTGAGCTTGGGCTCCTCGGCCACAATGGTGGCGTCGACGTTGATGATGCGCGCCTTCTTCGAGGCCAGGACCTCCAGCGTTTTCTCGGCTATCGCGTCGCTGGAGATGCCCATGATGGTGAGGTCTGTAGGCGGAAAATAGACGCCTATCTCGCCGGCCGATATCGCCCCGAGCAGCGCGTCGCAGATGGAGTGCAGCACCACGTCCCCGTCGGAATGGCCCAGCAGGCCCCGCGGGTGCTCTATCTTCACGCCGCCCAGTATCAGCGGACGGCCCTCCACCAGGCGGTGGATATCGTAGCCGAAACCCGCGCGGGACACGGCGATATTGGAACGGGAAGTTGTCTGTTTCGCGTCTTTCATGAAAACCTCCGCTATAGCTATGTCTTCCGGAGTGGTGATCTTGATGTTACGGTAATCCGACCGCACTACGGCGGCCTTGATCCCGAGCTGCTCCAGAACCTGCGACTCGTCGCTGTAATCCTTCTTTTCGGCCGCCGCCAGCAGGTCCGCCAGGACTTCGCGGCGGTAGCATTGAGGCGTCTGCGCCGCCATCATGGAGGCGCGCGGCGGCGTGCTCTCGAACACCCTGCCGTCCCCGGAGACCGTCTTCACGGTGTCCTTCAGCGGCACGGCCGGCACGGCCGCTCCGGCCTCTTCGGCGCCCTCCAGGCAGGCCTTTATCAGCTCCCGCGTGACCAGCGGCCGGGCGCCGTCGTGCACCGCCACCAGCCCCGCGTCCGGGCTGACCAGCTTGAAAGCGTTGCGCAGGGAATCGGTACGGGTGCCGCCGGCCGGCGCAGTCTTCACGCCGGCTTTCTCCCACTCCGGGCCGTATTTGTCAAGGTTCTCCGGGCCCAGCGCCAATATGACCTTAGAGAACAGCCCGCTGGAGACGAAAGCCTCCACGGTCCACTCTATCATCGGCCGGCCGGCCAGCGGCAGGTACTGCTTCTCCCTGCCCATCCGCGTGCCGGCGCCGCCGGCCAGTATTATAGCCTCGGCCGTCCCGGCTGGCTTCCTGGCGCTGCTCATGCCGTATTACGGCTGCTTCGGCCCCTGCTGGACCGCTTTGCCCTTGACCCGGGTGAAGATTATCCGGCCCTGCGAGGTCTGCAGGATGGACTGCACTACGGCTTCCACCTTCTTGCCGATGTATTCTTTGCCGTCCTCGATGACGATCATCGTGCCGTCGTCCAGGTAGCCGACGCCCTGCGTCTTCTCCTTGCCTTCCTTCATCACGAAGACGCTCATGTCCTCTCCTGGCAACACGACCGGCTTGAGGGCGATAGTGAGGTCGTTGATGTTCAGCACGGTCACGTTCTCTAGCGCGGCCAGCTTGTTTATATTGAAGTCTATCGTTATGAGAGCGGCGCCCAGCTCCTTGGCTATTGTCACCAGCTTCATCTGGTTGTCCTGCACCTCGCGGATGTCCCTGTCTATCACGCGGAACGGGATGTCGCGCGACTCCTGCAGGCGGGCCAGGATATCTAGGCCGCGGCGGCCCTTCGCGCGCTCGATATGGTCCTGCGACTCGGCCAGCTCGTGCAGCTCCTGCACTATGAAGCGAGGCGTGATGATGCCGCCGGTGATGAAATGCGTGTCGCAGATGTCGAGCACGCGGCCGTCGACTATCGCGGACAGGTCCAGCACCTTCATGTTCTTGCCGCCCTTGCGGCCGAGAGACAGGATGTTCTTGTCCAGGTCGTCCAGCTCCGGGATCTTCTTGATACTGATGATCATGCCGAGCAGCGCCAGCGCGTAGCGGACTATGATGTTGTAGCGCAGCCACAGGTTGCTGAACGCGTCGTTGTCTATCTGGAACACGGTGTAATCCAGCAGCTTCGAGATGATCACTCCGACCACCGCGCCGATGATGCCGATGATCAGCGAGAACAGGCTGACGTTCTCGAAGACGTACTCTATGCCGATTATCACCAGGCCTATCAGCACTCCGAAGGCCAGGCCCTTGAGGTCCTTGGAAACGGTCAACCAGGTCAACACCGGGGTGCCGAGCAGGGCCACCGCCCTGAAGATCCATACTATCATGATTGCTCCTTATCCGACTTGCCCGTTCTGGCGGGCGTTAATTTAGCGAGGGCGGCGTAAAGCGCGCCCGTGTCCCGTACTACCTCCAGCCGCAGGGACTTGAACCTTCCCTCGTCCTTTCTCGGCTGGCGGGGCACGAAAGCTGTCCTGAAGCCGAGGCGCTCTGCCTCGGCGAGGCGGCGGTCCATGAAACCGGGGCTCGCGGTCTGGGCCAGTATCCCGACCTCGCCCAGGAACACGCAGTCCGGAGGCAGCGGGATATCGCGGGCGGCGCTGATCAGCGCCGCGCAGAAGGCCAGGTCCAACGCCGGGTCCTTCAGCTTGATGCCCCCCTGCAGGGAGGCGAAGACGTCCATCTCGTCGAAGCGCAGTCCCACGCTCTTCTCGAGCGCGGCTATCAGCATCTGTGCGCGGTTGAGGTCCATGCCGGTGACGGTGCGGCGCGGGTACGGCAGATAGGACTTCGTGGCCAGTGCCTGCAGCTCGGCCAGCATCGGGCGGGAGCCCTCGAAGGCCACCGCGAAGGCGCGGCCGGCCAGGGCCCTGTCCCGGTCGGTCTCGCCCAGCATCAGGCCGGCGTCCGCCACGGGGCGCAGGCCCCTGGCGGTCATTTCGAAGATGCCCGCGTCGTCCACGGCCCCGAAGCGGTTCTTGTGCGGCCGCAGCACGCGGAAGACGTTGCTCTTCTCCGCGTCGAAATAGAGCACGGTGTCCACTATGTGCTCGAGCACCTTGGGGCCCGCGAGCGAGCCCTCCTTGGTGACGTGGCCGAGCAGGAAGAGCGGCACACCGGCGGACTTGGCGATCTTCAGCAGCTCCGCGGCGCACTCGCGGATCTGACCCACCGAACCGGGCGAGCCGACGAAATCCGGATGATAGACGGTCTGGATGGAATCTATGACGAGGAAGGAGGGCTTGATCTTGCGGAACTCCTCTATCACGCGGGCGAGGTTGGTCTCGCTCATCAGATAGACGTTGTCGCACTTCGCGCCCAGGCGCTCGGCGCGGGAACCTACCTGCGCGAGGGACTCCTCGCCGGAAACGTAAAGGACCTTTCCGGCCTTGTACGCCCCGGAAGCGAGCGCGGCGCAGCTCTCCAGCGTCAGCGTGCTCTTGCCGATCCCGGGCGGGCCGGCCAGCAGCACCACCTGCCCCCTCACCAGGCCGCCGCCCAGCGCTCGGTCCAGCTCCGAGATCCCGGTGGACGCGTGCTCGGCCTTCATGGCCCGGGCCTCGGACAGTTTCACCGGCGGCTCGGAAAAATCGGTAAGCCCGCGGGCCTTGGAAGCCGCCTTCGACACGATCTCCTCGGCCTCCTCGACCAGCGTGTTCCAGCCGCCGCACCCGGAACACTGCCCCGCCCACTTGGGGGAGGACTGTCCGCATTGCTGGCAGCGGTAGACGGTCTTGAGCTTCATGCTATTTCTTCATCGCCCCCAGCGAGGCGAAGCCGAACAGGTAGGCTATGTCCTTGTCCTCGAACAGCACGCGCGTGGTATAGTTGACGCGCCTGGTCTCCGCCAGGTCGTTCAGGCGCACCCCGGCCGCAACGTACTTGTTCAGCTTCAGATCCACGCCCACGTCGTAGCGCGGCTTGTTGAAATCCCTGCCCTTGATGGTCCGATTGCGGCTGAATTCCGTGCCTTCGGCCAGCAGGGCTATGCGGTCCCACTTGGAGTTCATGAAGGGCCGCCAGCGGGCGCCGGCCCCGCCGGAGCCGTGCAGGACTCCGGCGTAAAGCTCGAACTCGCCCACTTCCCAGCCGAGCTGCGCGTCCACGGTGTTCATAACCTCGTAGTCCGTGCCCTTGGCCTTGTCCTTCCTGTTGACCGTGTTGGCCGCGCCGAGATAGTAATAGCGGCCCTCGCGCGGGTAGATCTTCACGCCGAAATCGTTCTTGGAGGAGCGGGCCAGCGGCTCGTACTTATAGTCCCACTTCAGGTAGGTGCGAAAGCCGGTCACGCGCCCCAGCGCGTCCTTGACCGAGACGCTGGCGTCCTTTATGTTATTGACGGCCTCGGCCACGTCCGCCTTCATCTTCTGGTCGCTGACCAGCGCGCCGGCGACGCCCTCGCCGTTGTTGACCTTGTCGACTATTGCGTTGGTCTTGTCCAGCATCGCGTCGAGCTTCGCGGTGATGGTGTCCAGGCGCTGCGCGATCTTCTCGGCGTGCGGCTGGCTGTTGGAGACCAGCTCGTTCACGTTGGCCGTTATCTCCCGCAGGTTCCTCATTATCTCGTTGAGGTCGCGCGCCAGGCGCCCCTCGCCGTTGATCTCCTCCACCATCTTCTGCAGGCTGCCGACGGCCCTGGAGATCGCGCGGTCCAGCGGCAGAGAATCGTCCCCCCTGACGGTCTCGTCCGCCTTCAGCTTGCCGGCGGCAGGGTGTCCCTGGTCTATCTGCATGAACTTGGAGCCTATCATGCTGGTGGCCCCCACGAGGAAGCGGGAGTCGCGGTATATCTTGACGCCGGCGCGGATGGCCAGCTGCACGATGACCTTGTCGTCCTGGATGTAGATGCGCTTTATCTTGCCGACGGAGACTCCGGACAGTTTGACGGTGGCCTTATCGGGGAGGCCGGCAACGTCGGAGAACTCAACGTTGAGGGAATAGAACTTCTGGAAGGAATAGTCGCCGAGCAGGAAGACGGCGGTACCGAAAAGCACGGAACCGACCAGCACGAAAAAACCGACCTTTATCTCGCCGTTCATGGAACCCCTTCCGCGACCGCGGCCGAATGATATCTATATACGATATCCATTATATAAAAAAACGCGGCCGGGTTGGCCGCGTTCGACCGCCTGGCCGGACCGCTTCAGGACTTACACTCCGAAGAAAGGCCGGATATCCTCATGAACTCCTGCACGCCTTTATGAGGGGACTTGCAGAACGCGGCCGGTTCGGCCACCTCGGCGAATTCGCCGCCGTAGAGCATAGCGACCCGGCTGGAGATCTCGAGCGCGAGCTTCATGTCGTGCGTGACGACCACGGAGGTGATGCCCAGCTTGGCGCGCATATCGGTGATCAGGTCCTTTACCATGCCGGTGGTGACGGGGTCAAGGCCGGTGGTGGGTTCGTCGTAGAGGATGTACTTGGGTTCGGCCGCTATGGAGCGAGCCAGAGACACGCGCTTCTTCATGCCGACCGACAGCTCCGCCGGCTTCAGGTCCTCCACGTCCTTGAGGCCCACCAGCGCGAGCTTCTCCTTCACGATGCGGCGGTACTCGCTCCTCGGTTTGTCGGTCAGGTACTTGAGCCCGAACGAGACGTTCTCGAAGACGGTGAGCGAGTCGAACAGCGCCCCCTCCTGGAACAGGTAGGCGAAACTGCGGCGCACCTTGGCCAACGTGAACTCGCTGCCGGTGGAGCCGATGTCCTGGCCGTCCACGATTATGCGGCCGCTGTCGGGGCGCAGCAGGCGGATGACGCACTTGATGAAGGTGCTCTTGCCGATGCCGGAGGGGCCTATCACGCTGAACAGGTCCCCCTCCTTGATATCGACGGAGATGTCCTTGAGCACCTTGTGCTCCCCGAAAGCCTTGTTCAAATTCCTTATTTCGATCATACCTTCAAATTCAAGCCCTGGTGCGCCGTACGGGAGATGTGTCCCGCGGCGCGCGTTGCCGGGGCGGCTTGGGCCCGTCGGGCACGGGGTCTCGCACACCGTGCTCGCCCCTCGTCACTCCCTCGCCGCGCTGCGCAAGCGGCTTCGGTCCGCGACGGCCCTCCTGGCCCAAGCCGTCCCGGCACTGTAATCATACTCCTACCGCCACGAGCAGCGCGCTGATGAAATAGTCCAGCACCATCACCAGCACCATGCTGGTCACCACGGCCTCCGTGGTGGACTTACCCACGCCCTCGGCCCCGCCGGTGGTGCTGAGCCCCTTGTAGCAGGAGACCGTGGAGATCATGAACGCGAAGAAGAAGGTCTTCAGGAAGCCGTGCATGAAGTCCTTGACGTCCACGTAGGTGTAGATGTCGTTCATGAACACGCTGGTCGGGATGTCCAGCCTGACCACCCCGACGAGAGCGCCGCCTATGATGCCGAGAAAATCAGCGAACACCGTCAGCAGCGGCAGCATGATCATGAAGGCGATGTAGCGCGGAACCAGCAGGTAGCGGGTGGGGTTGGTGCCGAGCGTATAGAGCGCGTCTATCTGCTCGGTGACCCGCATCGTCCCTATCTCGGCGGTGACCACCGCCCCGGCTCGGCCCGCCACGACGATGGAGGTAAGGACCGGGCCCAGTTCCTTCCGCATCGAGAAGGCCACCATCGTGCCGATGTAAAGCGGCTCGTTGAAGAGGTTCTGCGAGGAATGCCCC
>JAKAMO010000051.1 GCA_021812825.1 bacterium | reverse complement strand
TCCATGACTGTTTTTCCCTTATAAATATCGTTTTCCGCTAAACTCACTTTAAGCTGCAACTCATCAGGACGGGAGCCTCGGGAGCCATATAATCGCCGTTATCAGAGTACACTGTAAAATAGGCCGGGAACGTTCCGGACTGCCCGCCCGTAAATATGGCCTTCGGGAGAGAGAGTTCAAAACCTTCCCATGCGGTGGCGTCGCTGTAAAACTTCATAAACGAATATTTAGCCTCGTTGACGCGCATGATCCTCTCAAAGGTGAACTGCGCGGGCAGTTTTGTCGACATATTCAGCGGCAGACTGTCTTCAGGATCCGCCAGGACCAGCTTGGCTCCCTTCTCGCTTATAGTTCCCTTGAGCGCGGCTTTCTGTCCGGAAGAACACTCCAGCGACAGCCGCTTCGCTTTAGCGGCCGGGGCCTGGATCACGGCAGGCGCCGGTTCCGGCAGCTTTACGGATATCGCGCTGACTTCCCGAGGCGTCATCCTCTGCATGCCGGAGAAGTCGCCCGCAGACGCGCCGCAGACCGTCCCCAGTAGAATCGCTGCCAGCATTGTTTTTATCGTGTTATTCATAATTTTCTTTTCTCCTTGTTCACCCGCTGTGCTGTATCGTTCTTCCCGGATCTGCTTGTCCAGGCGCGTGAAGGCTTTCTCCGGCCGGGCCGGCTTACTTGACCTTCAGCATGTCCACGGCGCCGATCTTCTCAAGACCGTCCACGGTCCGGCTGATCTCTATGCGGGACTGCCAGCGCTGCATCTGCGAAGGTATGTTGTGGAGGGTGAGCGTGGTCACCAGTTCCAGCTTGCGGTCGGGACCGGCCTTGCGCGCCAGCACGCCGCCTTTCAGCGACAGCGCCTTGAAACCGGCCAGGGACGGCTTGGCGTAGGAGTGGGGGTAGTTGTCGAAACTCTGCGTATTGTCCACGGAGGAGACCAGGGCCATGCCGGGGGTCAGGATGTCGCGGTCCTCTACGAACTGGTTCATCAGCATGGCGTCCGGGTCGGCGGCCAGCTCCGAGCCGGCCAGCGGCTTGCCTTCCACCAGCACGTCAACTACGGCGTCGTTCATTTTGAGCAGGTTGACGGGAGTGTTATCGGCGGCGTAGCTCGCGAGGGCGGCTTTGCCCTGCATGCTGAGCGCGAAGAGCATGGTGTTGTCAGCCTTGGAATTGACGTAGACGGCCACGTCGAAGTTGTCCAACTTGGCGCCCTGGACGCCGTCGAAGGATTCGATGGCCGGTATCAGCAGGCGGCCTGCGCCGTCTATCTCCACCGGAACGGTGCGGCTGCCGCAGACATGCGGCTGGGGCCACAGGCCGGAGCGGTACATGCAGTTTACGACCAGCCTGGCCTTGTAGTCGGCCAGGTTGACGGAGTTCTGCTCAACCTGGAGCTGTACGGCCTTAGCCTGCAGCAGCACCTTCGCGGCGCTCTGCGCCTGCGGGATTGGCAGAACGTCGAAGGCGGAAGCCTTGGCCGCTATATCGGAGGCCTTCAGGCTCTGCAGGTCGGCCAGATCGGCCGCCTTGGCGCCCGCGGCGGCCAGCATCAGTATCATCGCTATCATTCCAGTCTTTTTCATGATCTTCTCTCCTTATGTATGCCGGTTCGCCGGCCTCATTAATAGTTTAGCTGTCCCGCGGGATTTCCGCCTGAGGCTGAGGTCACATCCCTGCGGCGTATTTCGCACTATTCGTTTTGCCCCGCCGGCTTACGTGGCGTGACGCGCCAGAAACGCTGTTTCAGTACGTGAAGCGGCCTTATAAAGGCACCTGGAAGCAGGAGACTCCGGCGGCGGTTCTGCGCCAACAGTCCGCTTACGGTGAAATCTACCTGTTTTGGGACCGCTTTTCCCAGGGCGGCCAGGGACCGGTCGTGAATATAGGACAAATAGAGGGGCGCAATACCCGGGCGAAGTCGAGTATTGCGCCCCCGTAACCCTGCCGGACCGCGCTTAGAGTGCGCAGGCGTTGGCGCGGATTATGAGCAGCTGCGCGTCGAGGGCCGCGGCTACGCTCTCCACCTCGTAACCGGACAAGCGGGTATAGTCCGGGGTGCCGGCTATGGAAGCGGCCAGCTTGTGCAGACGGGCGGTGAAGCGCTCCATGCGCATAAGTTCCGTGCGCAGCGCCATGCCGTCCAGCTCCCTTATGGCCTCCTCCATGCCGTACAGGGCGCCCTCGATGCCGAAGGAAGCGTCAGCCACGCCGCGCGTGTACGCCTCGGGCGCCTGGCCGTTGACGGCCATGGCCACGGTCTTGAGCCGCCCGGAGTGCATGCGCGACAGCCGCACGGCGCTGTCCAGGAAGGAATTGGGGGAGAGGCTCTTCTCCTGTGCCGCGCCGGTCTTATGCAGCGCGTCGTAGACGGGTTTGGCCACCACCACGTCCGTCACATAGTAATATTTGGCCAGGCCGAGGGCGGTGTCCGCCGCGTCCATCCCCGCCGCGTCCACTATGACCGTCCAGGGAAGCGTCCCGTGGACGGTTTTGAACTTATAGCCGGCCTTGGTCAGATCAGCGAAAACAATATCGATGAATTGATTGTCGTCGATGTCCCAGGAGATGACCACTTTTATCTTGTCGTCGGCCATGTCGCCAGTTTTTATTTTGCGCAGGGCCATGTTCTGCTGGTTGTTCAGCTTCTTTTCAGACCTCTCCCGCATCTGGCCCACTATGAAGTCCCAGCAGGCCGGGGCCACGTCGTCGCTGCCCGCCCAGCCGGGGTTGGAGTACTGGATGCCGCTGCTGGACAGTTCGTTCATGTCTACGGTGTAATTGTTATCGTAGTTGGAATCCCACTGCCCGTTGGCGAAGAAAGCCAGCTCTATCTTCTGTATCCCGCGGAAGCCCAGGTTGTCGGCCAGGGTGATGTAGTTCTCGTGGATCATCGCCGGGGTCATGAAGCCCGTGCCGTGCCACTCTTTGCCCAGCTCGATGTCGCGCGTGGACAGCTTGGTCCGGCCGTCCCCGCCGTAATACGAGACCATGACCCGCGCGGTTATCTTCTCGGCCCCGCCCAGGATGCCGCTTTTCTTATAGCCGATGATCAACCGCGTGTCCATCATGCCGCTGCCCACCGTGGCCAGCACGGCCGGGCCCCTGTTGACCACGTGCACCTTCTGATAACCGTAATCCACCGGATAGTTGGACTTCTCCAGCTCCGGCATGGGGATGAAGACCCCTTCCTGCGCCTTAAGGTCGGCGGCCCTGAGGCCGTTGAGTTCCGCCCCGCCCGCGGCCAGAGCCGCGCCGGGCACCGCCGCCATCATCACCGCCAGCATTATCTTCTTGTTCATTTGTTCCTGTCCTTTTCTGTGAGTTGATGGGGAACAGTGGTCTCCCCTGGTGTCCGGCAAAGCAGCTCTGCAACCGCCGGTCTTAGCGGCGCCCGCCTTCTGGCGCCGGGTCAGTTGCGGCACTTGACCGGCGCGAAGTAATAGGAGTAGATCTCTCCGCGGTTATCCCCGGGCACGATCCTGGTAATGATGTAGCCCGAATTCATCCTGACGGACATCACGCCCGTCTCCCAGTCAAGACCAAAGGATTCGGCGGCGGCGGAACCATTGGAGAATTTCGCCGGGTTCAGCGACACACGTGTGCTGCAGTAATCCACGACGAGCCGCTCTTCTCCGATCTGGAACACCGCCGGGCCGTTTACGTTGAAGAGCGGCCCGCCGTCCGCGTAAGGGTTCGGCAGGGGCTGGCGTTGCCCGACAAACGCCGCGCGCATTATCAGAGGTTTTCCGAGACCCATCATGAAAGACCTGCCCTCGAACATGCCGGTCAGGTCTGACTCCGAGGGTTGGGCGCCGGTATCGAACAGGCGCTTTAGTTCGACAAAAGGATTTGCCGGCCCCGCCGCGGCGTCTTTCAGCGCCGTTCCGGAGAACAGCGGCCCCGCGTCGTCCAGGACTTTGTCCAGGCAAGCCAGGCGCTCAATAGCGGCCGGTTCCGGGACTTTGATCTCTTCAGCCCTTTCCAGTTCCAGGCCGTTCATCGCGACGGCCGCTCTCTCCAGATCTCCGGCCCGGGCGGCGCCCGCGGCTGAAACAAGTATCAGTACCGCCAGTATCTTCTTCATAATTTATGTTTCTCCTTATATTTACCGGAACGCCTTGCCGTTGCTTGCCAGTCATTGTCCGGCTACATGTATAGTTTATCCGCAAGGGGGCCTTTTCGCATGAGGCCGCGGTCCCGTCCCGGCGGCATATTTCGCACTACGCTCTTTGCCCCGCCGGCTTACGTCCGCGCACGAACTGCGATCGCTGTTTTGGCACGCAGGCTGCCGCTACGCGCCCGCCCCTCACCGCATGCAGATATACTTGGCGAACGAGTAACCCGCGCCGGGGGTCTTTATATAACCGCCCATCTTCCCGTTCTTAAGCTTGTAGCCGCCGTCCATGAGCTGTTCCTCTGCGTAGAACTGGAACAGCGGGCCGTCGGCGTAGGAGCCGGAGTGCGGATCGACCACGTTGAATTTGCGGAACCCGACCAGCGAACTTCCGGCCTGGGGCGTGTAGCCCGGCACGGCGACGTATTTTTCGGTGACGTAGTCCATCATGTCGAACGACAGGTACATGGTGTCCCGGCCGCTGAACCTCAGCGTCAGCTTCTCCAGATCGTACGGCTGGTTGTCGTCCACGCCGTAGCACTTAAATTTGAATTCCGCCCGCCTTTCCACCGCTGCCGCGGCCTTCGGGAGCGGCACCTCCGCCGCGGGCATAAGGGCCAGGTCCGCTGTCTTCATGCGCTGCAGGTCGGCAAGATCGGCCGCCTTGGCGCCCGCCGCCGCCAGCATCAGCATTACCACTATCATTCCGGTCTTTTTCATGTTTTCCTCCTTAAAATCGCCGGTCTTGCCGGCCTGCCTCATCACTCCAGTAGCTGAATTCAGTCCGCGTTCTCCCCGCGGCTGCCGTATTCGGGATCCGTGCCCCTGCCGCCGGCGCCAGGCTCAGGTCCCTTGCCCTCAGGCGCTGCAGGTCGGCTATCTCGGCCGCCAGCGCGCCCGCGGCGATTCCCGCCATCACTACCGCTATGATCAGTCCTTTCATGGTGTCTTCTTCGCTCCCCGCTTTCCTCCGGCCCGCCGCGCTGACCGGAGGTCTTCTTCTTCACTCTTCCGCGTCTCAGTCGCTGTCGCTTTCCACGATGCACTCCATGTAGTGGTAGGTCTGGGTCATGTCGGCGCCGGGGCCGGGGTCCACGCAGCTGCCGGCCGGGACGTCCTTCATGATCTTCAGGAACTCGTCCCACCTGGTGGCTCCGGCCCAGGCCAGCTGGTCGTATCTGCGGTTATAGCCCTTGAACGGCAGGTATACGGCCAGGCCGTTGGAATGGCCGGCGGGCAGGTTGACGGTGGCGGCGTCGATAAGAAGCCTGTCGCGCAGGACCGTCATCAGGTTTTCGGCCCTGCCGGCCAGCGCGGGATCCGCTTTGGCCGTCCTGGCGGCAAAATCATACAGATCGCGGTTGTCATCATAGGCATAATGGCTGGTGCGGAAAATCTTCAGTTTCAGCCGCGGCTTCAGGTCGGAACCCAGCAACGCGTCGGTCCAGTTGTTGAAGGCGTCCATGAATTCCGGCAGGGCGGACATGCGTACCGCGGAGATAGTGACCTTGTCCTTGCGGGAGCCGTAGAAGCCGGCATAAGCGCGCACCATGGCGGCGGCCAGCTGTTCCGGGCTCTTTTGGGCGGCGGCGAACTCCGGCAGGAAGCCGTCGTAGGGGAAGCCGAAGCCCGGCACGGTCTCTTCGGAGCCCACCACGTAGTCCGCGTGACCCTTGACCTCGTAAAGCAACTCCGCCATCTGCATCAGGCAGGCGTCGTAGGCCAGTATGTCCACCTTCCCGATGGCGCGCAGGGCGGCGCCAAGCTCGGGGGTGGAGATATGGTTCTTGGTCTCATAGTCGTATGAGATCCCTTTGGTCATCTCTGCGGGTACGGTGTCCTTGGAGGTGATCCAGCCGGAGCCGTGGTTCCAGATTATCAGGGCGTAATGGCGGGCGGGGAAGTTCTCCATGCCCCAGCGGGCGAAGTCAACAAGGTGCCGCCAGTCGCCCATGTCCACGTTCGCGAAAGACTGCAGCTCGGGGGAACTTATCGTCATTTCGTCGGTGTCTAGGGTAACGTAGTAGCGGCGCGAGCCGGTCCAGTCGCCGTCGAAGTGCACGTCGTTATCCTGCCCGTTCATGCGTCCTATCTCGGTGACGATATTGAGCGAATCCCCGGAACCGGTAAGTTCCATCTTGTTGAGGTTGTAAAGACCGGCCACCTCCAGATCGTTCTTGCCGTTGACATAGACTAACACGGTCCATTCCTTAAGCGGCTGAGGAAGGACGGGGGATATGGCCTGGGCCTGCGGCTGGATCCAGCCGAAAGCGCCTTTAGCCGGGACCGGCGCGGGAATAGCGGGATCAGTCGGACTGCCGCTCCTCGCGCGCAGGGTCTCAAAAGCTCGGCCGCGTCCTGCCGCCAGGGCCGGAATCGAGAGCGCCAGGGAAACCATCAGGAGAAGTATCGCCTTTTTCATGATTTTCATTTGAGCCAGTCCTTTGCCTGAAGTATCGTCCACAACTATAGTTTAGCCAATGCCCGGCTGGAAAGCCTGAGGCGCGTGGTCCCTTTATCCATGTTATTGGCCCCCCCGCCCTTACCCCGGAGGCTTACGCGCGGCCGAGTATCAAAACCGAGGTTTTGCAACGCCGGCGGCAGCATGAAGAAAAACCGCGCCCCCGGGAAGGCCCCGGGGGCGCGGCGGACCGTGGCGGACGCCATGGTCTGCTGGAGCAATACGGCTACTCGCGGCAGGCCTCGTTGTCCATTATCGGCGCCGGGGAAAGCGACAATTCCGAAACCATTATGGAGTACGTCTTCACCGTTTCCGCCACGCCCCTCACCAGTATCCTCGCCTCGTACGAGGGACCGCCGCCGCAGGACCATTCTACGGTATCCATAGCCGCCGCCGTATCCGCGTCCAGGCGCTGCGCCACGTATTTCCTGGCGCTCTTGATAGCCTGCGGGCTGTCCGGGATCCTTTCAAGCTCGTACCTCTTGATAAGCTCCCATTTATCCCCCGCCGCAGAAACGCGGCGTACCAGGATATCCCCGTATGAGTCTCCCTCGTCGGAAACCGTAAGCTCTATCTTGACGTCCTTTGAGAGGAACCGCTTGCGGGCCATAGCCTTGAACTTTCCCATGTCCTCATACGCGCTCTTCTCTCCGCCGGCGGCTTCGACATAGGCCGGCACTGCCGGGACCTTCGCCGCTTCCAGCTGGGCCGGAGTGAAGCCGAAGCTTTCCA
The DNA here is from genome assembly GCA_021812825.1 of bacterium. The sequence continues at coordinate 11,765 of JAKAMO010000051.1, read as the reverse complement.
GGCCGCCGCCGGCATAAGCCGCGCCCGAGGTTATCAACGTCAGAACCGCCGCGAGTATCGCATTCTTTTTCATCTCATTGTCTCCGTGTCCTTGTCTGGCTTCCCGTGCTCTCAGTACTGGCGGCAGCCGTAGAAGTCGTGCTGCGCGAGCCGCTTTATGGAATCAGGCGCGAGCAGGCCGTCATCCATGTTGAGCATTCTTCCGTAAAAGATCTCTACGGACGCCCTGTCGCCGAACACCTGAAGGGTAATCAGCCGCTCCGAGGCGTAATCGTAAGTGGAGAAAGCGGAGTTCCACTTAACGCGCCCCCCGATGAGGATCAGCTCATCGTTGCGCCAGACCCCGGTGTTAGGGTTGAGGTTGGGCAGATTGCTCCCCAGGTTGTAGAACGCGTTGTTGACGTTCCTTAACACAAGCTGCTTTCTGGGCCTGCTCCCCTCAGAAATATCCAGCGTCAGGCCGTCGCATTTGACAACGGGGCGCCAGGTCGTCCCGGCGGAGCGCTCTTCGGCGGATCCGGCTGAAACGTCGGCGCTCTTGATATCGTCCTCTATAGTATGTCCCACGGGGTAACCGTAGAGCTGAGCGGGCAGCAGCTTCTTCTTGACGGCGTCCTTGTACGCCTTCTCGCTGCTGAAGGTGACCACGATCGCCTGCTCGCCGCCGTGCCCGAGCACCTTAAGGCCGGTCACGCCGGGTATGGCCATGAGCTTGGCGCGGTGCATCTCCAGGACCTCCGCGGCCGAAAGAGGAACTATTTCCGGCCTCGGAACTGCGACCTTCGCCTCCATGGCTTGAGTCATATTGACCCTCTCAAGCGAAACGGCCGCGGCCGCTTTTTCAAGATCACCGGCGCGGACTACGCCCGCCGCGGAGACCAGTACCAGCATCGCTATCATCTTTTTCATAATTTCCATTTCTCCTTATTGTGTTACCGGAAGCGCCTTGCCGTTGTTGTCCTCTATCGTCCGGCTGTATACATAGTTTACGCTGCGAGCGGCCTTCTCGCATGAGGCCATGGTCCCGGAGAACGGCATTTTTCGCACTACCGCCGTTGCCCCCCCGGCTTACGCCCGCGCACGGACCATATCCGAAGTTTTAGTACGTTTACGTACGCGGCGCATGCGGTGCTCATCATCGTTTTCCTCATGACTTCCCTTCTCGCTCGCCCGTCCGTCGGTCGCCGTCGAAGTGCGCGTCGTATCCTGCCCGTTCATGCGGCCTATCCCGGTGACGATACTGAACAAATCCCCGGAACCCGCGGGGATAGCGGGATCAGCCGGACTGCCGCTCATCGCGCGCAGGGGCTACGGAACTCCTCCGCGTCCTGCCGCCAGGGCCGGCGCCGCGAACGACATAGAAACCGTCAGGAGAAGTATCGTTCTTTCCATGCTTTTCATTTGAGCCCGTCATTTTCCTGAAGTACCGTCCACAACTAAAGTCTAACCAGCGCCCGGCTGGATAGCCTGGGGCGCGGAACATATTTGTCTATGTAATTGGACCCGTGGTCCTTACCCGGCAGGTTCACACGGGCTGGCGGACGAAAAAGCAAGTTTTTGGACGCCGAAAAGCGTGCGTCTGGAACGCCGCGCCTACCATGCGGCCATCCCGGAGCCGCCGGTGAACCAGATATAATCGGCCGGCGGCGGGGCTATCTCCGCCGGCTTCCCGGGAGCGGCGGCGCCGGAGACGTAAACTGAGACCTGCGAGATCCCCGGCACAGCGGATTTTATCCGGGCCGGCACCCCCGCGTTGTACATTATCCGTCCGTTGCCGGTCAGCACCAGCAGGGAATAGTCCGGATTTTCGCCCAGAAAGCAGATAATGCGCGCGGCCAGCGCCGCGTTCCAGGCTGAAATGGAGAACAGATAGTTCTCCCACTCGGTCCTTTTCGCCGCGCTGCCCGCGTAAAAGCTTCTTTTTAAATACGCCAGGTACGGCTTATCCGCGTTCATGCGGATATCCTGCGGCAGCATCGCCCTTTCGCCCCGGTCAAGGGAAGCTATTCCGCCCTGCGCCAGCTTCGCGGGCAGGCCGCGCGGCAGATCAAGGGCCAAGACCTTCAGCTTATGTTCCCGGATATAAACGAAAAGCGGCTTGTACGGCGTGAAAGCGGCTTGTCCGCTCCAGGCGGAGCCTGACAGGAACTCCTTCTCCGGTATCCGGCCCGCGAGATAGCCGTCCAGCAGACGCTGGCTGCCTGAAGGCACCATTTCCAGCCCTACCGCGACGCGGCCGCGCGCTTTTACCATCATATCGAGTATCTCTAGCCTGGCCAGCTGGCTTCTGGCGGATCCGCCGACCTCTCCGGCGTAAACCACGCGGGCGCCGCTTACCGCGTCCTCGAAAGCTGCCCTGGAAAGCCTGGTGCCGACGCGGGGATTGACCACGGCGAAGACGGGACTGTCGAACATCGAGAACGAAGGGGCGCCGGCGGCCGCGCGGCCTGGGCCGCCCGCCAGCAGCAGGGAAAAGCAAAGCACCGCTCTCATATGTCCGTCATCCTGATCTCCGTGCGGCTCAGACTTCCCAATATATGAACGCGCTCGCCGGGAACCGCACGAGCTGCGCCAGCTTCTCCCGGCCGAGGCTGCGCTCTATGGCCAGCGCCTTGTGGCAGCCCGCGATATAGAACAGCCGCTCCCTGGACAATTCCTCAAGTATCCGGTCCCTGAACCCTCCGGTGAGCGCCTCTTTTGAGCGCGCCTCCAACTCCCAGAGCAGCGCGTCGAAAACGCGCAGTTTTTTCTCCAGGTCTCCCGCGCTCTCCAGAACGGAATAGTCGCGCGCGTCCAGCGCGCCCGCGCTCCTGCGCTTTTCGTAGGGGACCAGGGTGGCCAGGCCCTCGTTCATGGTGAATTCCATCACGAATTCCTTAAGATCCCCAACCGTCCTCGCGGCGGCCAGGTCCGGCAATCCGCGATAATATTCGAAACCCAGGTGGAAAAGCTCGTGCGGCAGGGAAAGGAGGAGTTCCCGTCTGTCCGCCAGGAAGCGCCCGTCGTTAAGGTTCACTACCACCTGCCCGTCCAGCGCTATACCGTCGCAGCCTCCCAGCGCGAATCGCACCACGGCCGTCTCGCAATAATCCTGCGGCAGATACCGCAGGTGCAGGGACAGGAACTCGTCGCGGATGGCAGGCTCGTTCTCCTTCAGGTATTTCAAGGCGGCCGCCAGTCCGGCGCGGTTCCCGGCAAGCCCGCCCAGACCCGCTTCGGGAGAGCCTTTTCTGAAAGCCTGCGCCAGGGTTTGCGCGGAAAGCGGCCTGGAACAGTATCTGCGGCTGTGACTGACAATAAGCCGGTAGGCGGTATGCCCGAGCAGTTCTTTCAGTTTCCCGGGCGCGGGACGCTCAAGATACTCCAGCGCGGCCTCGGCCGCGGAGTAGTCCATCTCCACCTTTTGCGCCATAGTTATGAAGTTACAGGCAAACCGGCGGACTTCGGAACTTCCCAGGCGCCCAGCTCGGAAGCAGTCCCCTTTATCCAGAAGTCATCGGCTGCCGCGATGAAAGCCCTGTCCCGCGGGGAGGCGGCAGCCAACAGGACCAGCGCCCCTGTCACTACGACATCCCTCATATTCTCCTCCGTCCGCCCGCGTTCCTAGTACGCCTTCACGAGGTCGAGCCGCACTATCCGCTGCAGCCCGTCTACAGACCTCTCTATTTTCGCGCGGCCGCGGTAGCTCTCGGTCACCGTGTATGCCGTGCCCAGCCGGAGATCTGCAAAGAGCGACCAGCCGCGGGGGCTGTCCGCCCACTCGACCATCACCGCGGAGCCGAACTCCAGCGCCCGGAAAGCGGCCAATGAAGGCTTGGGATAACTGTGCTGGGCGTTATCCAGGCTCTGTATCCCGGTAAGGGGGGTCGCCAGCACCACCGGGTCTATGTCTTCGCCCGGGACGTGCGCGCTGTCGACGAAGGCCATGAACCTGGAGCTCTGGTCCTGCGCCATAGCGGAACCGGCCAGCGGCTTGCCTTCCACCAGCACCTCCACCTTGGCGGCGTTGAGCTTCAGCAGGCTGATGGCGCCGGTCTTGCGCGCGTAGGCAGCCAGGCCTTTCCTGCCGCTGGCGCCCAGCGTGAACAGCCAGTCGCGCGGATCGCCCTTTCTGGCGACGGTCACGCGCAGATCGAAGTTGTCGGGGTTCGCGCCGCGCGGGCCGTCGAACGCCTCGATGGGCGGCAGTATAAGCCTGCCGTCGGACGTTATTTCCACCGGCAGAACGCGGCTGCCGCAGACGTGCGGCTGCGGCCACAGGCCGGAGCGGTACATGCAGTTTACGATCAGCGTGGCCTCGTAATCCGCCAGGTTCACGGAATTCTGCTCCACCTGGAGCTGCATGGTCTTGGCGTCCACCAGCGTCTTGCCTTGCGCGTTTCCATGAACGCCGGGAAGCGCCGCCTCTATCCCGGCCAGACCGGCCCTTATGCCGGCGGCGGTGACCCCGCCCAGCGCGTCGAAATCCGCCGCCCTCGCTCCGCCGGCCATGCACAGCACGGCCACGATCATCAGATATTTTTTCATATTAGACACTCTTCAGGTGGTCTCCTTTATATTTTCCATGCCCCGCGCGCTTTCCCCGGCAGCCTACAGGAGACTGGCGTTGGCACGGATGATGAGCAGCTGCGCGTCGAGCGCCGCTGCCGCGCTCTCCACCTCGTAGCCCGACAACCTGGTATAGTCCGGGGTGCCGGCTATGGAAGCGGCCAGCTTGTGCAGGCGGGCAGTGAAGCGCTCCATGCGCGTAAGCTCCATACGCAGCGCCATGGCGTTGCGCTCCTTTATAGCCTCCTCCATGCCGTACAGGGCGCCCTCTATGCCGAAAGAGACGTCGCCCACGCCGCGCGTGTACGCCGCCGGGACCTGGCCGTTGATCGCCATGGCCACGGTCTTGAGCCGCTCGGAGTGCATGCGTGACAGCCGCACCGCGCTGTCCAGGAAGGAATTAGCCGGGAGCCCCTTTTCCGGCATATCCCGCATCTGGGCCACGATGAAGTCCCAGCACTGCGGGGCCACCTCATTGCTGCCCGCCCAGCCGGGGTTGGAGTACTGGATGCCGCTGTTGGACAGATCGTTCATGTATACGGTGTAATTGCTGCCGTAGTTGGAATCCCACTGGCCGCCCGCGAAGAAAGCCAGCTCTATCTTCTGTATCCCGCGGAAGCCCAGGTTGTCCGACAGGGTGATATAGTCCTGGTGGATCATGGCCGGGGTCATGAAGCCGGTGCCGTGCCACTCCTTGCCCAGCTCGACGTCGCGCGTGGACAGCTTGGTCCGGCCGTCCCCGCCGTAATACGAAACCATGACCCGCGCGGTTATCTTTTCCGCCCCGCCCAGGACGCCGCTCTTCTTATAGCCGATGATCAACCGCGTGTCCATCATGCCGCTGCCGACGGTGGCCAGCACGGCCGGGCCCCTGTTGACGAGGTGCACCTTCTGGTAGCCGTAATCCACCGGATAGTTGGACTTGACCAGTTCCGGCATGGGGATGGAAACGCCTTCCTGAGCCCTGACGTCCCCGGCCTTCAGGCCGTTCAACTCCGCCCCGCCCGCGGCCAGCGCCGCGCCGGGCGCCGCCGCCATCATCACCGCCAGTATCATCTTCCTGTTCATTCTGTTATCCTCCTGATAATTTTTTCCTGCACCGCCGCTCTCTTGTCTGCCGGCCTTCTTCAGTCGCGCGGGGTCAAGTCCATAAAATAATAGGTATAGAGCGTCTTCAATATACGCCCGGAGGCGGTATCCTTCTCGGTGAACTTCTCGACCAGATATTCCCCGGCTTTCCGTTCCTCGATGATCTGCTGGATACCGTTGTTCCAGTTCATGACAGCCCGGGCTTCCGGGAAAATCATATAGTTGCGCTGCGGAGACTCCGGATGGCGGCGGACCCCGAAGGCGAAACTATAGTAATACGGATACTGGAAGAGGTGCTCTAGGCCTTTAAGCGCCCTTTTGTTGTAGTACTCGATGTCGTTCTCTATAAAACCGATCGCGAACCTCTCCTTGCCGGAAGAGCCGAACAGCGGGCCCTCGTCCGTTGCGCCGGCCGCCTCGTACTCCGATACCTTGACCACCATTCCTATCATGGCGCCCTTGGCGACCGTGCCGGCGGCCGTGAAAGTGCGGCCGGCCTTAATGCCGGTCAGGTCGGCCTGGGTGGCCGGGACGCCGCGCTCGAACAGGGCCTTCACCTTTTCGTAGCTGGTGGCGCCGGGCAGCCCCAGCAGTTCGCTGGGAGCCGTCTTGTCCATTTCGCCCAGCGCTGCGGCGGCGGAAGGTTCCGGGACCTTCATGTCCGCGGCCCGTTCCAGTCTGAGGTCAGTCAGGGCGGCCGCGGAGGCGGCGCTCTCCAGGTCCCCGGCCCGGGCGAGGCCCGCTGCCGAGACCAGTATCAGTATTGTCAGTATCTTTTTCATTTCCTCTTCTCCTCCTATGAGTCCCGGATTCGCGGAGCGCCTTGCCGTCATTTGTCCGCTGTTCTCCGGCCGTGTATATAGTTTAGCCGCAAGCGGCCTCCCTCGCCTGAGGCGGCGGACCCGACCCGGCCCTGTATTCTTTCCCATAGCTTTTGCCCGGGCGGCTTACGCGCCGGAATGCAGTAAAAACGCGGATTAGTTACGCGAAGCGGCGGACCCGAAAGACCCGTGAACCTGATCGGGGGGACCGGGAAGACCTGAAACTTTATGGACCGCGGCGCATCTAATAGATGAGACCCGACTTTCGCAAGGACGCAAGAATGAATCCAGACCCGGAAACCCTCAAATCCTATATCCTGCCCGCCGGCGTAGCCGGCTTCCTCCTCTACCGCTACCTGCGCTTCAGAGCCGTCAAGAAGCGCCTGCCCGGCCTTGCCGCTGCCGGCGCGGTGTTCGTGGACGTGCGCTCTCCGGCAGAGTTCGCCTCCGGCAACAGGCCCGGGAGCCTGAACATCCCGCTCGACGATATAACCGGCGGAGCGAAGAAACTGGATAAGACCCGGACCATAGTGCTCTGCTGCGCCTCCGGCGCCCGCAGCGGCGTAGCAGCTGGCATCCTGAAGAGCATGGGCTTCAAGAACGTGATCAACGCCGGGTCCTGGCAGAATACGCTTTAAGACGCGTGCGGAGCCGCGCCCGGTTTTTATAGAATCTGTCCATGAGGAACCTCATCTTCCTGCCGCTGGCCGCGCTGCTCGTTTCCTGCGCCACCGTGCCTTACACCAACAGGCACCAGTTCAATATCATCTCCGCCCCGGAGGAGGACAAGATGGGCCTCCAGGCCTGGCAGGAGGTGCTGTCCAAGGCCAAGCTCTCCGGCGACGCCCGGGCGGCCGCGATGGTGGAGCGCGTGGGACGGAGGATAGCCGCCGCGGCGGACCAGCCGGGCTATGACTGGCAGTTCAAGCTTATCGACGACCCGAAGACGGTCAACGCGTTCTGCCTGCCCGGCGGGCGCGTGGCCGTCTACAGCGGCATACTGCCGCTGACGCAGGACGAAACAGGCCTGGCCGTGGTGATGTCACACGAGGTCGCGCACGCGCTGGCCCATCACGGCGCCGAACGCATGAGCCAGGGCGAACTGGTGAGCCTGGGCGGGACGGCCCTGCAGATGGGCATGTCCAACAAGGACCCGAAGGTGCAGCAGCAGGTCATGAACGCCTTCGGCATGGGCGCCAACGTCGGAGTGCTGCTGCCGTTCAGCCGCAGCCACGAGGCCGAGGCGGACCACATAGGCCTCATCCTGATGGCCAAGGCCGGCTACGATCCGCGGGCCGCCGTCCCTTTCTGGCAGCGCATGGAGGCCTCCGGAGGCAAGAAACCGCCGGAGCTGCTCTCCACGCATCCATCGGACGCTCAGCGTATAAAGAAGATAGAGGCGGAGCTGCCGGAAGCCCTGCGTTATTACCATCCGCAATAAGGCCCTGCCCGGAAAATGAAAAGCCCCCGCGGGAACGGGGGCTTTTTCGCGTCCGGCCGGCGCGGCCTCAGCCGACCATTTCGCCGAGGCTGAACATCGGCATGAACATAGCGATGACGATTGTGCCGATGACCACGCCGAGGAAGATCATGATCAGCGGCTCGAGCATCGAGGTGAGGCCCTTCACGGCCGTGTCGACCTCCGTGTCGTAGAAGTCGGCTATTTTCGTGAGCATCGTGTCCAGGCCGCCGGTCTCCTCGCCCACGCTGATCATCTGGATGACCATCGGCGGGAAGATGTTGGCCTTCTTGAGCGGGTCAGAGATGCGGCCGCCCTCCTTGATGGACTTCTGGCTGCCGTCGATGGCCTCCTCGATGACCTTGTTCCCGGCGGTCTTGGCCACCGTCTCGAGGCCCTGCAGGATCGGCACGCCGGACTTGATCAGCGTGCCCAGCGTGCGGCTGAACTTGGCGATGGCCACCTTCTTGAGCAGGATACCGAATATGGGGAGCTTCAGCGCTATCTCGTCCACCTTGCGCTCGCCCTTGGGCGTCTTCATCCACTTCTTGAAGCCCCAGACCCCGCCGCCTACCGGCGGGATCATGAACAGGATGTAGTGCCTGAGGAAGTCCGAGATGTTTATCAACTGCTGGGTAATGAAGGGCAGCTTGGCGCCGAAGCCGGCGAAGATGTCCTTGAAGATCGGGATGACGAACACGATCAGGAAGATCGTGATTATGCCGGCTGCGCTGAACACCACTATAGGGTACATCAGCGCGCTCTTGACCTTGCCCTTCAGCGCTTCGTTGGACTCGAGGTAGGCGGAGAGGCGCTCCAGGATGGTGTCCAGGATGCCGCCGACCTCGCCGGCGCGTATCATGGCCACGTACAGCTCGGTGAAGGCGTTGGGGTGCTTCTTCATCGCGTCGGCGATGGAAAGGCCGGCCTCGATGTCGGTGCGCAGGTTGTTCAGCACCAGCTTGAAATTGGGGGCTTCGGCCTGCTCTGAAAGTATCGTGAGGCCCTGGACTATGGGCACGCCGGAAGAGACCAGCGTGGAGAGCTGTCTCGAGAAAATGACGACGTCCTTGTTGTCTATCTTCCCGCCCAGCTTGCCCTGCTTTCCGGCCTTGCCCTTGGCTGGCTTTATCTCGGTGACGGAAAGGCGCTGGCCGCGCAGGCGGCCCAGGGCCGCCTTTTCGTCCGCGGCCTCTACCGTGCCTTCGGTCTGCTTGCCTACGGAATCTTTGGCCTTATACGCGAATAGCATCGTTCACCTAGCCGGTGGTGGAAAGCGACTTCTGCAGCAGCTTCTTGAGGTCCTCGGGATCGGTGGAGCGGTTGACCGCCTCCTGGTAGCTGATCTTCTGTTTCTTGTACAGCTCCACCAGGGACTGGTTCATCGTGACCATGCCGAACTTGCCGCCGGTCTGGATGATGGTCGGGATCTGCTCTATCTTCTGCTCGCGGATCAGGTTGCGGACGGCGGAGTTGGCTATCAGCACCTCGCAGGCGAGCGTGCGGCCCATGCCGCTGGCCAGCGGCAGCAGCTGCTGGGCGAAGACGCCCTGCAGCACGAACGACAACTGCACGCGGATCTGCTCCTGCTGGTGCGGCGGGAACACGTCGATGATGCGGTTGATGGTCTGCGAAGCGTCCGAGGTGTGCAGCGTCGCGAACACGAGGTGGCCCGTCTCGGCGATGTTCAGCGCGGCGCTGATGGTCTCGAGGTCGCGCAACTCGCCGATCAGGATCACGTCCGGGTCCTGGCGCAGCACGTGGCGGAGTGCCGCGCCGAAGGTCTCGGTGTCGGCGCCGACTTCGCGCTGGTTCACGATGCTCTTCTTGTGCGTGTGCACGTACTCTATCGGGTCCTCGATAGTGACGATATGGTAGTTCCTGTGCTCGTTGAGGTAGTCGATCATCGACGCGAGCGTCGTCGACTTGCCGGAGCCGGTGGGGCCGGTGATCAGCAGCAGGCCCTTGTTCATCTTCATCAGCTCGTACACCACGGGCGGGAGGTTCAGCTCGTCGAAGGTCTTGTACTTGCTGGGGATGGAGCGGATGGCAGCGCCGACCACGCCGCGCTGGCGGTAGGCGTTCATGCGCAGGCGGCCGAGGCCCTTGATGCCGAAGGCGAAGTCCAGCTCGTTGGTGGCCTCGAAGCGCTGGCGCTGGGCGTCGGTCATCAGCGAGAAGATCAGCGTCTGACACATCTCGGGGGTGAGCTTCTCGAAGGGCGTGGCGATAAGCTCGCCGTCGATGCGGAGCATCGGCGTGGCGCCGGCGGTGATATGGATGTCCGAGGCGTTCTTCTCGTGCATCATCATGAACAGTTCGCTCATCGTTACCATATATGTTCGCTCCTGATCCCGTACTTAAAAATCCGTCTAGTCCGACCCCGTCACGCGGATGACCTCTTCCACCGTGGTCTTCCCGTCGAAGAGCTTGCGCAGCGCCGACTCCCTCAGCGTTATCATGCCGTTCTTGTGCGCCACCTCGCCTATCTTGGCGGAGTCGGCTTTCGCTATGATCAGCTGCCTGATCTGATCGTTTATCTCGAGCACCTCATGGATGCCCATGCGGCCCTTGTAGCCGGTCTGGGAGCAGGTATCGCAGCCCCTGCCCCTGAACAGCGTAATTTTACCATTTTTTATATTATTATCAAGGAGCGCCTTGGGCACCCCCAGGCTGACCAGCAGGTCCGGCGTGACCTCGTATGGTTCCTTGCAGTTCTTGCAGATGCCGCGCACCAGGCGCTGCGCCACCACCATCAGCAGCGTGGAAGAGGTCAGGAACGGCTCCACGCCCATCATGCCTATGCGGGTTATCGCGCCGGGGGCGTCGTTGGTATGCAGCGTGCTGAACACCAGGTGGCCGGTCATCGCGGCGTTGATGGCTATCGACATCGTCTCGAAATCGCGGATCTCGCCGACCATGATGACGTCGGGGTCCTGGCGCAGGAAACTGCGCAGGCCGCTGGCGAAGGTCAGGCCCACGTCCGCGTTCACGCCCACCTGGTTGATGCCCTCCAGCTGGTACTCGATCGGGTCCTCGATCGTGACTATGTTCACGTCCGGCTCGTTCAGCGTGGCGAGAGCCGAGTAAAGCGTGGTGGACTTGCCCGAGCCGGTGGGGCCCGTGATCAGGTTGATGCCGTGCGGGGCCTTCAGGCACTTGGCGAAGATGGCCAGGTTCTCCGGCTCCATGCCGAGGTCCTCGAGCTTGAGCTTGAGGCCCGAGGAGTCCAGGATACGCATGACCACCTTCTCGCCGGGTCCGCAGGGCAGTATGGACACGCGGAGGTCTATCTCCTTGTCCTCTATCTTCAGCTTGGTGCGGCCGTCCTGCGGGATGCGGCGCTCGGAAATGTCGAGCGTAGACATGATCTTCAGGCGGCTGATCAGCGCGTTGTGGAATTTCTTCGGTGGCGACGGCTGCGCGTGCAGCACGCCGTCGATGCGGAAGCGGACCTTGGTCTCCTTGTAGGTCGGCTCGATATGGATGTCCGAAGCGTGCGCCTTGATGGCCGACGAGATGATCAGGTTGACCATCTTGACTATCGGGGCGGCCTCGCCGGTGGCGTCGAGAGTGGTGATGTCCTCCCCTCCGCCCTTGCTCTCGTCCTCCTCCACCAGCGAGATCTCCGTGGTCCCGTTGGCGGTCTTCAGCAGGATATCGTCCAGCGCTTCCTTGGCGGTCTTGGTGCCGTAGTTCTTGTCGATGGCGGCGTTGATGTCGGACTCGGCCCCGAAGACGGGCTTGATGTCGAAGCCGGTCATCATCTTCAGGTCGTCCAGGACCACGATGTTCAGAGGGTCCTCCATCGCCACCTTGAGCTTGTTCTCCGTCTTCTCCACGGCCAC
>JAKAMO010000050.1 GCA_021812825.1 bacterium | reverse complement strand
GACTATATCGCGGTCCCGAAGATGAACCTTTACCAGAGCCTGCACACCAGCGTGATCGCGGCCTCCGGCGAGGTCATCGAGATCCAGATCCGCACCGAGGACATGCACCACACCTCGGAGTACGGCATCGCGGCGCACTGGCGCTACAAGATGGGCGACAAGGGAGCGGACCGCCACCTTGACGAGAAACTGAACTGGCTGCGGCAGTGGATGGAGTGGCTGCAGGACCTCTCCAGCCCGCGCGAGTTCATAGAAAGCTTCAAGACCGACCTCGAGCTGGACCAGATCTTCATCTTCACGCCGAAGGGCGACGTGAAGCCGCTGCCGGTGGACGCCACGCCGATAGATTTCGCCTACGCGATACACACCGATGTGGGCAACACCTGCATAGGCGCCAAGGTCAACAACAAGATGGTCCGCCTGGACCACTCGCTCAAGAGCGGCGACATCTGCGAGATCATCACCCGCAAGAATTCCGCCCCGCGCAAGGACTGGCTCGGCGCCGTAAAGACGGCGGGCGCGCGCAGCCATATCCGCAAGTACCTGCGCGAGCACGGCCAGTCGGAAGAGTAACGGTGAACTTCCCGGAGCTCTCCGACATCACCCCGCAGAAGGCCGAAGCGCTCAAGGCGCGCATCGCGCGCCTCGCGATAGACCTGCGCCTGGTGGAGGAGCAGTTCGTGCGCGGCGGCGGCAAGGGCGGCCAGAAGATAAACAAGACGGCCAATGCGGTGCTGCTGCGCTACGCGCCGCTGGGGCTGGTCGTCCGCTGCCAGCGCGAGCGCAAGCGCTCGCTCAACCGCTTCCTGGCCCTCAGGGAGCTCGTGGACGAGATAGAGCTGCGCGTCTCCCCGGGAACCTCGGAGCGCCTCAAAGAGATAGCCCGGATAAGGAAAAGAAAATCCCGCGCGCGGTCCAGGCGCGCGGGCGGAGGAGAAGGGGCCGGCATATAGCCGGCCTCTTCATTTTGAGAATCTGCTGGCTTCCTTCTGGAACTTGACTATCAGCGGCGCATAGGCGCGCGCCGCCTTCTTCCCCTCTTCCCCGTATTCGGAGTCGAAAGCCTTCACGCCGCCCTTGTAAGCCTCCAGCGGCATTTCAAGCGTGCCGCTCGACGTGATGATGGCAGCGGTGTCCCAGGACGCGCAGGACACGAAGGACCGCGGAGAAACGTCGAACAGGCTGCGTCCGCTGGAATAGTCGGACGGGGGGTTCTTTACGCCCAGCAACGGCATCAGCGTCGGCACTATATCCAGATGGCTCGTCATGGCCGAGGAGACCAGCGGTTTTCGGCCGGGCACGTACAGCACCAGCGGCACGCGCACCTCTTCCGGACTGTAGCCCTGGTTGTGGCCGTAACGGCCGCGCTCCAGGAAGGCCTCGCCGTGGTCTCCCAGCACCAGGATGACCGTGTCCTTCATCCCTCCGGTATCCGCTATCGTCTTCAGTATCTCCCCTGCCAAGCGATCGTCGTAGTAGACCGAGTTCTTGTACATGTTGAACAGCGGGCCGATATTGTCCCTGTTAAGGGCCAGGCGGTTCGCGTTAGCCGCGGGCCTGAACTTCTCTAATTCGGGCGGGTAGCCGTAAGCCCCGTGCGAGGCGTCGTAGAAGACGAAGGCGAAATACGGAGAACCCCGGCGGCGGGAGCGCAGGTAGGAGACGAACTCCTTAGTTATACGCCCGTCCCGGGCCACCACGTCGGCGCCGTCCGGATCGTCGTAGACGCCGCCTCTGGGGACCCTGGCGAAGGCGGTCTTATCGAACTCGGGAAAACTCAGCTTCGAACTGGCGTACAACCGGATGTCGTAGCCCTGAGCCTGCAGCTCGTCCATGAGCACCGGCGGGCGGCGCTCACCCAGCATGTCGAACCAGTAGTTGCCGTAGATGCCGTAGAAGATGGAGAAGATGCCGAACCTGGTGCAGTTGCCGCCGCTGTAGTGATCCGTGAAAATGGCGCTCTTCTTCCCCAGCGCCCAGGTCTCCGGCATGATGTCCGGCTTCAGCATGTCCCGGCGCAGCGAGTCCACCACCAGGACCACGAAGTTCAGCGGCCTGGCCGGCCGCTCCGCCCGCAGCGGGACCAGCGGGTAGGCCAACCCTGAGTAACGCTTGTCTATGCCGCCCCTGACCTCCGAGTCCAGTCTGACGCCCAGGTACTTATTGGCGAAACTCCGTATCCTCAGCGGCTGGTAGAGCGGGTAAAGCTGGGCGTTGCGGGTGATGTAGACCGAGTCGTACAGCGTGCCCCACGCGAAGAGACCTTTATCCGCCAGCACGAACAGCAACAAAACGGCGGCGGCCGTCCTGGCCGCGCGGCGGCTGAAGCCCGCCCGCACCCTTTCCGATAGCTTCCAGAGCGGCCGCTGCGCCGCCAGCATCGCGGCCGCCAGGAGAACGTAGAAGAGCTTCATGCCCCAGCCCTGTTCCAGCGAGTCGAGGCCTCCGGGGGTCAGGACCAGGTTGACCACCATCGAGTTCAGGTGGAACTTGAATATCTTGTATACGCCGGCGTCGGTGACCAGCAGCAGCTGGAAGAGGCCCAGCAGCGCGCCGGGCAGCGCCGGCCCGCGGCCGAGACGATACAGCAGCAGGGCCGGGACGGAGACGGCCGCGCAGAGCATCAGCGTATTGGAGACCAGCGCCACCGCCGCGAAGGCCAGCTCGAGCGGGTGCCGGCCCGCGAAGAGGAGGAAAAAGGAGGAGACGGCCAGGGACAGGCAGAAATTCAGGGCCAGGAAAGCCGTAAATCTGTTCAGGTCGCAGCTCTTTGTCATCTTTTGGAAGTTGACCAAAATCAGTTGACAACGGTCAACACATCTGCTAGATTTTAGCCGAAACAGCGTAGCTATATTATATGAAAATGGCAAAACCCGCGCTTTTCATCCTTGCCCTGCCTTTCCTGCTCTGCGGCCGCGCGGCCGCCATCGACCTGAACGCCACGCACGCGGCCGACTTAGCGGCGCTGGCCTCGGACATGGACATGCCGGCCCCGCAGCCTCCGCTGGCCGGGGTACTGACCCAGGTGAACGGCATGGACCCGATAGTAATAACGCTGCCCGGACTGAAGTTCTCGGAGATAGGCTGGGGGTCGGCCGACCTGGGGAATTTTCTCAAGCTCATCCGCAGGATCTTCCCCCACAGGGACCTGACCGAAGCGGACGAGGCCGGGACCGGCTTCGACGCGCGCTACTTTTTCCCCGAAGAGGACGAGGCCGGCCTGGAGGCCGAGCGGGAAGTGGTGCGCCTGCCGGATAACTACCTCGAGCTCAAGCTGCAGGAGCTGCCCGGCTACGCGGACCACGACGTCATAGTAATACCCTTCACCTGGTCCAGGGACCCCGGGGACACCCGGAAGACGGTGCGCAGGCTGCAGGCGAAGATCATAGAGGTCTACGACAAATACAAGGACTCAGGCAGGCCGATCTACATCCTGGCCCACAGCTGGGGCTCGGTGCTGGCCCACACGGCGCTGCACCGGGTAGGGAAAAGGCGCGGCGACGTCCGCATAGACAAGCTGATCACCGTCGGCTCCCCGCTGGTGCCCTCCAACCCGGTGGTCAAGATGTTCCTGCGCTTCGAGGCCCTGAAAAGCGGCCTGGTCCGGAAGGTCAGGAAGCCGGCGGTAGTCGGCGTCTGGCGGAATATCTGGGCCATGCGCGACTCGTTCTCCAACGCCATCCCGGCGGCCGACTCCAACTATCAGGTAGACGCGGAAGTGGGCAACGTGGAACACAACCTGATCGACTTCATCCTTCACAACAAGCCGCTGCGGGCCGCCGCCAGGCGGGACCTTTTCACCATACGCAACGTGAAGACCTGGCATGGCTCCTATTTCTACGACTACAAGGCCGCGCTGAAGACGCTGAACCGCGAGATCTTCGTGCCGGTATTCCGCCCGGTCCTGGCCCCGCAGGTGGTGGACTGCGGCAAGGACCCCGCCTCTTTCATGTGCCCCATCTAGCCGCCCCTCGGCGATCCCAAGGCCCGCCTCCCGGCGGGCCTTGTTTTTATGGGCCCCCATATTTGCGATAATCTTAGTATGGACTTCCAGAAGCTCTCCGCGTTCCTGGAAAAGAGCGGCCTGCCGGCCTTCCGCATGAAACAGGTGCGCGCCGCCGTCTACCGCGGCATGGCCGCCTCCTGGGACGATGTTACCGTGCTCCCGGCCCCCCTCAGGGAACAGCTGTCCCGGGAGTTCCGCCTGCATTCCGTGGAGCAGCTGGAAGCGCAGGTATCGGCCAAGGGCGACGCGGTCAAGTTCCTGTACGGCCTGAAGGACGGCCGCAAGATAGAGACAGTGCTGCTGAACCTGCTGCCGGAAAAGTGGAGCCTCTGCGTCTCCACCCAGGTGGGCTGCCCTGTGCGCTGCCCGTTCTGCGCCACCGGCAAGAAGGGGCTGAAGAGGAACCTCTCTCCCGACGAGATAACCGACCAGTTCCTGGCGGCCGGCGCCTGGCTCAGGAAGGCCCGCGGCCAGAAGATAGGCAACGTGATCTTCATGGGCATGGGCGAGCCGTTCTACAACTACGACGCCGTGGGCGAGGCCATAAAGACCATGACCGACCCCGACAGGATCGGCCTGGGCCAGCGCCACATCTCGGTCTCCACCGCCGGCCACGTGCCCGGCATCCGGCGCTTCGCGAAGGATTTCCCGCAGTGCAACCTGGCGATATCGCTGCACGCCTCAGAGGACGCGCTGCGCAACGAGCTGGTTCCGCTTAACAGGCAGTACCCGCTGTCCCAGCTGGCCAAGGCCCTGAACGACTACATCTTCAGCACCCGCCGCCGCGTGTTCGTGGAGTACGTGCTGATGGACGGCGTGAACAACAGCCGCTCCCAGGCCGGCAAGCTCAACTCCTGGCTGCGCTCGGTGGCCGCCCCCAAGTATTTCACGATAAACCTGATCCCCTACAACCGCACCGGCTGCCCTTACAATACGCCGGCCAAGGACCGCGTTAAGGTTTTCGCGGGTCTTATGGAGACCTACGGCTTCGAGGTCACCGTCCGCAAGAGCCTGGGCGACGACATAGCCGGCGCCTGCGGCCAACTGTCCGGAAAATAGCGCCCGCCCGCCGCGTCTTGCACGAAAGAAAAGCCCCCGGCGTTGCCGGGGGCTTTTCTTTTTCGGACGGCGCGCTCTAGCAGCCGCCGAGTATGCGCTTGGCCTTCTTGACCGCCGGCTCCGCCGGCGCGGCCTTGAGCAGGCCGGGCACGATCCGCTTCGCTTCCTCGCGGAAACGGTAGGCGTTGTCCCGCTCGAAAGCGGAAGCGCCGGCCGCCGGCTTGAAATCCAGTATCCGGTCCCTGAACGCCTTCAGCCCGCCCTCCAGTATCCTTATGTCCCGGAAGCCCAGCCTGTCGGCGATGAAGGCCATCCTGCGCTCCGTCTGTTCGTCCTCGGCCGCGAACACGTAGGTCAGCCCGCGGGTCAGCAGGGTCCTGGCGGCCTGCTTCTCGAACAGCCCTCCGGCAGTGAACGGCACCGAGCCCGGCAGCGGCATCTTGGCGCGCGCCTCCTCGGGCCGGAAATCCACGATGCGCATCTTATCCCCGCCGTCCATCAGCCTGAGCGCGAACTCGTCGGGGGTCATCGCGTCGGCCTTATAGGCCTGCGCGGCCCCCGGGGCCTCGGAGGCCTCGAGCAGCGAGGCCTTCCTGGAGGGCATCAGCAGGGCTGCCGCGGCCAGCACCAGCCCCGCGGCTCCGAGCCCGGCGTAGTACGGCGTGAACCGCACCGCCGGCCTCTTCACGCCGTTGACCCTGTTCTCTATGATAGAGACGGCCCAGAAAGCCCCGAGCGCGGCCAGCACCAGCAGGAAGGCGAACAGGCTCTGCGAGATGCGCAGGCTGTCGAAGACCTGCGGACTGCCCCACGGCGCGGCCATATAGAGCTTCACGAACAGCGGATAGCCCTCGGCGAAGATGAACACGCCGAGGAAGGCGCCGCCTATGAAGACCATCGCGTCCAGCTTGCCTATGGCCGCCGCGCAGATACTGGTGCCCGGGCAGAACCCGCCAACCACGAAGCCCAGCCCCATTATCAGGCCGCCGACTATGGCGGCCCAGAGGAAGGTCGGGTTTATGTAGACCAGGCTCATGTCCAGCAGGCCGAAGTGCTCTAGGCCTATCACGCCCAGCATGGCCGTCACGCCGGCGGTGAAGAACACGCGCAGCACCGTGAAGTCATAGCCGTAGAACAGGCCCACCAGCTTCCTCGTGCTCGAGAAGCCGGCCTGTTCCAGCACCATGCCGAAAAGCAGCCCTACCCCCAGGGCTACGAGATAGTTCAGATTGTTGCTGATTATGTCTGGTACTAAAGGCCCCATATATCTCTCCTCATATCCAGAGCTTCCGGACGAAGTACGCGAAGCCGTACGCGCCGGCGAAGATGAAGATCATCGTTATTATGCCGCCGGTGGACATCACGGCCATGCCGCTCAGCGCCGCTCCGCTGGTACAGCCGCGGCCCAACTGCGCGCCGATGCCCCACAGAACGCCGCCGGCCAGCGCGCCCCAGACCCTCATCCTGTTGGTGGCGGAAGGTCCCTTGTCGAACCTGAAGGCCAGCCGGTCGGAGATCAGGCCCGACAGGAAGGCGCCGATGATCACGCCGACCGCCTCGAAGACCAGCCAGTTCTTGAGCGGCCCCTCGGGGTGCTGCGCCGCGTATTCGCTGTAGAACTCTGACGACGCCGCGTGACCCGGCGCCACCGCCTGCACCGCCGCCACCACTCCGCTCTTCAGCGCGCCGCTGGCCCCAAGTCCGCGGCCCGTCATGAAGATCGTGGCCAGCAGTACCATACCCAGCAGGAAGCCCGCCAGGTACGGGTTCATATACTTAGTCTCTTGCGCGTCTTTTACGTGTTCACTCTTCATCTTCCAGCTCCTCCCAGCCCGTCAACATGGCCTTCAGGTTGGACGTCACGGTGCTGCCGGTGGTCATAAGGTAAAGGTGCCCGATCAGGAACGCCGCCAGCGCGAAGGCGCAGGCCGTATGCACCAGCGCTACGGGGCCCAGGGAGCCGGCCGACAGGAAGCCCGGCAGGCCGCCGCCCTGGTAGCGGTAGAACATGTACAGCAGGCCGGACAGCAGCGTGGCCGGCAGCAGGAAGACCTTCAGGCCGAAGTAGGCCAGCTTCTGCAGCGGGTTCAGCTTGGAATGCGCGGTCTTCTTGGTAGGGTGCGGCGCGTTCCGGAAGATACCGAACACGTAGTACTCCAGCTGCGCCGAGATGTTCTTCGTGGTCGGCACGTACTGTTTCCATTCGCCCGTGGTGAAATGCCAGAAGATAGCGAAGGCTATCAGCACCATCAGCAGCCAGGTGGCGTCGTTGTGGTAGCGGACGGCGTCCCTGAAGCCGAGGAAGGAATAGGCGCCGTGTATCTCGAACCCGGTGAAGCCGAGGAAGATGATCAGCACGGCCTGCGTCCAGTGCCAGAACCGCTCGAAGCCGGTGTAGATCCTCACTTTCTTATGCGTCTTCATTTTTTCTCACCGCCTTTGTAGGCCCTGCGGCTGATGATGCGGCCCGCGCCGTGCAGCAGCACGCCCAGCAGGGTTACTATCAGCATCAGCTTCCCCAGTATATCTAGCGCTTTAGAGCGGTCCCTGCCCGGCAGGTAGAAGCCGTTCAGTCCCGCCAGACGGCCGCCGTCACGCTCGTGGCATTCCGAGCATTTCAGCGTCTCTTCCTTGGGCGCAACCATGTGGTTCAGGGGCCAGTTCATGTCGGTACGGATGAAGGTTATCTTGCCGCTGAACGGCAGCCCGACCTTCTTCATGCCGAGCCGCGCGGCCGACTGCCAGTCGAAGTCCTTCCAGAAGCCGCCCTCGCCTTTCCTGTCGGCGTACAGCTTCGGCTGTATCAGCGTCTTATTTACCGGGTCGAAGGGCTGGTTGGCCCGGTGCACCTTCACCGGTATTATCTTCGCGTTGTCGTCGGAATAGGAGCCGTAGAGCGGGTTCAGCACCAACGGCTTCGAGGTATCCTCCACCTTGTCGCCGCTCAGGTAATGCGAGGCGGTGCCGTTGGACCAGGCGTATTCCGGCTTCAGGTGGTCGCCCCACTTGAACGAGCCCTTTATCGACAGGTAGGTATGGTTGCCCCGCTCGTCCTCCTCGGAATAGGGCTTGCCGTCCCTGAGCTTTCCAGCCGTGGACCAGTCCCAGAACACCTTGGTGGAGTTGGCCTTGGCGTAGAGCGGGATGTGGCAGCTCTGGCAGGCCACTTTGGCGGTATGCTCGTTGATCACCCTGTCCTTGTGCGGCGAGGCGGTGTGGCACCGCTCGCAGGTGACCCGGTTACGGTCCATGGACGAAAGCGAGTACATCTTTCCGGAGATCTCGTGGTTCTCCGTGAGGTGGCAGTCGACGCACTGCATGTTGGCGCCGTTCTGCGCCATGTGCACGTCCAGTTCTCTGGAGGGCTCGAACTGCGCCTTCTCCAGGTCCCCGTGCTTGACGTTGTTGCCGCCGCCGCCGAAGAAGTGGCAGATGCCGCAGTTGGCGCGCCTGGGCAGGCCGACGCTGCGGGCCGCAGCGCCGAGGTCCACTTTCGGGTCCGGCGCGCCGCCCATGTCGGAGCCTTTCGCGTAGGTCTCGGAATTGTCGTGGCAGACCAGGCAGTCCACGTCATCGGGGTCCTTAGGTACGGAGCCGTCCGCGTTTCGCCCGTAGCCCGGGTGGCACTTGGCGCAGCTCTTCTCGTTGCCGGGGGTGCTGATGCAGAAGTTGTTTATCGCGTTCTTTTTGCCGAAATAGACCACGCCGCGCCCCGGGATGTACTCGCCCCTGTCCCAGGTCCAGTGGCTGGTATGCATCACCTCGTCCTGCGCCTTGTTGTGGCAGGACAGGCAGGCCGCGGTGACCTGCTTCAGGTCCCCGAATTTCTTGTCCAGGGCCTGGAACTTGGAATGGTCCACCGAGGCCTTGTGCTTCTTGGGATATTCGGCCTTCAGTACGGACAGGGTGCCGGGATCGGTCTCACGCAGGGCCAGCGCCCCGGAAGGGACGCCGCCTATAAGGCCTGCCAGCGCTATTAATATAAGGACTTTCTTCATATTCGGTTCAAGGCCTGCCAGCGGCCGGCGTGCGGCCCGGGCAGTACAGCCTCCTCATCATGGCCACCATCTCGGACATCCTCCCGTCGCTGATGCCGTAGAAGACCTTGTTGCCGTCCTTGCGGCGCGAAAGCACGCCGTTGTCGGTCAGGATGCGCAGGTGCTGCGAGACGTTGCCCCTGGTGGTACCGAGGGGGCCGGAGATGTCCCCGGCGCATTTCTCCCCGGAGGAGAGCATGCAGACTATCAGCAGACGCAACGGGTGGGCGATGTGCCGGAGGGTCTTCGCGAGCCTCCCGGCTTCGGCGTGGCGCGGTGGTTTCATGTAAGTATTTTAGCAAATACTAAAATACATTGGAACCCGCATCGGTCAATCCGCGCATTGTTTTTAGTCAAGAATTCCACAAAACAGAGGGGGCGGCCAAAGCCGTCCCCTCCCCTCACCCTATCCGTTTACCTTAGAACCTGAAGGTCAGCCCCAGGTCCAGCGCGTTCTCGGACAGCTCGGACTTGAGGGTGATCGTGCCGGAACTGTCGGTCTCGCTGATAGTCTTCGCCAGGGCCCTGGTGTAGCCCAGGTTCAGCGCGAACTTAGGAGAGAACTCGTAGCCGCAGCCCAGGCTGACGTGGTTCTCCACGATGCCGGGGAAGCCTATTATCCTGAAATACTCGTAGCCGAAAGTGCTCATGCTCTTGCCCTGCACGCTGGTCATGCCGCTCATCGCGTTGAAGGCCTGGTGCTTCTTTACCGGGTTCTTCCCGTAGTTCCAGCCGGCGCGCAGCGTCAGCTTATCGGTGGTCTTGTTCTGGACTCCGAGCCCGAACACGGTCTGGGACCCCCAGTCGAAGTCCTTGTAGCCCTCGGCGTTGCCCCAGTCTATGTACTTCACGTCGGCCGAGAACAGCCACTTATCGAGGCCCTTGTAGGCCGCGCCGGCCCCGTACTGGGCCGGGTTCTCGAGCTTGAGCGAGTCGAAGCCGTTAAAGGCGCCGCCGGCCCCGGTCCCGTCGAAATCGTAGATGCGCTTATGCTCCACGCTCTGCGGGCTCACGTACGTCAGGCCGAAGTTCCAGGCGCCGGCCTCATAGCCCGCGCCGAGGCGCGCGCCCACGGCGTAGTTATGGGAAAGCCCAGACCCGAAGTCGGCGGCCTGATAATCTATGTCCATGCCGAGCCCGTACGAGAAAGCCCCGCTCTTCCAGGACACGGCCGGAACGAATTTCATCACGGAGACCTTGGTATTGGTCTTCATCGGGTCCTTGTTCCGGTAGTCCACGCCCATGCCGGAAACTCCGTAGGCGGCTATACCGAAATTCACCTTGTCCGTCATCGGAGTGGAGAGGCCTATCGCCGGCACGGCGTAGACGGCGTCCTGGCTGGTCGCTTTCCAGTTGCCCGGCATGCCGCCGCCGGACGGAGCGACCACCGTCGCCTTAACGGCCGGGCTGAAATCGGTGCCGGCGAAGTTGAACTGCGAGCCCTCTATCTGGGAGAGAGCGGCCGGGTTGGAGAAGATGGCGCTGATGGAGTCCTGCGGGGCGGCTATCCCGGTTCCGCCCATGGCCCGGGACGTGGGGCCCACGCCTATCAGGTTGTCCCCGTTCGTCGCGTAGCAGACGGCGGAGAGCCCTATCAGGGCCGTTGCCGCCGCGAGATGTCTTACTGTCCGTTTCATTATTGCTGCCTCCTTATATAACCTGCGTATCGAACTGTTGGCGGACTAGTGCCCGCCGCCCGGGCAATACAGGTTCCTCATCGCGTCCAGCAGCTTCACCAGCTTCCCGTCCGCTATGCGGTAGATGACCCTGTTCGCCTCCCTCCTGTAAGCTATGACCCCGTTGTCCGACAGCACGCGCAGGTGCTGCGAGATGTTCCCCTTGGTGGTGCCCAGCCTGGCGACGATATCGCCGGCGCACTTCTCGCCCTCGGAGAGCATGCAGATCATCAGCAGCCTCAGCGGGTGGGAGATGTGCTTCAGGGTCCTTGCGAGCTTCTCTGCCTGGTTCATGCGCGGTGTCTTCATGTATAGAAATTTAGTAAATTCTAAACCATCCGCGTACCCCTCCCGGTCAGCCGGCGGATTGTTTTATGTTAGCGCCGGGCATGACGAAAGGACCGGAACGCGCGGCTGCGGGCCCATAAAAAAGGCCCCGGGCGGAAGCCCGGGGCCCTTCGCCGCGCTTAGGGTGCTACCTACTGCCGCTCGACGCACATCGCTATGCCCATGCCGCCGCCTATGCACAGCGTGGCGAGGCCTTTCTTCACGCCGCGCTTCTTCATCTCGTGCAGCAGCGTCACCAGCACGCGCGCTCCGGAAGCGCCCACCGGGTGTCCGAGCGCTATCGCGCCGCCGTTGACGTTGACGATGTCTCCGTTGAAGCCGAGCTCCTTGGCTACGGAGAGCGCCTGGGCCGCGAAGGCCTCGTTGGCCTCTATCAGCTCCACGTCCTTCAGTTCCCAGTCCGCCTTCTTCAGGGCCTTGCGCACGGCCTCGGCCGGTCCTATGCCCATGATGGCCGGGTCCACTCCGGCCCAGGCGTAGGAAACGATCTTCGCCATGGGCTTGAGGTTATGCTTCTTCACGGCCTCGGCGGAGGCCACAAGCACGCAGGCCGCGCCGTCGTTGATGCCGGAGGCGTTGCCCGCCGTTACCGTGCCGTCCTTCTTGAAGGCCGGGCGGAGCTTGCCCAGCGCGGCCGGCGTGACGCCCGCCTTGGGGTACTCGTCGCGCTCGAAGACCACTATCTCGCCCTTGCGCTGCGGGATGGCGATGGGCGCTATCTCGTCCCGGAAGCGGTTCTCGTTCAGGGCCTTCTCGGCCTTGTTCTGGGACTCCGCGGCGAACTTGTCCTGCTCCTCGCGGCTGAGATTGTACTTGGCGGCCAGGTTCTCGGCCGTCATGCCCATGTGGTAATTATTGAAGATGTCCCAGAGGCCGTCGCCTATCATAGAGTCGATCAGCTCGCCGTTCCCCATCTTATAGCCATTCCTGGCCTTCTTCAGCAGGTACGGCGCGTTGGTCATGCTCTCGGCGCCGCCGGCGATCACCATCTCGGCGTCGCCGCAGATTATCTGCTGCGCTGCCATGGCCACGGTCCGCAGGCCGGAGCCGCAGAGCATGTTCAGGGTCACGGCGGTCTTCTCCACCGGGATACCGGCGCCTACGGCTATCTGCCTGGCCGGGCCCTGCCCCAGTCCCGCCTGGTAGATACTGCCGAACAGCACCTCGTCGACTTCGGCCGGAGGGACCTTGGTCCTCTCCAGCAGGGCCGTTACGGCCGCCTTCCCCAGTTCCACCGAGCTGAAGCCGGACAGCGCGCCGCCGAAACTCCCTATCGCGGTCCTCACTCCGTCTATGATGTACGCTTCTTTCATTTTCCCTCCCGAGTATGTGTATAACAGATCTTACAGGTAGCCCAGCTGCGCCGCCCGGCGCCTGAGCTCCGCCCTGAAATCAGGGTGGGCCACGTTCATCAGCGCGTTAGCCCTCTCCCGAACGGTTCGGCCGCGCAGCCGCGCTATGCCGAACTCGGTCACTATATTGTCGGTGTTCGCCCTGTGCAGCGTGACCGCCGTCCCCTCGGACAGCGCAGGTACGATAGCGGAGACCGTCCCGTTCTTGGCCGTCGAGCGGCAGGCGATGATGGACTTGCCGAGGCCGTCGTAGGCCTCCTTGGCTCCCACGGCGGTGTCGGTCTGCCCGCCGGTGCCGGAATACTGGACGTGGCCTAGGGTTTCGCTGGCCACCTGGCCGGTCAGGTCCACGGTCAGGCAGGTGTTGATGGAGACCATCCTGGAGTTCCGGCGTATCACCGCGGGGTCGTTCACCCAGGAACCCCTGCGGAACTCCACCGCCGGGTTGTCGTGCAGCCAGTCATAGAGCTTCCGCGAGCCCATCGCGAAGGTGCAGACGAACTTGTCCTTCAGCAGGGCTTTGCGCTTATTGGTGATGACGCCGGCCTCGTAGAGCTCCATCATCGAGTCCACCATCATCTCGGTGTGCACGCCCAGTTCCTTCTTGTCCTTCAGCGCCAGCGCGCAGGCGTTCGGTATGCCGCCGATGCCGAGCTGCAGCGTGGAGCCGTCGTCCACCAGCTCGGAGATGTAATTCCCGATGGCCTTCTCCGTCGCGTCCGGGGCGGGGGACGGCAGGGTCGGCACTTCCTGGTCGTGCTCGACGAACCAGTCCACGTCGCTGACGTGGAGGTGCGTGTCGCCGAAGGTGCGCGGCAGGTTGCGGTTTATCTCGAGGATGACGGTATCGGCCGCCTCGATGACGTCCTTCTCGTAGGTTATTCCGAGCGACAGCGAGACGAAGCCCTTGGCGTCCGGCGGCGTGCAGGTGCCGAAGAAGATGTCGGGCTTGCGGGCCTGGATGCGGTCCGTCGCCGCGCGGTGCAGCATATTGGGCACGTAGGTGACGGTACCGGCGCCCGCGGCCAGCGCTTTCCTGGAGCCGGGGGCGTGGAACCAGCTGGCCAGTTCGAAATGCCCCCTCATCTCCGGCTTCATGTAGAAATCGTAGGGCCTGAGCGTCAGCACGGAGAACACGCGCACATCCTCCACGTTCGGCGCGACCGTATGGAAGGCCGCCATGCAGCCCTGCGGCTCCGAGGCGCACTGCGCCACCACCACGTCGTCCCCGCTCTTTATCTTCGAAGCAGCCTCTTCCGCGGTTATAAGCTTTCCGGCGTACACGCTTTTGCGCGCGGCGGCCGGCCTATCCAGAGTCGCTGTCATGCCAGTATCCCCCTCTTGAACACCCTCGCGAACATCTTCACGGCCTGCGCGTCGGCCAGCCCGTAGTGGCCCTTCACCTTGAAGAGCTTCTCCATGATGAAATAGTTGAAATAGTTCCAGGTCACCATCATCAGCGCGCCTACCGGGTCTATATCCCGGGCCACGCGGGCCTTGCCGGCCGGGCCGGCCTTCAGCGCGGCGGCGTAGCCCTGCCGCATGCGCGCGAACATCCTGTTGACGTGCTTCGCCTCGAACTCCACCACGTCCACGTATATAAGGAGAATATAGGCGGAGAACCTCTCCACGACCTCGCGCGACGCGAAACCCAGGCCCTCTATATTGTCCGGGAATGAGGTGGAAGAAAGGGCCTTTATCAGCGGCTGGTCCGGGCGGAAATACTCGCCTTCGTACTTCTCCAGCAGCGAGACGAAGATCTCCTCCTTGGTGCCGAAATAGTTGTAGATATTCCCCAGGGAAACGCCGGCTTCGGCCGCGATATCCCTGGTGGAGGTGCCGTTGAATCCTTTGCGCGTGAACAGGTCCGACGCCGCGGACAGGATCCTGTCCAGGTTAGCCGTGCCGCCCTTCTCCGTTTTCGCCTTTTTCCCCATACATGAACGAGCGTTCGTTCATATATATTCTAGCACAGCCGCGCCTTCACGGTCAACCGCCGGGGCCCCGGCCTGCCGGGGCCCCGCGAACGTTCAGTTCCTCCCCTCCCTCTCCAGCGTCGGCTGGCCCGGCGCGCGGCCCGAGACCGCCTTTTTCAGCACGTAATATTTAGGCTTCTTGTGCCTGATGGTGTAATCCCCGCTTTTCCACTCGAAGAACATGTACTGCTCCCCGCCCATCTCCACTATGGAATAGCGGGCCGCCGTATGGTCCCCGCCGAGGTGCATCACCACTCCCCTGGTCCAGCCGAACCACGGCACCGCCGTCTTCCCGTTCGGCAGGAAGGAAAGGCCCTCCAGGTACAGGTCCCCGCGGAATCTCCTTTTCCCCGGCATGAACTCCGCGGGTTCCCCGACGAAGTCCACGCTCACCCACTTCCCCAGCACCGCCGGGTCGTTCACGAAGGTCAGGTTGGAAAAGTCGTCCACGTACCTGCCGTTCATCTCCGTAGTGTTTATCTTTACCTCGCCGCCGCGGGCAGGCCCGCAGAACGCCGCCAGCATCACTATCGCCGCCAATATTCCGGTTTTCATAGCTCCTCCTTTTCCCTTCGGACGTTATTACGCGGGCGGCCCCGTTTTCTTACAAAGAAAAAGCCCCGGGGAGACCGGGGCTTTCGCTTCTGGCGGCTGAAGGCCTTATTTCTTCTTAAGGACGTAATAGAACGGCTTCGCCCCGCGGAATACGTAGTCGCCGCTCTTCCATTCGAAGAACATATATTTAGCTCCCTTTACATCTTTTATCGTGTAGTGACTGGCGGTGCGGTCGCCATGGTGCATCACAACGCCCCTGGTCCAGGTCCACCACGGATTCCCTCCCTTGCCCCCAGGCAGGAACTTCAGGCCCTTCAGGTACAGTTCCCCGTTCCAGGCCCTGTTGTCCGGGTTGAAGTAGTCAGGCGTCTCCACGAAATCCACGCTCGTCCACTCTCCGACCACGTTCGGGTCGTCGCGGAAAGGGAGGTCCGTCCTGTCCATACGCAGCGGGCCTTCGCGCTTGAGCACGTAGTACCAGGGCTTGCGGTGCCTTATGGTGTAGTCGCCGCTCTTCCATTCGAAGAACATGTATTCGACCCCTCCGATCTTCCTTATCTCGTACCCGCTGGCGGTACTATCGCCGTGATGCAGCACGGCGCCCCTGGTCCAGGTCAGCCAGCCGTTGGTGCTTTTGCCTCCGGGAAGGAAGACCAGCTCCCTGAGGAACAGGTCCCCCTTCCAGCTTCTGCCCCCCGGCGAGAACTTCTCCGGGGTCTCGACGAAGTCC
Organism: bacterium; assembly: GCA_021812825.1. The sequence goes on along the minus strand of JAKAMO010000050.1, from coordinate 3,579 downwards.
ACCGAGCTCCAGGCGCCCGGCACCGCGGGATCGTCGACGAAGGGCCGGTCGATATCGTCCTTTATGACGTCGCTGCCGTCTCCGGCGTAGGCGCCGCGTTCGAGCACGTAGTACCACGGCGTCTTATGGAAGTACCTGTAGTCGCCGGTCTTCCATTCGAAGAACAGATACTCCTTCCCCCCCAGGCGGCGGATCTCGTACGTCGAGTCGAAACCCTCCCCTTTGTTGAGCACATGACCCTTGGTCCAGGTCCACCAGCCCTCGAACATGCCGCCGCCGTCATTGAAGGTCATGCCCTTAAGGAAAAGGTCCCCGCCCCAGCTCCTGGTTCCAGGAACGAACTTGTCCGGGCTCTCCACGAAATCCACGGAGCGCCACTTCCCCTTTACCGCCGGGTCGTCCGCGAAAGGCCGCGAGGTGTCGTCCCGGCCACAGCCGGCCAGCAGCGTCAGAGCGGCCATGAAAAATATCGCGTTCATCTTCATAATTCCTCCGTCAGAACCTCTCGGCGGCCTGATAGTCCCCGAGGCCGCGTCTTCCGCACTGCGCGTAGCCGTCATCCGGCAGGCCGTAAGAATAGTCCGGCGCGGCGGCTTGCCGCGCGCTGCGCGGGGCGAAGAACAGCAGCAACGCGGCCGCGGCGAAGACCGGCAGCAGCCACGCCAGGACAGGCGTCCGCCTTTCGGACCGGCCGCGGGCCAGCAGCCTGGCCCGCAGCTCCTCCTTCAGGCCGCTGTCGGCGCTCAGGTCGGCCGCCCGCAGCTTCCGCTCAAGTCCGGCGAATTCGCCGCTATCGAGTTCCTCTTTCATATCTCCTCCGGCCCCAGCCGCGCCCGCAGCTTGCCCAGGGCCCTGAAAAGCGTCACGCCCACGTTGCTCTCGCTCAGGCCGGTCCGCTCGGCCATCTCGCGCCCGCTCATGTCCAGCGCGTAGCGCATGGCTATCAGCTCCCGCTCCGCTTCGGAAAGGACGGCCAGAGCGGCCAGCAGCCTGGCGTTCTTCTCGCCCGCCTCCGCGGCGCGCTCCACGGATTCGCCGGAGGGAATGACCTCCTCGAAGCCGCTGGTCGACAGAGCTCCGCGCACCTTGCCGCGGCGGTAATGGTCGTTGAGCGTGTTGCGCGCTATCGCGAACAGCCACGGCTCCACGGGTCTCGCCTGGTCGAAGTCGTCGAACCCGTCCAGCACCTTCTCGAACACGGCCGAGACTATATCGTCGGCCGCGTCGCGCGCCAGCACGCGGTAGCGGACATAGTTGTATATCCGCCGGAAGTACCTGTCGTAGAGTTCCTCGAAGACCATGCCAAGCGCCGCCTCCGCACGTTATTACGCGGCGCCCCCCGTTTTCTTACAAGGCCGGACCGGGCCTGGCGGCCCGTTTGTGCCTGACGTATTCCACTATCGCCGGCAGTATCGAGATGAAGATGATGACCAGTATGACCGCGGTGAAGTTCTTCCTGACGGCCGGTATGTTGCCGAAAAAATACCCCGCGAAGGTCACTATCGTGACCCAGCTGAAACCGCCTATCACGTTGAACATAAGGAAGCGGGGATAGGTCATCGCCCCGACGCCGGCCACGAAAGGCGCGAACGTGCGCACTATCGGCACGTACTTGCAGAGGATGATGGCCTTCCCGCCGTACTTCTCGTAGAAGTTATGCGTCTTCTGAAGGTACTCCTTCCTGAAGATCCGCGAGTTCTCGTAGTGGAAGACCTTGGGGCCGATGTAGTTGCCGACCGCGTAGTTCACGTTGTCGCCGAGTATGGCCGCGAAGGCCAGCAGCGGCCAGATCTTCTGTATGTCCAGGTACTGCAGGGCGGCGAAAGTGCCCACCGCGAACAGCAGCGAGTCGCCGGGAAGGATAGGCGTGACGACAAGGCCGGTCTCGCAGAAGATTATCAGGAAAAGTATCAGGTAGGTCCAGGCGCCGTAGTCCTGTATCACCGCGCCGAGCGTCCTGTCCAGGTGGAGGAAAAGGTCGAACGCGTAGACCAGGAAGGAAAAAAGCTTGTCGAAGATCTCCATTTATCCCCCGACCGAAAATAAAATTGCCGCCCAGGGGCGGCAACCTTTAAATCTGGTGGGTGGTACAGGTGAGGACCGCCTTCAGAGCGAAGCATAATTATGCTTCGCGTGCGGTCCGCAAGGCCGGAGCCGGTTTCCTGCGCAGCGAAACCGGCGAGGCGGGGTCGCGGAAAACCGCTATGCGGTTTATCCGTGACTTGAACCTGCAACTCCCAGAAAGATCCAAAAACTTTGGTGGGTGGTACAGGATTTGAACCTGTGACATCTGTCGTGTGAGGACAGCGCTCTACCGCTGAGCTAACCACCCGCGCGATAAGAAATTCTAGCACATTTGGGCCCCGGGCATAAACCGGGCGGTTCAGGGAAAAAGGATGTTCACCGCGCGCGGCAGCGTCTCGAAGACCGCCGGCAGCATCCCCTCCGCCTCGCCGTCGATATTAAGCCAGACCGGCTCCTCCGAGTAAACCTCCAGCCGGCGCAGGCTCATGCGCGAGACCCCCGGAGAGCCGATATGCTTTCCTTTATATATGAGCGGGAACTTCCCGATCAACGCCGGCCGGCTCATATCCTCGACCAGTACCAGGTCCATAAGACCGTCATCGTCCTTGGCGCCGGGCGCCACCAGCATGCCGCCTCCCATGGATGAAGTGTTGGCCAGGACCCCGAAGTGGAAGCTGCCCTTTATCTCCCTGCCGTCGGCCCGCAGCGCTATCGCCCGGGCCCGGGCGCCCAGTATGGAAAGCAGCGAGGACACCGCGTAGGAAACGGTGCCGCCGAGCGGCTTTCCCATTTCCTTTATATGGCGCGCTACGTCCCCGGCGAGACCGAACGCGGCGATATTGATGAAATGCCTCGTTCCCGGGGAGCCGTCCTCCCCGGTGAAATCCGCCCGCCCCGCATCTATCGGCCTGGAGCGGCCGCGCGCCAGCATGCCGAGCAGACCTTCGGCGTCGCGGGGACAGCCGAGGTGCCTGGCCAGGTCGCAGCCGGAGCCGGCGGGGAAAGCCCCTAGCGCCGTGCGCCGCCTCAGGCTTTCCGGCGACGCCATCATTCCCTCCAGCGCCTCGCGCAGCGTGCCGTCGCCGCCCACCGCTATCACTTTCTCCGCGCCGGCCCGAACGGCTTCCTCGGCCAGCGCGGCCGCGTGGCCCGGCCGTTCCGTAACGGAGAAGCCGGAACCCGGCGCAAGCCGCAGCGCCCGCTCGCGCAGGCCTTCCCAGAAACGCAGGGCCCTGCCGTGGCCGGCCGCCGGGTTTATGATGAAGAAATTGGATGGCATCGTACGCTGTCGGCTCCGCCGCCGCTATCCGCCGCGACACGCTATGATAACAAAAAAGAGCGCCGGCGGCGCCGTAAAGCAGAGGCGGCGCCGAGGACCATCCGGTCCGGGCGCCGCCTTATTTCCGAAGCGAGCGAGTTACTTCTTCTTCGCTTTCTTCGCTTTCTTCACGGACTTCTTCGCCGTCTTTTTCTTGGCGACCTTCTTAGCAACCTTCTTTTTCGCTTTAGGCATTTTATCTCCTTGCGCTCATCAGCGCGTGAATTGATTGTATA
>JAKAMO010000194.1 GCA_021812825.1 bacterium | reverse complement strand
GAAGGAACTCGTCAGCAAGCTGATGAAGGTGACCCGCAAGTACCGCCAGGAGTTCGGCCGCGACCCGCTGATCGAGGAATACTCCAAGCACATGCACATCTCGATGGACAAGGTGAAGAACGCGCTGAAGATCATGCAGGACCCGATCTCGCTGTCCACCCCGATAGGCGAGGACGAGGATTCCCACCTCGAGGACTTCATCGAGGACCGCGGCGGCCTGCCGCCGTCCTACTCGGCCATCGAGCTGCTGCGCCGCCGCGAGGTGACGAAGATCCTCGACACGCTGACGGACCGCGAGGCGAAGATCATCAAGCTGCGTTTCGGCATAGAGACCGGCTACCCCAGGACCCTCGAGGAAGTGGGCAAGATCTTCCGCGTCACGCGCGAGCGCGTGCGGCAGATAGAGGCCAAGGCCATCAGGAAGCTGCGTCACCCCAGCCGCAGCAAGATGCTCAGGGACTACATAGACTGACGTTGAGCTGGAAAACAAAATGCCCCCGGGCAGGAATGCCCGGGGGCATTTTTTCGCGTCCGGCGGGCCGGCTCAATAAGAGACGGGCTTCTTCCTGGCGGGGACGACCGTCCTGGGGGAGCCGGCGGTCAGGACGACGCGCCCGGCTTCGCTGGCGACGCTTACCTCATACGGGTAGAACAGCTCCCCCGAGGATGTTTCCAGCGTCACGCCCTTTATATGGGAGGCGGCCACGGCGCTTCCCGTCACCGAAATACTGTTATCTCCCTCCAGCATGAAGGAACTCTCCGCGGCAGCGGGACCGGCCAGCTCCACGCGCACGGTATAACTCAGTCCCCTGGTCAGGGACCGAGGGAAACTCAGCGAGGGCAGGTACTCCCCGCCTTCACCGTACTTTATCTGGTGAACGCTGCACTTGTAGCCGGCCGGGGCGGCCTTGGCGCCCGAAGACCGGGCCGCGGGGACGTCAGGAGCAGAACATCCGGCAAGCCACATTTTTTCGGCGGGGCTCCAGGGAGTCGCGTCGCGCTCCACCGTCACGCTCTCCACCTGCGGCTTCCCCTCCAGCACGAAGAACAATTCCCCGTTTATCCTGGCCACCCGCATGGGGACCGACGCGGAACAGGCGGAGAGGCACAGGCAGACGGGCAGGATGACGGACGTTCTCAGGACGCAAGCCATCGGCGACACATCCTCGCACTTTATTCTGAAAATTTCACGGCGGCGCGGCTGGAAGAAAAGCCCCCCCGGGGTCCTGTCTTCAGGACAGCGGGATCACTTTTCTTCCCGGCCCTCTTCCTTGGTCTCGGTGAGGAGGTTCTTCAGGATGTCGTGGGCGATGTCCTTGGCGCCGAGGCCGACGGCTATCGCGAAGGCTAGACCGAGGGCGGCGAACATGATGTTGATGCCGCCGATGATCATCTTCATCTTGATGCCCAGCTGCTCGATGGCCGTTATCATCGTCAGCACCACGATGATGAAGTTGACCATCTTGGACAGCGAGCGGCCGCCCTTCAGGTTGTTGGCGGTGGCCGAGTTCATCACGACGTTGGCCATGAAGCGCGCGAACATCAGCCCGCCGAAACCTATGAAGATGGCGGCCAGCAGGTTGGGCAGGAAGTTGATGAAGCGCTGCAGGATGTCGGCTATGACGGTGAGATCGAGTATCTTGGAGGCCGTCACCAGGAAGACCAGCAGCAGCGCCCAGTAGACCAGGAAGGAGATCACGTGCGCGGGCGACTTGCCGAAGCCGAAGCGGATGAACAGCTCGTTGATGCCAACGCTGCTGGTGTACTTGTCCATCTTTATCCGGCGCAGGAACTGCTCAAGCAGCGAGCTGACTATGCGCGCGGCGAACAGGCCGAACAGAACGAAGGCGAAGGCGGCTATCAGCTTGGGAAGGTAGGAGGACATGTGGTTCCACAGGTCCATCACGGGCTCCAGGAAGGGCTCCGTTATGAATGCAAGTTTTTCGTGTACCATATCGCTCCTCCAGCGCTGACGCTGTCTATTTTATTAATTATGCCTCTCGAAAGCAAAACCCCCGCGAAGCGGGGGTCTGCGGGCCGGCGCCGTGGCAGGCAGGTCAGAGCGCCTTCTTTTCCTTGAGGGGATCGGCGTGCACGGGCTTCTTCACCCTGGTCTTCTTGAGACGTACGTCCTTGCCGGGAGCCGGCGCTGCTCCGGTCCTCTTCCTGGAGACCGGGGCGTCGCGCATATCGGCCGGTGCCTTCTTCATTTCGGCGTCGTTCTTTACTTCCTGTTCAAGCAGGCGGAGCGAGCCCTCCCGGTAAAGCGGGTCGGTGACGCTGAGGGCGTCGAAATCCACGGCCTGCGTGATCAGGGCCTGCGAGGTGGCCGGCTGGGAAAGCCCGGAGAGTATCTGCCGGGACGGCTTGGCCTCGGGCAGGGCGGCCGCGGCGAAGAGCGGCAGCGCCAATACGGTCAGGAAGGCGGCAGGCAGGTATCGGAGAAGTTTCATAGAATGTTCGCTCGACACTTGGAGTTCATGCATATATTATGGAATATCCGCGGCCGGCTCCGGAAGCGTCTAAAGTCCCCCGATCTTATGGGACCGAAGACCCATTCCCTTCCCGCCGCGTATTTTATTGCCTAGGAGGCCGATTTTTGCTAATATATATCCACTATGTACGCAATCATCGAAACAGGCGGCAAGCAGTACTGGGTAGTTCCGGGCGAGATCCTGCAGGTGGAGAAGCTCACCGGCCAGGAAGGCACCGAAGTGACCTTCAAGGCCCTGTGGTCCGCTTCTCAGGAAGCTAAGGAAGCCGCGGCTGCCAAGACTCCCGCCGCCAAAGTAACCGCCCGGATCATCCGGCATCTGAGAGGCCCCAAGATCATCGTTTTCCGCAAGAAAACCAAGAAAGCCTACGAGAAGGCTTCGGGGCACCGCCAGGAACTCACCGAGATAGAAGTGAAGGACATTCAGCTGTCTTAAGTTTTTGGCCCGGCCGCGCTAGCGGCATTAGACAACAGAGGACATTATGGCGCATACTAAAGGACAAGGTTCAACCAGCAACGGCCGCAACAGCCCCGGCCAGCGCCTTGGCGTGAAACGCTACGGCATGCAGAAGGTCAACGCGGGCGAGATACTGGTACGCCAGCGCGGCACCAAGTTCCTGCCCGGCAACAACGTCAGGCGGGCCTCGGACGACACGCTGTTCGCGATCGTCACCGGCGTAGTGAAGTTCGAGTGGGCCAAGCGCGGCAAGAAGCAGATCAGCGTCTACCCCGCCGCGAAGTAAGCACCCGAAAGGAAAAAACCTCCCGGGCGTGGAACGTTCGGGAGGTTTTTTATTATAAACATATGTCCAAACCAAGGACCTCGCACGATTTCATAGACACCGCCCACGTCTTCCTCAAGGCCGGCAAGGGCGGCAACGGCGCCTCCTCCTTCCGCCGGGAGAAGTTCATCCCGTACGGCGGCCCGGACGGCGGCCACGGCGGCAGGGGCGGCAGCATCTGGTTCGTGGCCTCGGCCAACATCACGACGCTGCGCGAGATAGCCTTCCATCCCCATATCACGGCCGGCGACGCCGCGCCCGGCGGCGGCAACAAGCGGGACGGGGCCGACGGCGAGGACAAGACCCTTTACGTCCCCCTCGGGACGGTGGTCAAGCGCGAGGGCGCGGTGCTGGCAGACCTGAAGGAGGACGGCCAGCGCTTCCTCGCGGCCCAAGGCGGCCGCGGCGGCCGCGGCAACACCGCCTTCAAGACGCGTTTCAATACCGCACCGAAGATATCGGAGAACGGAGAACCCGGAGAGGAGTACGAGGCCTGGCTGGAGCTCAGCGTGCTGGCAGACGTGGGCCTGGTCGGCTTCCCCAACGCCGGGAAATCGACGCTGCTCGCCGCAATTTCCGCCGCCCGGCCCAAGATAGCCGGTTACCCGTTCACCACGCTCAACCCCAACATCGGCATGGTGACCCACAAGGGTAAAAGCTTCGCCGCCGCCGACATCCCCGGCCTTATCGAAGGCGCACACGAAGGCCGCGGCCTCGGCGACCTCTTCCTCAAGCACGTGCTGCGCACCAAGCTGCTGGTGCACCTGGTGGACCCGGCCGGCTTCGGCGACCTGAAACCGGAGCAGGCTGTGCGCGTCATAGAGAAGGAGCTGAAGAACTTCCATCCGCTGCTCGCGAAGAAAACGGCGCTGCTGGCGGTGAACAAATCCGATCTGCCGGGGACGGAGAAGGTGCAGGAAGCCCTGCAGAAGAAGTTCAGGAAGAAGGAGATCTT
>JAKAMO010000193.1 GCA_021812825.1 bacterium | reverse complement strand
TGGCCCTGCGGTAGTCCTTGAGCTGCAGGTAGGCGGAGCCGAGGCGCTTCAGCGAGGTGATATCGTCGGGTTCCAGTCGCAGCACCTCCTCCAGCTCCTTCACCGCCAGGTAGAACTTCGAATCGTAGATCTGGTGGAGCGCCAGCTCCTTCTTATGTTCAAGTATCGGTATGTTGGCCGGCTTGGTGTCGTTGAGCTTGAGCTGGGGGGACTCCTTCTCCAGCTCGGCCACCAGGCGGGGGAAGGCCTTGTCGGCCGGCGCCAGCTCGGAGGCGTAGCGCACCGCGTCGTAAGCGAAAGGAAGGTCCTCCTCCTCTCCGACCCAGGCGCTGATGCCGTCTGCGGCGGCGTTCCAGGCCGCGGAGGCCCGGCGGGCGGGCGCTACGGCGGAGATGGCGCGCAGCCTCGCCTGCGTGCGCGTGTAGTACGGGTTCGTGGGGTCGGTGGCGAGGAGTTCCTCCAGCTTTATCAGCGCGTCGGAATACCGGCCTTTGTTGACCAGCTTCATGAACGAGCCCTTGAGTTCGGCCGCCGAGCCCGCCATCTTCCCGCGGGCCTCCTCTATCATGTTCTTGGCGGTGGTCTGCTTCGGGTCGGCGCGGAGCACCATGTTCCAGTATTCGATGGCCTTGGCGTAGTCCCCGTCGACGTAGTACGTGAAGGCCTTGTCGTAGTACTCCTTGACCTCCACGCTGCCGGCCGGCTGCTCCTGGTCCGCGGCCAGCGCGGGGCCGGCCAGCAGCAGGACCGCCAGTATCGTTGATATCCTCATTGGTCACCATCCTCGGGCCGTGCGCGGCGCATGATTATCATCTCTATCCTGCGGTTCTTAACGCGGCCTTCCTCAGTATCGTTGGGGGCCACGGGGCGGAACTCTCCGTAGCCGAAAGCGGTCAGGCGGGAGGGGGCTACGCCGCGCTTTAACAGATAGTCGATCACCGAGAAGGCGCGCATCAGCGAAAGCTCCCGGTTGGAGGAGTATTTCCTTCCGAGCATCCTGGCGGCGTCCGTGTGCCCTTCCACTATGACCTGGTTGTCCATCTTGAGCAGGCTGTCCGCCACGGGGGCCAGTATCTTCACCGCTGACGGCTTCAGGTCGGCCGAGCCTGAATCGAAGAGGACGGGGGAGGCGAAAGTGAGCTTGATGCGGGAAGTTGTGACCTCCATGCCGAGGCTGCCTTCCTTGATCTGGTCCTTGAGGTCCTCCTCCACTTTCTTCGCGGCCTCTATCTCCTTCTTCTGCTTCTTTACCTTTATGCCCAGCTGCTCCTGCATCTTAGTAAGGGCCGTTTCGTAGTCCGGGCGTTTGGCGTGATAGGCGAAGCCGTACAGCGCCAGGAACAGGATGACCAGCGTGGACATCAGGTCGGCGTAAGGGACCATCCAGAGCTGGGTGTTGTGCTTGTTGTCGCTCATTTTCTCGGCACCACTATCTCGATCCGGCGGTTCCGCGCGCGGCCCTCGCTGGTGTCGTTGTCCGCCACCGGGCGGTATTCGCCGTAGGCGGCGGCGATCAGCCTGTCCTGGGGCACCGAGTACTTCGAGGCCAGCAGGCCGACAACGGCGTTGGCCCTGGCCGCGGAGAGTTCCCAGTTGGTCGCGAACTTGCCTGACTTTATGGGCACGCTGTCGGTGTGGCCTTCGACGATCACGTCGTTGGGCAGCTTGTTCAGCACGGCCGAGACGGGGCCCAGCACATCGGCCGCCCTGGGGCCCAGGTCCGCGCTGCCGGAGGCGAAAAGGACCGGCTCGGCGATGTTTATCTTGATCTGTTTGGCCGTTATCTGGACCTCGGCCATGTCCTTCATCCCGGCCTTCAGGAGGTCCTCCGCCAGTTTCTTCGCGATGTCCTCCTCGGTGAACTTCTTGACGACCTCCTCGGCTTGTTTCTCCTTCTGCTTCTGGGCGGCCTCCTTGTCAAAGCCGCTCGCGAACTTGGCGGCGGCCTCGGGCTGGTTGGTGAAGACGTAGAGTATCAGGAAGAACAGCATCAGGTTGGTCATGATGTCGGACAGCACGACCAGCCAGAGAGGATTATCCTCTACTTTCCTCCCGGAATATCTCTCGATGAAGAATTTCATCAGTAGTCCGCCGCCCCGGCGGGGCGGGGGATCATTTGCCGGGGCCCCTGGCCTTGCGGCGCAAAGCCAGGGACAGGTAGCCTTCCAGCTTCTTGGAGACCAGCCACGGCACGTCGCCATCGTAGATGGAGAGCACGCCCTTGGCGATGATCTCTCGGCTGAGGATGTCCTCGTCGGAGTAGTAGCCGAGCTTGCTGGCTATGGGCAGGAAGAGAAAGTTGGCCGAGAAGATGCCGTAGAACGACGCGGTCATCGCGATCGCCATCGAGGAGCCCATCATCTGGGGATTCTGTATGTTGCGCAGCACCTGCACGACGCCGACCAGCGTGCCGAGCAGGCCGAAGATCGGGGCGAACGTGCCCGCGGAGTTGAAGATGTTGGTCTGCTGCTGGTGGCGCAGGCGCGTGGTGTTGATGTCGTTCTCCATGCGCTCGCGCAGGATGTGGATGTCCACGCCGTCCAGCATCATCTGGAGGCCGTCGGTAAGGAACGGGTGCGGGGAGGAACGCAGCTCGCCGGCGATCGAGTCGATTCCGCCGCGCTTGCCCACTTCCGCGAAGTGCACTATGGAGCGGATCAGTTCGTGGATAGGGGCACGTTTCGGGGGGAAAAGGACCATCATCACGGACGCCTTTACCCACTTCAGCGCGGCCCACGGGTAGGCGATCATGATCGAACCGGCCGTGCCTCCGAAGATCAGGATTATGGCTTCCCAGTTCAGCAGGAAGCGGAGCATGCCGCCGGAGGAAAGGACGAAGACTATGACGCCTATGCCTGTGATGCCGCCGATGAAGGTCATCAGGTCCATGTTATTTCATCTCCTGTTTCTCAGGGCTTCGGAGCGTTCGGGGCCGGCGCCTTCGGCGCGGCGGCAGCCGGCGCCGGCTTGGGCGCCGGGGCCGGCCCGGGGCTTATGCCGGCGGCGGGGCGCGGTGCGGCGCCTGGCTTGGCGGCGGCCGGGGGCACGGCGCCAGCAGGCCTTACCGGGGCCGGACCCTGGGGCTTCAGCGAGATAAGGCCTTCCCTGCTCATCTGACGCATCGCGTCCACGAGCTTCGCGCGGTCGGCCTTGTAGGCCTCGGCGGGGAGGTCTCGGGTGAGCTCCAGCTCCTGCTTCAGGCGGTCCTGCATGCCGCCGGCGAGCTTGGCAATGAAAGTAGCCGCGAAAGGGGAACCTTTCAGCGCCGCCGCTATGACGCGCATCGGAAGCCTGCGGGCCAGGGCCTGGGCATGGGCCGGGGACAGGTCCGCCACGTTGGAGAGCCTCACTACGGCGGCCTTCATCTTCTTCGCTACCATCGGGTCTAGGCGGGTGAACGCGGCCAGGGCTTTTTCCTGCACGGACTCATCGAGGGCGCTGAGTATGTCCGCGGTCTTGTCCTCGCCTCCCACCACGTAATCCAGCGAGGAGAGGATCTCGGATTCCAGTCCCCTGATGCGTGACTCCGGCATCAGCGCCACCTTAGGCAGCGCGGCCAGCGCCTCCGTGCTCTTGGGGTAAAGCGCCTCGGAAAGCTTAACCGCCAGTTCTTCCGGCGCGTAACTGAGCAGTATAGTCAGGTCCTCGGACGGCCGGTTCTTCATGATGAAGGCAAGGCTGCCGAGGTGGGCCGGGGAGAGGAACCAGAAAGGGGGCTTGCGGCCCTCTATGGCCTGGACCTGGGGCGCGGTCTCTGCCTGCTTGGCCTGTGACTCCCCGGATTCCGCTTCCTCGCGGCGCTCGGAGCGCGCCGCGGCGGAGGACTCTCCGGCGGCGGCTTTCGCGCTGAAGGCCTCGACGAAGGCGCCAGCGCTCTTGGAGAGCGGCGACAGGAAGGCGGAGACGGTGAATATGACCAGGGCGGCCACCACCAGTATCCAGACTATGCTCCAGAGGTTCGGGGGGGACAGGAAATCGGAGGGCTTTATCGGTCTCGTCTTGCGGAAGTCCATCTTCTCTATGGTTATCAGGTCCTGGCGGTCGGCGGGCAGGCCAAGCAGGCCGGCCGCCAGCTTCCGCGCCAGCTGCACGTCCTCGTCCGGGAGGCTCTTGTCCAGTATCAGCGTGGCGGAGATCTCCTTGACCATCGTAAGGCTGCTGGAAAGGGAAGGCTCCCCCATCTTGTCCTTCTGCGGAACCCCCGGGAGTATCTCCAGGGCCTTCTTGTTCTGTTCC
>JAKAMO010000192.1 GCA_021812825.1 bacterium | reverse complement strand
GACGGCGCTTTTCTCTGCTAGACTATAATTTATGAAACCGCGCCGGCGCAGAGGCATGGTCATGCTGCAGACCCTGGTCATGTCCGTGATCCTTTCCATGATCGCGGCCATGGTCATGAAATGGGTCCTCTCACGCTATGTACTGGCCGCCCGGGACTATCGGGCCACCGAGGCCGCCGCCAGGATAAAGGGCGTAACGGCGCATAAGATGTCCTACTTCTGGAATTACGCCAACCTGTCCACCATTCCCACGTCCGATTTCATGACCGTGGACGGCAAGAGCGTCAGCTACTCCCGTTCCGGCGTTACGGCTTCCGGCACCATGCAGTTCACGGTCACCATAGACGAAGAATAGCCCTCCCGGGGGGAACTCCATGCTCCATGCCCTGCTCATTCTGGCGCTGTCGGCACTTCCGGCGGCGGCGGGTGGCGCTCCAGGGACCATAGCCTGGCACAAGAAAATCTCGCCTCATTTCGTCGTCTTCCACGAGTCCGCCTGGTCCCCTAATTCCACCTCCCTGGAGCTGGAACGAATGTACGCGGCCATGCGGCTGAACCTGGCCATGTTCGCCCCGTGGATGGTGAAGGAGAAGACCAAGGTCTACATCTATTCGTCCCAGCAGTCCTACCTGGCGGGGGAGTTCGAGCCGCCGCGCTGGTCGAAGGGCCTGGCCTTCGTCTCCAAGAAGACCATAGTGGTCTACGACCCGGAGGACCAGGACAAGCTGAAGGCCGTGATAGCCCACGAGCTGACGCACCTGTACTTCGAGGGGTATTTCGCCGAGAAGCTGAAATACCCGCCGCAATGGCTCAACGAGGGCCTGGCCGTGTACATGGAGGAATCCGTGTTCCTCGAAGGCGGGGCCTGGAGCCGCGCGCTGGCCTATTTCCCGCAGGAGCGGCGCATCCCGTTCGACAGCTTCTTCGCCGCCACGCTCGATGGCATAACCGGGGACTCCAAGATAGCGGACTGGTACCTGCAGTCCTACGGCGTGGTGATGTACCTGTACCAGTCCCATAAACGGGTGCAGTTCAAGGCCTTCTGCGACGAGGTGCGCGACGGCGAGAGCGTGGACATGGCCCTCTGGAAGAACTACCGGGTCAGGGAGGGGGAGGACTTCGGGAATAAATGGACCGCCTGGCTCGACTCCTGGACCGCCCCCTCCAAGAGCGGCTTCCAGCAGCGCGGGCCTTCGGCCAGCTTCAACTTCAAGCCGGTACAGTTGTCGTCCTTCACTTTTACCGAATTCGGGAAGAAGAGGTAAGGCCGCCTAGCGGCGCGCGGAGCGCCCGGGCTGCTTCCTGCCGCCCAGGTGCTCGCGAAGGTAGTGCCCGGTATGCGAGCCCCTGGCCGCCAGGGCGCCAGTCACCGGCCCAGAATAGACCAGCCTTCCGCCGGCGTCCCCGCCTTCCGGCCCAAGCTCTATCAGCCAGTCCGAAGCGGCGATCACGTCCATGTTGTGCTCTATCACCAGCACGGTATTCCCGGCGTCGGTCAGCCGGTGCAGGACCTTCAGCAGCTTCTCCACGTCGGCGAAATGCAGGCCGGTCGTAGGCTCGTCGAGGATGTAGAGGGTCCGCCCGGTGGCGCGCCTGGAGAGCTGCTCGGCCAGCTTCAGGCGCTGCGCCTCGCCGCCAGAGAGGGTGGTGGCGCTCTGGCCCAGCTTCAGGTAGTCCAGGCCCACGTCGCTCATCGTGGCGAGTATACGGGCGATCTTCGGTATGTCGGCGAACAGGTCCCGGGCCTCCACCACGGAAAGGTCCAGCACGTCGGAGATGCTCTTGCCCTTGAACCTGACCTGCAGCGTGTCGTCGTTGAAACGGCGCCCGGCGCACTCGTCGCATTTCACGTAGACGTCGGGCAGGAACTGCATCTGTATCTTGATCGTGCCGTCGCCCTGGCAGGCCTCGCAGCGGCCTCCCTTGACGTTGAAGGAAAAGCGGCCGGGCTCGTAGCCGCGCCGCTTGGCCTCGGGCAGGGCCGCGAACAGGTCCCGGATGTGGTTGAAGACTCCGCTGTAAGTGGACGGGTTCGAGCGCGGCGTGCGACCTATAGGCGACTGGTCGACGATGATGACCTTGTCTATCTGCGAGGCCCCTTTCATGGAGCGGAAGGCGCCGGGGACTTCCTTGGACTTGTACAGCTCGCGCGCCAGGGCCTTGTAGACTATCTCGTAAAGCAGCGTGGACTTGCCCGAGCCTGAGACGCCGCAGATGCTGACGAAAAGCCCCAGCGGGATCCTGACGTCGATGTTCTTCAGGTTGAACTGCGCCGCGCCCGAGAAATCCAGAGAGCGCCCGGTATGCTGGCGGGGCTTGCGGCTCAGGATGGCCGACCTCTCGCCGCTGAGGAAAGGTCCGGTCACGGAGCGGGGGGCCCGCGCTATCTCGGCCGGCGTGCCCTGCGCCACTATCTCGCCGCCGTAGAGGCCCGCGCCCGGACCCAGGTCTATCACGTGGTCGGCTCCGCGTATGACCGCCTCGTCGTGCTCCACCACGAGCAGCGTGTTGCCGATGTCCCGCAGGGATTTAAGGGTGTTGATGAGCCTGGCGTTGTCGCGCTGGTGCAGGCCTATGGTCGGCTCGTCCAGCACGTAGAGCACCCCGGTGAGGCCCGAGCCTATCTGCGTGGCCAGCTGTATGCGCTGCGCCTCCCCTCCGGAGAGGGTCTCGGAGCGGCGGTCCAGGGAAATATAGCCCAGTCCTACGTCGTTGAGGAACGTGAGGCGGGAGTTGATCTCCTTCAGGATCAGCCGGGCGATGGCCTTCTCCTTCTCGGTGAGCTCGAGTGAGGACATGAAGTCCCTGGCGGCGGAGATGGAGAGCGCCGAGGTCTGGGCGATGTTCTTGCCGCCCACCAGCACGCTCAGGGCCTCCGGCTTCAGCCGCTTGCCGCCGCAGTCCGGGCAGACCGTCTCCCGCATGAACTTGGAGTAGATCTCCTCCTTGACGAAATCGGACTCGCTCTCGGCGTGGCGGCGCTTCAGGTTGGTGACCACCCCCTCGAAATCCCCGGACCCGTTCAGCAGGATGTTCCTGTGGGCCTTGGGTAGGTCCTTCCAGGGCTTGTCCAGGTCGATATCGTTCTCGGAGGCGGCGGCTTGCAGCATCTCGGCGTAGTAGCCGGACCAGGAGCCCTTCCAGCGGTGGGTGCGCGTGGTCACCGGGTTCGCCCAGGCCTCCAGCGCTCCGCCGTTGACCGATCTGGATTTGTCCGGGACCACCAGGTCCGGATCTATCTCTATCTTTATGCCCAGCCCGCCGCAGCCCGCGCAGGCGCCGTGGGGGGAATTAAAGGAGAACAGGCGCGGCTCGAGCTCGGGAAAACTGATGCCGCAGGAGGGGCAGGCGTTCTTCTCGCTGTAGAGGTCCCCGGGCTTGCCGGGCTCCTCGGCGGCCAGCAGCCCGCGCCCCTGCTCCAGGGCCAGCGCCACGGCCTCGCTGAGGCGCTCCCGGTCCTCCGCCGAGACGGTGAACTCGTCGATGAAGAGGTCTATGTCGTGCTTCACGTAGCGCTTCAGGTCCGGCGGGCTGTCGAGCGGGCAGAGCTTGCCGTCCACCCTGGCCTTAGTGAAGCCGGACTTCTTGAGCCTCGCGAACAGCTCCTCATAAGTGCCGCTCCGGCCGCGAACCAGCGGCGCCAGCACGCGTACCTTGCGGCCGGCGTATTTCGTTGCCAGCTCCGCGGTTATGCCCTGCGCGGACCACGCCTTTATCGGCTTATGGCAGGAGGGACAGTACGGGCGGCCGGCCTTGGCGTAGAGCAGGCGGAGGTAGTCATATATCTCCGTAACGGTCCCCACGGTGGAGCGGGGGTTCTTCGAGGGGTGGTGCTGCTGTATGGCTATGGCCGGGGAAAGGCCCTCTATGGAGTCCACGTCTGGTTTGTCCATCTGCTCCAAGAACTGGCGGGCGTAGGCGGAGAGCGACTCCACGTAGCGGCGCTGACCTTCGGCGTAGATGGTGTCGAAGGCGAGCGTGGACTTGCCCGAGCCCGAAAGGCCGGTGATGACGACCAGCTTGTTCTTGGGTATCTCGAGGCTCAGGTTGCGCAGGTTGTGGGAGCGCGCTCCGCTGACTATTATCTTGTCCATACTCGTGTGCCGGTGAGCCTGTCGTCTTTCTCCGGGACAGGGTCAGAAAAACCGCCCCGGAAGCCGAGGCTTGCGCAAGCGCCGAGGCTGAGGGCCGGAAGCGCGCGCACGGTGTGCGCGACGCTGTTTTTTATGGCCCTGTCCCG
>JAKAMO010000049.1 GCA_021812825.1 bacterium | reverse complement strand
AGCGGTGTGCGGCCGCGTAGTGGACACGCCTGCGACGGCATCTCGCGGATAAGCTTCCCCATACCGCAGATCCAGGTGGAATTTATAATGTTACCTCGGGATGTTGCGCAAAGTAGGTCATTACTATCGCCTGAAAATCACCCCAAATTTCAAAATTCGCCTTTTCGCCCCTCGCCGCGCCTTGCGCGGCGTTAAACTTTTGCAGTTTTTCCCACGGAAAACTCAGTTTATAAGAAAGCCGTTTCCCGCCGATGATTAATTACGAACCGAATTATTTTCCTTATGGCCGCCGGTGCGGCCGGCCCAGCGCTGCTGCGCCTGGCCGGCCTTACCCGCGGCGCGGAGTGGCAGAATAGCACTTAATTCCGTCTTAGCCCTGCCGGGCAGGGCAAAGCCGGAATTAAGAGCAGGGAGGCAAGGTATGCAGAATCACACAATGCGGTATTTTCTATATGCGCGGAAGTCCACCGACGAGGCGGACCGGCAGGTGCTTTCCATAGAGGCGCAGCTCACCGAGTTGCGGGACTATGCGCGCAAAGAGGGCTTTGTTATCGCCCATGAGTTCATAGAAAGCAAAACCGCCAAGGAGCCGGGCCGCGAGGTCTTTAACGAGATGGTAGCGGGCCTGGAACGAGGCGCGGCCCACGGCATTATCGCATGGCACCCTGACCGGCTGGCCCGCAATTCTATAGACGGCGGGCGTATCATCTACCTGGTGGACACGGCCAAAATACTGGAGCTTAAGTTCCCCACCTTCTGGTTCGACCCCACGCCGCAGGGCAAGTTCATGTTGTCTATCGCTTTCGGCCAGAGCAAGTACTACATCGATAACCTCTCCGAGAATGTTAGGCGCGGCCTTCGCCAGAAGCTCCGCAACGGCGTTTTCCCCGCCCTCGCGCCCATCGGCTACAAGAACGACACGGAGAACCACACTATCGTCGTGGACCCGGTTTTGGCCCCCCTCGTAAAACTCACGTTCGAGCTTTACGCTTCAGGCATGTATCCCATCAGGGATATACGCAATAAGATGAACGGCCTTGGGCTGAAGCGTTGGGAAAGAGAGTTGTCTAACTCGAACTATCAGAAGATCCTCAAAAATCCGTTCTACTACGGCGTCTTCCGGTATCTCGGCGAGTATTACGAGGGCAAGCACACGCCGCTTATCTCCAAGGCGCTCTACGACAAGTGCCAGGAGGTAATGACGCGCAAAAGCAGGCACACGCACGCACAGAAAGGTTTAAAGCCATATGTCTATCGCGCCGCCTTCCGCTGCGCGGAATGCGGCTGCTACATTACCACCGAGACGCAGAAAGGCCATAACTACCTGCACTGCACCAAGCGCAAAGTGCCTTGCAGCCAGCTCTTCGTGCGCGAAGAGGTTATCGACGCCCAGGTGCGCGAGATCTTAAAAGGATTTTCCTTACCCCCGGCCCTGGCCGCCGAGGCTCTTGATAACATCAAAAAGGAAAAATTAAAGGCGGCCCAGGCCGGGGAAAGAGCCGCCCAAAATCTGCGAGATAAAATAGATATCCTGAATCAACGAATGAACGCACTACTGGATATGGTGCTGTCCGGCCAGCTTACTCAGGCCGAGTACGCCCTCAAAAAGCGTTCATTCGTTGAGGAGAAAAAGGAAATCGAAATGAAACTCGCCGCTTTTGCGCGGCAGGGAGATTTGCGGTTCGAACCGGTCAGGGCCTTCTACCAGTCCGCGAGTCACGTCGGAGAGGCCGCGGTTTCTGGAAATCCGTCTGAAAACCTGCAAATATTGAAAAATATCGGTTCGAACTTAATTATTGGCGGGAAACGGCTTTCTTATAAACTGAGTTTTCCGTGGGAAAAACTGCAAAAGTTTAACGCCGCGCAAGGCGCGGCGAGGGGCGAAAAGGCGAATTTTGAAATTTGGGGTGGCTGAGGGGATTTGAACCCCCGACCTCTCGGGCCACAGCCGAGCGCTCTAACCGCTGAGCTACAACCACCGTGACCTATATTTTAGTTTTTTTCAGGCCCGGAAAACAAATGTATAATGGGGAACGGAGGGGCTATGACCAGAAAACCTGCCGTTGCCGGTAAATTCTACGAGGCGGAACCCGCCGAGCTGCGCTCCGCTGTGCAGGGCTACCTGAAGAAGGGCAAAGCCCCCGCCGGCCGGCTGGCCGGCATACTGGCGCCGCACGCGGGCTACGTCTATTCCGGGGCCGCCGCCGGCCTGGCCTTCTCGGCGCTCAAGGACGAATCCTTCGACACGCTGGTGGTCATGGCCACCGGCCACACCATGGCCCTCAAGAACGGAGCGCTCAGCTCCAGCGAGGCCTTCGAAACACCGCTGGGAAAACTGGAAATAGACGACGGGCTGCGCCGCGAGCTGCTGGCCGAGAAACGGCTTTTCTCGGAAACGCCGGACGCGCACGAGAGCGAGCACGCCGTTGAGGTGCAGCTCCCGTTCCTGCAGGCGCTGAAAGGAAACAAGGTGAAGATAGTCCCCATCCTTTTCAATACTTCGGACGCCGCCCTGTTGGCGGATGCCGGCCGCGCCATCGGGCGCGCCATGAAGGAACGCAAGGCGCTGTTCTGCGTCTCGTCGGACCTGGCGCATTATCCCCCCGGCGACGTAGCCGAGACCTCCGACCGCTCGGTGCTGCTGGCGCTGCGGCAGGCGATGCGCAATTCCTCCCCCGCCTATTTCGCGCAGGCCAACCGGCTGCTGTTCTCCAAGGCCTCGCGCTGGCTGGACACCACCGCCTGCGGCGAGGCCGCGATGACCGCCGGCGCGGCCGCGGCGCTGGAACTGGGCTGCAACGATTTCGAGCTGGCCCTCTACACCCATTCCGGCAAGATCTCCGGCGACGACTCGGCCGTGGTGGGCTACGGCGCGGGTTTCTTCACCGAGGCTTCGCCCAGGCCGGCCGGAGCGCTGGAGCTGGACGGCGAGATGCGCCGCGAGCTGCTTGGCATGGCGCGCGCGGGCATAGCCGCCTGCCTGAAGACCGGGACCACGCCGGAGCAGGGGCTCCACAAAAGGCCGGAGTTCAACCAGCCGGCGGCCGTCTTCGTCACGCTGACCATAGGCGGCCGCCTGCGCGGCTGCATAGGCAGCCTGGAGCCGCGCGGCACGCTGGCGGAGATGGTCGCTTCCTACGCCGGGGCCGCCGCTTTCGAGGACCCGCGCTTCTCCCCGCTTTCCGAAGCCGAGCTGAAGAAGGTCGGCATAGAGATCTCGGTGCTCTCTCCGCTGCGCCGCGTCTCCGGCGCGGAGGAAGTGAAGCAGGGCGAGCACGGCGTCTACATAAAGAGCGGCCGCCGCTCCGGCACCTACCTGCCGCAGGTCTGGGAGCACTTCGACCGGAAGGAGGACTTCCTGGACTCGCTCTGCTCGGAGAAGGCCGGCCTGTCCTCCTCCGCCTGGAAGGACGGCTCGGCCGAGCTGTACACCTACACGGTAACGGCTTTTAACGAAGAATAGCCATTTGCTAGAATATACCCAGCGGACTTGATCCCTGCGGGGACAGGTACCCACGGTATGAAGAAACCCTACGGCATAGCCGGCTCCGGCCGCGCTTCCCTCCATCTGCAGGCCTATTTCAGGCTGCTCAAAGTACCCTTCAAAGTCTGGTCGCGCCGTTCCGGCCTGCCGCCCGAGTCCGTGCTCGGCGGCTGCGGCACCGTCTTCATCCTGCTCAGCGACAACGCGATAAAGAACTTCATAGGTTCCAATCCTTTCCTCAAGGCAAAGAAGCTCGTGCATTTCTCCGGCTGCCTGCATGTGCCTGGCGCCGCGGCCATGCACCCCTTCATGCCGCTGTCGACGCGCAGGCTCAGCCTGGCCGAGTACCGCGCCATCCCTTTCGCTCTTGAGCCGGGGGTGTCGTTGAAAGCGCTGGTGCCGGAATTCAATAACCCGGTGTTCCGCGTCCCCAGGGAACGCAGGGCGCTCTACCACGCGCTCTGCGCGCTGGGCGCTAATCTGCCGGTGCTCCTCTGGAGCAGGGCGCTGAAGGGGCTGGCGGGCTTCGGCGTGCCGCGCGGGGCCGTGCAGCGCTACCTGCGCGCCTCGCTTGAGAACTTCGCGGCGGACCCGTCGCGCGCCCTTACGGGGCCCATCGGCCGCGGCGACCGGAAGACGGTATTTTCCGACGTGAAAGCCCTCGGCAACGACCCTTACGCCAGGGTCTATTCCCTGCTGGCGAGGATCTATGAGAATAACTGACTTCTACTCCTATAAAAAGCCGGGGCCGCGCATCTCCATGGTGACGGCCTACGACTATACCCTGGCCGCCATGGCGGCCGAGTCCCCGGTGGACTGCGTGCTGGTGGGCGACAGCCTGGCGATGGTGATGCACGGCCACCCGACCACGCTGGCGGCCACGCCTGAACTGATGGCCCTGCACACCTCGGCCGTAGCGCGAGCGGTGAAGGACAAGCTCCTGATAGCGGACATGCCCTTCCTGGCCGCGCGAAAGGGCCTGCGCCCCGCGATGGAAGCGGTGGAACTGCTGGCCCGCGCCGGCGCGCAGGCCGTAAAGGTAGAGGGCGTTAACGGCCACGCCGAGATAATCTCCCATATAGTCGGTTCCGACGTGCCGGTGATGGGCCACATAGGCCTGACGCCGCAGTCCATCAACCGCCTGGGCGGTTATGCCGCGCAGGGCCGGGACGAGGTCTCCGCCGAGAAGCTGGTGCGCCAGGCGTTAGAACTGGAGAAGCTGGGCTGCTTCGCGCTGGTGCTGGAATGCGTGCCCGCGCCGCTGGCGGGCCGCATCACGTCGCTGCTGAAGATCCCCGTAATAGGCATAGGCGCCGGGCCGCATACCGACGGGCAGGTGCTGGTGCTGCAGGACCTGCTCGGCATGTACCCGCAGGCGCCGTCGTTCGTGAAGAAGTCCCTGGACGGCCGCGCGCTGATAGGCAAAGCGCTGCAGGATTTCGACCGCGAGGTGAAGGCGCAGGTCTTCCCCCCGGTCGGCAAGAGGAAGAATGAGGATAATAAGGACGATAAGCGCCTGGCGCCGGCTCCGTACGGGGCCGCTCTTCGCCGGTAAGACGCTGGGCTTCGTGCCCACTATGGGCGCGCTGCACGAGGGGCACCTCTCGCTGCTGGCCCGCGCGCGCCGCGAGAACGACCTTGCGGCCGTGAGCATCTTCGTGAACCCGTCGCAGTTCAACGACAAGGGCGACCTGAAGCGCTACCCGCGCCCGGTGGCCGAGGACGCGCGCAAATTGAAGGCCGCCGGCGCGGACTTCCTGCTGCTGCCTTCCGCGGCGGACATGTACCCGGACGGCTATACCTACCGCGTCACCGAGACCGCCGACAGCGGCGCGCTCTGCGGCGCTTACAGGCCCGGGCATTTCGACGGCGTGCTGACCGTGGTGCTCAAGCTGCTGAGCCTGGCGCGGGCGCGCCGCGCCTATTTCGGCGAGAAGGATTACCAGCAGTACAAGCTGATCAAGGGCATGGCCGACGCCTTCTTCCTGGAGACGGAGATAGTCCCCTGCCCCACGCTGCGCGAAAGCGACGGGCTCGCGATGAGCTCCCGCAACCTGCTGTTGACGCCGGAGCACCGGGCGCTCGCGCCCGCGCTGAACCTCCTGCTGCGCTCGAAGGCCTCCCCTGCCGCGGTAAAGCGCAAGCTGGCCGCGCTGGGCTTTAAGGCCGATTACGTCGAGGAGCGCTGGGGCCGCAGGTTCGCCGCGGCGAAGCTGGGCAAAGTGAGGCTGATAGACAATGTCAAAAAATAAGGGCAATATACTCTTCCAACTGACGGGCTCCATAGCCTGTTATAAGGCCTGCGCGGTCATCTCGCGGCTCGTGCAGGAAGGATATAACGTTAAGACCGTCTGCTCTAAGAACGCGTTGAACTTCATCGGCAAGTCCACGCTCGAGGGGCTGACGCACAATCCCGTCTACACGGACACCTTCGAGGACCGCACCGCGCTCGAGCATATAGAGCTGACACGCTGGATGGACCTCGCCGTGATCTGCCCCGCTACCGGCAATATCATCAACAAGCTGGCCGCGGGCGTGGCGGACGACTACATCTCCACCATCTTCCTCGCCTTCGACTTCTCCAAGCCCTACCTTATCGCCCCGGCGATGAACCGCAATATGTGGGCGCACCCGGCCACGCGCCGCTCGGTGAAGACTCTGCAGGAATGGGGCGTAAAGATGCTCGGTACCGCCACCGGCCGGCAGGCCTGCGGCGACGTGGGCGAAGGCCGCCTGCTCGAGCCGGAGGCCATATATAAGGAAATTATAGCGGCTCTCTCGCCGCGCCCGGTTAAGGAGCCCGTCGGCGTATGAAGATACTGCTCACTTCCGGCGGCACGCGCGAGCCGATAGACGCGGCGCGCTGCGTGGCCAACACCAGCACCGGCCGCACCGGCGCCGAGCTGGCCGTCCGTCTGGCGGAACTGGACTGTGAGGTCCATGCCGTCTGCGCGGCCCACGGCGAGATCCCCGCCGGGCGCGGCGTTTCCGTGACGCGCTATTCCACATTTAAGGAGCTGGACGCCGCCCTGCGCGAGGCGCTGGCGGCCGAGGACTTCGACGCGGTGGTGCACCTTGCCGCGGTCTCCGATTATTCCCCCGTCCTCATAGAGGCCGGCGGGCGCCGTTTCAAGGCTGGCGTGGCGGCCAAGCTGGATTCTTCCGCCCCGGAGCTGAAGATAACGCTGCGCCGCAACTACAAGATCATAGGCAGGCTGAAGGGCTACGCGCTGAAGGCCGGCCGCAGGCCGCCGCTGGTCGTCGGTTTTAAACTCACCTCGGGCGCCTCCCCGGCGGAGGCGCTGAAGAAGGCGCGCTCCGTGCGCGGCGCGGACCTGGTGGTGCACAACGACCTGGCCGAGATGGGACTTTCGCACCCTTTCCATGTCTACCGCTGCGGTAAAAAAACGGCCGACGTGGCCGGGACGGAGGCCCTGGCCGGACTGCTGTTCTCTTTCCTCAAGGAGGCCGTGACATGCTGCTAGCGCTGGACGTAGGCAATACCCATATCTTCGCGGGCGTCTTCGACGGGGAGAAGCTGGAGGCCAAGTTCCGCTGCACCTCCTCCAACGCCACTTCCGACGAGTTCGGCACTTTCTTCCGCAACGCGCTGCGCGAGAACGGCATAGAGCCGTCGCTGATAAAGGAAGTGGCCATCTGCTCCGTGGTGCCGGACCTGATCTACACGCTGCAGCACATGGCCGTGAAGTACTTCGGACTGGAGCCTTTCCTGCTGCAGGGCGGCGTGAAGACCGGCCTGAACATCAAGTACAAGAATCCGCTGGAAGTCGGGGCTGACCGCATTGCCAACGTCATAGCGGCCTCGGCCCTCTATCCGGGCCGCAACCTCGTCATCGTGGACCTGGGCACCGCCACCACCTTCTGCGCCGTCAGCGCGAAGAAGGAGTATCTGGGCGGCCTGATAATGCCGGGCCCGCGCATTTCGATGGAATCCCTCGCCGAGCGCACCGCCAAGCTGCCGCGCGTGGAGATAACCAAACCGGCGGAGCTCGTCGGCAAGACCACGGTAGATTCCATACAATCCGGGCTTTACTATTCCAGCCTGCTGGCCATAAAGGGCATAGCGGCGAAGATAAAGGACGAGTATTTCTCCGGGGACGCGCTGGTGATAGGCACCGGCGGCTTTTCCCGGCTTTTCGAGGACGCGGAGGTGTTCGACCACGCCGTACCGGACCTGGTGCTGCTGGGCACCGCCGCGGCCGCCAGGATGAACAAAGAGAAGGTGAAAAAATGACCAGGACGCTGATGAAATCCAAGCTGCACCGGGTGGCCGTCACTCAGACGGACATCAACTATAACGGCTCCATAACCATAGACCGCGCGCTTTGCCGCGCCGCCGACCTGCTGGAGCACGAGAAGGTGGACATCTACAACGTGAACACCGGGGCGAGGTTTTCGACCTACGTGCTTTACGGAAAAAAGGGAATTATAGGCGTCAACGGCGCCGCCGCCAGGCTGGTGCAGAAGGGAGACCTGCTGATCATAGTCTCCTACGCGCAGTACACTGCGGAAGAATGCCGCGGCCACAAGCCCACCGTGGTCTGCATGAGCGCGAGCGCGCCGGACAAAACCGGCCACGACGAGAAGGTGCTCGCCGCCGCCTGAGCGACCGGGCGCAAAAAAGAAAGCCGGGCCTTTCGGTCCGGCTTTCTTTTTGCCTTGCAGGGCTTACAGGTTGGCGAACATGAAGAACAGCAGGAAGCCCAGGCCGCCGGTGAGCGCTCCGGCCACGGTGCCCATCAGGGCCCAGCCGATGTAGGCGCCGGCGCCGGCCAGCAGTATGTCGGCCTTGTGGGCGCCGATGAATTTCTTGACCCCATCCATGATGGTGGGCTTGGGGGCCGGGGCCGGAGCGGGAGCCGGGTCGGCGGCTTTGATGTTTAAGGCCCTGATCTGGTCCAGCTTCTCCTGCACCGGGTCCTTTACGGCCGCGGTCCTGGCGGTGCCGGTGGGCAGCGAGGCGTTGGAATTACCAAAGACCACCTCAGGGGGTTTGGCTACTGCGTCTTCCGCCTGTTTATAGGCGACTTGCTCGGCGAAAGCGAAGCCGGTGGCCATTATGAAGGCCCCGAGGATTATGAGTAAAACGGCTTTAGTGTTTTTCATATCCATATTATAACCATATCATCCCCGCAACGAAAGGGCAATAGTTCCTATGCGGCAATGGGCCAAAGGACCTAGGCGTCTGTACGGCATAATAGGTGCATGAAAGCCTTATTCGGACAGGCTCATGGCGCCCTTTTCTGAAAGGCGTCTATCGGGAGGCTTGGCGGCGGGGGCGGAGGCGTTGGAGGCGGAGGGGTTAAAACAGTTTGTCCTGCTGCGGCTTGTCCTTGTCCTGCTTTTCTTTGCGCCTTGCCATGCCGGCCTTTTTTACGGCATCCTCCGCCTCGGTGAGCCCGAGGCGGAAGATGTCCACTATCTGGTAGCCGTCTTCCCGCAGCTGCTGCAGTTTCACGTTGTCGTCCTCTGACAGAGAGATGACTATCTGGTAGCGTGGTTTCATTGTTACCTTCCTTGGTTATTTCCTGGTGTAAGCGAGGGCAAGCTTTATGCGGTTGGAGCGGTCGGCGCTGGCGCCCATCTTGCCGTCTTTGAGAAGCCCGAGAGTCGCGCACATCCACACCTTGAACTCTTTCGGGAGCATGTATTTCTGGACGTTCATAATGCCTCCTTGGGAAGACACGCTTACTGCTGGATATAGTATAGCATAGGATAGTATAGTTTGTCAAGGGGTGGTTTTCCCCCCCTGCGGATAAACCTTGAAAAACAAGCACTTTTTTCTCCCCCCTCTTCGGGCGGAATAGAGCAGTTAAGGCGGTTTCGCAATGAACGGCGTTAAATTGCTAGAATTTCCGGCATGAAGAGACTGGTCTTTTGCCCCGGCCGCACGCTGGTCTGCGGCATACTGAACGTCACCCCGGATTCGTTCTCGGACGGCGGCAAATGGAGCACCGCGGAAGCCGCCATAAACCACGCTTTTGAGCTTGAAAAGCAGGGCGCGGACCTGCTGGATATAGGCGGCGAATCCTCCCGCCCGGGCAGCGCCCCTGTTACGCTGGAGGAGGAAACAAAACGGGTGCTGCCGGTGCTGGAAGGGCTGGCCGGAAAGCTGAAAATACCGGTTTCGGTGGATACCTGCAAGCCGGAGCTGGCCGTTCTGGCGGTAAAGGCCGGGGCCGACATCATAAACGACATTACCGGCTTCAAAGACCCCGCCATGGTCCGGGCCGCGGCCGATACCGGCGCCGGCGCCATCGTCATGCACATGCAGGGCGAGCCGCGCACCATGCAGGCCTCCCCCGCCTATAAGGACGTGGTGGGCGAGGTGAAGGCTTTCCTGGCCGACAGGGCCTCGGTTCTCGGCAAGGCCGGGGTGAAGGACATTATCCTGGACCCCGGCATAGGCTTCGGCAAGACGCTGGAGCATAACCTGGCGCTGATAGCGCGCCTTTCCGAGATACGCGCGCTCGGCTGCCCCGTGATGCTGGGCGTCTCCCGCAAGAAGTTCATCGGCCTGCTGGCCGGCGGCGAGCCGGAGGAGCGCCTGTCCGGCACCATAGCCGCCTGCGTGGCCGGCGGCGCCGACATAATACGCGTGCACGACGTGGCCGAGTGCCGCCGGGCCATGCTGGTCGCCGACGCCATAAGGAGCGCGCGGTGAGGGTGTACCTTTCGCTCGGCTCCAACGTGGGCGACCGCCTGGCCAACCTGGAGCGGGCGCTGGCCCTGCTGGAGGCTGGCGGCTGCAGGGCGGTCAGGAGATCCTCGGTATACGAGACCGCCCCGCTCTACTACCTCGAGCAGCCCGTTTTCTTCAATATGGCCGCGGCCTGCGAGACCGCGCTGTCCCCCGAAGCCCTGCTCGCGCTGGCCGGCCGCGTGGAGTCCGCGCTCAGGCGCCGGCGCGCCGTCCCCAACGGGCCCCGCACGATAGACGTGGACATACTTTTTTACGGCGGGCGCGTGATAAGCTCGGCGGGGCTGGAAGTCCCGCATCCGCGCCTGGCCGAGCGCGAGTTCGTGCTGGCCCCGCTGGCCGAGATAGCGCCGGGCATCAGGCACCCCGCCACGGGGCTTACCGCGGCGAAGATGCTCTCGTCGCTGAAGGAGCGCGGCGGGGCCCGGCGCCTGCCGCCCGACTACGCGCGGCTCGAGGACTGGCTGCGCGCCCTCCCCCCTCCCGCCGTGGACAGGCATTATTCCCTGAAGCCCATAAAGGCCGCGCTGGCCAGGCTGGACTACCCCGAAGAGCATATGGGCACCGTCGTGCACATCAGCGGCTCCACCGGCAAGACCAGCTCCGCCTCGATGGCGGCGGCGGCGCTCTCCGCCAACGGCTGGAGCACCGGTCTCTACACCAGCCCTCACGTGCGCTCGCTGAGGGAGCGGATAAAGGTCGACGGGCGCGAGATCCCCGGGAAGGACCTGCTGGCCTGCTTTTTGCGCGTGGAATCCGTCGCGGCGGGCGAGCTTTCGTTCTTCGAGACGCTGACGGCGATAGCCTTCCTCTACTTCTCGCTCAAAAAGACCCGCTTCGCGGTAGTGGAAGCGGGCCTCGGCGGCAGGCTGGACGCCACCAACGCGGCGTCCGGCGCGGTGGCCGGAGTGACTTCGGTAAGCCTGGAGCACACGGTCCTGCTGGGGCCGCGCCTGCGCGACATCGCCTCGCACAAGGCCGGGATAATCAAGAAGGGCGCGGCGGTCCTCGTCGGGGAAGGCGTGCCGGAGCAGGCCTGGCGGGTCATCCGGAGCAGCGCCGCCTCGGCCGGGGCCCGGGTTTACAGGCCGATGGTCTGCGTGCTGCCCGGCCTGCGCGGCGCCGGCGCTTTCCAGCTCCCGAACGCGGCTTTCGCGCTGCGCGCGGCCTCGCTGGCGGCGGAGAAGGCCGGCCTCAGGTTCAGCCTGGCGCGCGGCGAAAGGGCGCTGCGCTCCTCCATACCGCCGGGGCGCTTCCAGCGGATAAGCGTGGCCGGCCGGCGCGTCGTCGTGGACGGGGCGCATAACGCCGAGGGCGTCGCCGCCCTGCTGAAGGAGTTCTCCGGCCGGCCGCCCGCGGTCTGCGTGGCGGCCTTCATGAGCGACAAGGACGCCGGGCCGCTGGCGCGCGCGCTGGGCGCCGCGTCGTCGAAGCTGATACTCACCCGCTCGCTTTCGTACCGCTCCTCCCCGCCGGAGGCGGTGCGCCGCCTGCTGCCGGAGCCGCTGCGCTCCTCGGTCATCGCCGTAGAGGACCCGGTGGCGGCCCTGCGCCGCGCGCTGAAGCTGGCGCCGCCAGGCGCCACGGTGCTGGTGGCCGGCAGCCTCTACCTGGCCGGCGACGTGCTGGCCTGGCTGAAGGGCGGCCGCGTCTTCCACCCGCCGGAAATGCTGGTAAAAAGCTGAAAAAAGGAAATACCCCCACCAGGAATCGAACCTGGATTACCTGCTTAGAAGGCAGGTGCTCTATCCATTGAGCTATGGGGGCGGCTGAGGGAGCCTATTGCGGGTTCCCGGCTATATTCTACAAAAATTAATCTCCGGCCGGGCCATCTTCACGTCGGACGCGCTCGAGGACCCGGCGGGCCAGCGAGTGAAGCTCGTCGTCGGCCAGCGCCAGCGTCTTCTTCTTCACCACGCGGGAGAAATATTCCCTTTCCGTCTTGGTCATCCGCTCCCCGCGCAGCCGCTTGAAGAAGAGCTGGGCCTGCCGCCGGGTGAAGATCCTCGAGAGAGAATCCTCCAGCGCGCGGCCGTCCGCCGCGCCGCGGAAGCAGAGCCGGAAGCTGTCCCTGAAGCTCCGCGGCGCTATGCGCAGCGCGCCGAGGTCCACCAGCTCGTCCCGGCCGAGCTTGTCCCTGAACGCCGTGACCATGCGGGACGGGAAGCCAGAGGAGAGCTTCCTGGCCCATTGGAATTTCAGCCCGAGGGCCTCGTAAAGGCCCAGCGAGACGAAGATCAGCATCTTGAGGAACTTCCGTTCCCCCTCCGGCAGGGCGCGGCTTACCGCGTCCAGGTCCAGCCCCCCTTCCGCGGCCGCGTTGGCCAGCATGGCGGGGAAGGCCGCCCAGTAGCGGGGGTCGCGGCTTTCAATGGCGGCCGCGAGGGTATTATTGGGGTCTGAGTCCTGCGGTTTCAGGCCTAGCTGAGCCGCGTGTATAGCGAGAATTTTTGAATCCATATTGTATTTAATTATACAAAATATTGTATTAAACCATACAATATTTTAAAACAAAAACCCCTCGTTTCAGCGAGGGGTTTCTGCGGCTCCGGGCAGCGCTCAGCTGCCGCTCTTCTTTAGGCTCTGCAGTGTTTCGTTGAGCCGTGCCTTTACGGCCTTGCTGCTGGTGTATTTGAGGGCCTTCTCATAGTTGGCTATGGCCCCGCTCACGTCCTTGGACCTTTCCAGGCAATAGCCCAGGCCCAGATGCGCGTTGGAAAGATCGTTGCCGGTGACGCCCAGGTCGGAGGCTTTCTTTATGGCGGCTTCGAAGTACTCCGCCGCCTTGGCGGTGTCGCCGGCCCTGAGCGTCATAGCGCCTTCGCGCTCCAGGGCGTGTACGGCCCTCGGGTCTCCGGCCGGGATATACCCCAGCGCGGCGCGGTATTCGGCCGCCGCGGAGAGGTACTTCTTGCGGGCGGAGTATTTCCTGGCGGCGCTCAGGTGGAATTCCAGGTCCTTCCCGCCGGAGGCGGGAGCCGCGGGAACCGCGGCCGGCTCGGCCGGCTGGGCGGCGGCCGCCGGAGCGGCCGGAGGCGGGTCGGCCTTGGTCTGCTTGTCCTCTTCCGCGGCCGGCGGCGTAACGGCCTTTTTCTCCGGGTGGGCGGCGGGGCGGGCGGCATCGGGGCCGTCGTTCTTGAGCGGGATGCCGGGCAGGGCGAAGGCCGGCGGCGCGCCTATGGCCTCGGTGCGCGGGTTCTCCACGGGCCGGGAGGCGGTATCCTGCCCCTTCCTGAACATCGCGCAGCCGGCCAGCAGCGCGGGGATAAGTACCGCGGTCAATGCTTTCTGCATATGGGGCTATGATACAAAAAAGAACCCGCTTGGTGAATCCCGGCACGGGCGTTCCCCGGGATTATATATAATTGAACGATGGAGACGAGGTATATCGCCGCCCTGCCGGCGCTGCTGCTGGCCCTGTGCGCCTGCGGCGCCCGCTTCGGCGACGGGGCCGCGCTGGAAAAGCAGGGCCGCTGGCTGAAAGCGGCGGAGAAGTACCGCGCCTTCGCGCTCGCTAACCCCGCCGCCCCGGAAGCCCCGAAGGCCCTGCAGGCCGCGGCCGGGCTGTACGCGGTCAAGCTGGGGCTCTGCGCCGAGTCGAAGCCTCTGCTCGAGCGGCTGGCCCGCGAGTACCCGTCGTACAAGATGCCCGAGGACGTGTTCCGCAGCATCTTCATCTGCCCCGACTATTTCCCCGCCGCGCCGGGCTCGGAATGGGTGTACGGCGACTCCCAGACGCTGGGCAAGAACGCCAGGCAGGTGGCCGAGATCTCCACGGCCCCGGTCTCCGCGGCCGGCGCCGTTCTGAGGAGCGCGTTCTACGCCGGCGACCAGCTGGTCAGCTCGCAGGAAAAGGCCTACCGTTTCTCCGGGCTGAGGTTCCTGGAGCGCCAGGGCGGCGCTGATACGCCGGTGCTCTCCTACCCGCTCGAGGAGGGCAAGTCCTGGTCCGCTTCCGGACCGGAGGGGCGGCTGAGCTTCAGGGTGGAGGGTACCGGCCTCAGCGTGAAGGTGGGTGCCGGCGAGTTCCAGGACTGCGTGAAGATAAGCCGCAGGCCGGAAGGGCTCCCGTCGTGGATCTACGAATATTACGCGCCGTGGACGGGCAAGGTCCTCACGTCCGTGGGCGGCAAGGGTTTCGAGAACAGGGTCACGGAGCTGCTGTCATATGAAAGGAAAAAATAACGGTTCCTCCCCGGAGCAGGGGCTGTTCGGGGATATCGCCACCGCGCCGGCCGCCAGGAAGGACGGGCTGCTTTTCTTCTCGTACTCGCGGATGTCGCTCTACGAGGAGTGCCCGCTCAAGTACAAGTTCAAGTACATAGACAAGATCAAGGAGGAGCCGAAGTACTACTTCGCCTTCGGCTCGAGCATACACAAGGCGCTGGAGTTCCTCTATTCCGTGAAGGCCCCCCCGTTCCCTACGGCGGAAGAGGTCTGCGAGGCGTTCCGCGCGGACTGGAACCTGAAGTCCTACCTGGAGAAGGGCTACCGCACGCAGGCCAAGGCCGACGACGACTACCAGAAGGGCCTCGCGATGCTGCGCGCCTACTACGAGCACAACCG
This sequence comes from bacterium, assembly GCA_021812825.1. The sequence continues at coordinate 4,735 of JAKAMO010000049.1, read as the reverse complement.
CGCCGTCCTCAAGCCGCCGTTCCTGGTGGAGTACTCCACCGACGTGGCGGTGGACGGCCTGCTCGTCCGGGCCATCTCGGACCGCATAGACCACCTCGGGGACGGGCGGATGCTCGTGACCGACTACAAGACCGGCAAGGACGTGCGCCGGGAGCCGGCCCAGCTCTACATGTACCAGAAGATAATGGAGCTGGACCCGGGGCTCAAGGAGCGGATAGCCGAGAACTACGGCAAGCGCGTGGCCGAGGTCAGGATAGAGAAGATGCTCTATTATCACGTGCCGTCGAACAAGGAGTACCCGTTCGACCGCGCCTCCGACTCCGAGATAGGCGGGTTCTGGGAGCGGGTGCTGGGCGTCGCGGAGAACATAAAGGGGCTGAAGTTCGGCGCTACCCCCGGCGAGCGGCAGTGCAAGTGGTGCGACTACAAGCACCTGTGCCCGGAATATTGCGGCGGCCACCCGGGCCGGACGGAGAGCGTCCCGGCCTCTTCCGAGAGGATAGAGGCGCTGGTGGACCGCTACGGCCGGCTGAAGGAGAAGATGGACGAGATAAAGGCCCAGCTCGACGAGGTGGCGGCCGGCATAGCCCGCGCTGCGAAGAGCGGCGGGGCCTACGAGGGCGAGGCCTTCACCGCGCAGGTCACCAAGAGCCCTAAATGGGAGTTCCGCGACCGCGAGGCCGTGCTCGGGGTTCTCAACCAGTTCGACCTGTACCAGCGCGCGCTGAACGTCACCGTGGCCGGCATCAGCGGCCTGCTCGACAGCCCGGACATCTCCGACGAGGCCAGGCAGCGCCTGCTGGAGCACGCCGTCAAGAGGACGGCCGTGGATATAAAGGTGGCGAGGAAGCCGGGGACCTGAGGATGGCCGGAAGATTCATCATCGTTCTCGATCAGGGAAGCTCCAGCTCCCGCGCGCTAGCCCTGGACCCGGAAGGCAGCATCGCCGTCAAGGCTCAGCGCCGCCTGGAAGCCTCCTACCCGTCCCAGGGCCTGGCCGAGTACGACGCCGAGCAGCTCTACCGCTCGCAGGCCGACAGCCTGGACGAGGTGCTGAAGAAGCTCCCGCCGGGCTCCGAGCCGGCGGCGCTGGGCATAGCCTCCCAGCGCTCCACCACGGTCTTCTGGGACAAGGTTACCGGAGCGCCGCTGGCCCCGGCGCTGAGCTGGCAGGACGGCCGCGCGCTGTCCGAGCTGGGCCGCGTGCAGCTCTCCAATACCCGCATCCACGGCATGACCGGGCTCTACAAGACCCCGTATTACAGCGCCTCCAAGATCGCCTGGGCGCTGCAGAGCTTCCCAGCCGTGAAGGCCGCTGCCGCCGGCGGCAGGCTGCTGGCGGCCCCGGTGGCCTCCTACGTTATCTGGAGGCTTTCCGGCGGAAGTATATTCGCGGCCGACCCTTCCCTGGCGCAGCGCACGCTGCTTATGAACCTGCGCCGCCTCAAGTGGGAGCCGAAGCTGCTGTCGGCCTTCGGCGTGCCGCGGGAGATACTGCCGGAGATATGCCCCAGCTCGGGCGGGCTGGGCTTCGTGGAGCTCGGCGGGCGGCGCGTGCCGCTCACCGCGATGCTCGGGGACCAGCAGGCGGCCATGCTGGGCCTGGGCCTGGAGGCCCCTAACTCGGCCGCGCTGAACTACGGCACCGGCGCCTTCCTGCTGGTCAACACCGGCCGCAAGCCGCTCAAGGTCCGCGGCCTGCTGAACTCCTTCGGCTGGCAGCAGGGCGAGGGCCGCAAAGGCGTCTGCTATTTCACCGAGAGCACGGTCAATTCCGCCGGCACGGCGCTCGAGTGGCTGCGCCAGAGGTTCGGCCTGTTCGAGGACATCGGGGACGTGGACGGGATGTGCCGCAAGTCGAAGAACAGGCTGCACTGTCTTCCCGCCATCGGCGGGCTGGGCGCGCCGTACTGGGATTTCACCACCTTCACCTCGTTCACCGGCTTTTCCGCGCATACCGACAAGTACGACGTCGTGCGCGGCGTCACCGAGGGCATAGCCTACATGGTGGCCGACGCCTTCGACCTGGTCAGGAAGAAGGGCATAAAGATAGAGGAGCTGAAGGTCTCCGGCGGCCTCTCCAGGATAGACTGGCTGCTGCAGTTCCAGGCCGACGTCACGGGGGTACGCATCTCCGCGTTGGAGGAGAGCGAGGCCACCGCTATCGGCACCGGCCTGGCCGCCGCGCGCGGGCTCGGGCTTTCCCCCTCCTGGACGCCGAAGGTCTCGGCCAGGGTCTTCTCGCCGTCCATAGGCGAGGAAGAGCGGCAGAAGCTGATACGCGGCTGGCGGGTCTTCGTGCGCGACATGCGCCGCACCAGCCGCGACCTGCGCAAGCTGGACGTGCTGCCTCACTCCTGAATCTCCGGAGTACTAAAAAAAGGACGGACCCTTCAGGGGCCGTCCTTTTTTTAGTCCCCGGCGGAGCGCTAGCGTCCGTTGTCCTGCAGGAAGACCAGCGCTTCCATGGCCGCCTTGCAGCCCGCGCCGGCGGCTACCACGGCCTGCTTGTAGCGGGTGTCCATCACGTCCCCGGCGGCGTAGACGCCCGGTACCGAGGTGGCGGTCCTCTCGTCCGTCACGATGTAGCCCCCTTCGTCGAGCTTGAGCTTGCCCTCGAACAGGCGGGTGGACGGGGTGTGGCCGATGGCGACGAAGACCCCGGGCAGCTGCAGCGTGCGCGTCGCGCCGGTCTTCACGTTCTTCACCGTCAGCGCCTTCAGCCTGTCGTCGCCGAGGAACTCCTCGGGGGTATGGTCGTAGATCACTTCCACCTTCGGGTTCGACTTAACCTTCTCCTGCAGGCGGAAATTGGCGCGCAGCTGGTCGCGGCGGTGCACCAGGTACACCTTGGAGGCGAACTTGGTGAGGAACAGCGCGTCCTCCACGGCGGAATCCCCGCCGCCGATGACGGCCACCTCCTTGCCGCGGAAGAAGAAACCGTCGCAGGTGGCGCAGCCGGAAACGCCTTTGCCTACGAACTTCTGCTCGGAGGGCAGGCCCAGCCACTTGGCCTGGGCCCCGGTGGCTATTATCAGGGCGCCCGCGGTATAGACCTTGCCGGCGCCGGCGGTGACCTTGAAGGGCCTGGCGGAGAGGTCCACGGCGGCGGCGTCCTCCTGGAACACCTTCGCGCCCAGGCGCGCCGCCTGCTTCAGCATGCCCTGCATCAGGTCGGCGCCGACGACCGGGTCGACGAAGCCGGGGAAGTTCTCTATCTCGGTGGTCTGCAGCAGCTGGCCGCCGGGCGCCACGCCGCCGAAAAGGGCGCAGGAGGCGCCGCCGCGGGCCGCGTAGATCGCCGCGGTGAAGCCGGCGGGGCCGGAGCCGATGATGATGATGTCGTAATGGTTCTGTTCCGTCATGTCGTTCTACCTCACTCGCTGTAGGAGGCCATCGAGGTGGGCGTTTCCCAGAAGACCGCCTCCGCCGCCGGGAAGCCGAGATCCTTCGCGGCTTTATAGACCAGCCTGGCCAGCGTTTCCGCGGTGGGGTTGTCGTCGGTCAGGTAGCAGGCCTGCCCTGCGGCGGCCAGCGTTTTGGCCAACGGGTCGTTCTTCGCGAGCACCACCTTGTGGTCCAGGGTGTCGTCGAGCCATCCCTTCATGGCCCTGCCTATCTCGGTGAAATCCGCCACCATCTTCTCGCCGTTGAGCCGCCCGGACTCCAGCGTGACCTCTACCAGGCCGTTGTGGCCGTGCAGGTTCTCGCACTTGCCCTTGTAATCGAGCAGCCGGTGGCCGTAGGCCAGGTGGAAAGTCTTCTTTATCCGGTATTTGGAAGCCATTGAAAAACCCCTTTGCGCCGTCAGTCCAGGCCCGCCTTCCTCATGAATTTCCGCACCAGGTTCATGGACAGGCCGACCACGGTGTCGAACCGGCCCTCTATCCTCTCGACGAACATGTCGTCCTTGTCCTGCACCGCGTAGGCCCCGGCCTTGTCATGATGTTTAGATGCCAAAGCCTTCAGCTCGGTTTCAGCCAGGCGCCGCGCCTTGCAGCGGGAGACCTCTCCGCCGGCCAGGAAAATGCCCTTCTCCAGCCAGATCAGGGCGACCCCGGTATGCACCGCCTGCCAGGAGCCGTTCTGCAGGCGCAGCAGGCGCAGCGCGTCGGCGTGCCCGTCCGGCTTGCCCAGCACCCGCCCCTTGCAGTAGACCAGCGTGTCCGAGCCCAGCACCGGCGAGCCGGGGTGGCGCAGCGCCACGCTCAGGGCCTTCTTGTAGGCCAGCTCGCGGACTATCAGGTCCGGGCGGCGGTACCTGGAGACCTCCTCGATGCGGCTCGGGACCGTCCTGTACCTGATGCCGGCCTCGGAAAGGAGCTGCTTCCTGCGCGGCGACCGGGAAGCGAGTATCAGCACTGCGGAGCGGCTCATTTCACCAACTGCTTGTAGACCACGGCCGACAGGAAGATGCCGAGGATGCTGGAGATGTTGAACTTGAAGACCAGCCCGGCGGTGAACTCGACCAGGTTCAGGTCCACCGTGGTGGGCTTCAGCCCGGTGTTGATCGCGGTGTTGATGAGGCCCGCGAACTGGCTGGCCGGCGGGAACCAGATGTTGAGGAGCTTGCTGATGAACATCCCGAGCAGGGAGCCCACCACGACTACTATAAGCACATGCAGCGTGTTCTTCATATTGTTTTCAGCGTTCCCCCTCCTCGGGGCGGGGCAGGTCCTTGGTCACGTTGGTCGAGAAGGCCGTATTGGCCCCGAGCCAGTCCAGGTATTCCGGC
>JAKAMO010000191.1 GCA_021812825.1 bacterium | reverse complement strand
CGCGATCGCGGCGACCGCGGTGGCCGCGGCGGCTACGGCGACAAGTGGTAATCTAAGATCCTTTAACGGTCTTGAGCGCCCCGGGTGACCGGGGCGCTTTTTTTGTGTCCGGGCGTTAAGGGGGGATTGACAAAACTGTTATACAGATGTATAATTAAACAGTCGTATAACAAAGGAGAAGGTATGCCAAGACCACCGTCAGGGACCGACGTGAAGCTAAAGGCGGCCGGGCGCCGCCTGATACAGGAGAAAGGGCTGACCGGCTTCAGCCTCCGCGAGGCCTGCCGCCTGGCCGGCGTGAACCCGGCCATGTTCCGCTACTATTTCGGCTCCAAGGACGAGTTCGTGAAGGTAGTGATGAAGGAAATGTACGACGAATTTATGCTAAATTTCAAGGCGGGGGTATCCGCGGCCGGCACGCCGCGGGAAAGGCTCAAGAACGCCCTGGTGGAAGTGGGGCGCTTCGCGCAGGGCATCCGCAAGGCCGCGCCGATGATCTTCTCGGACCTGGCGCAGGGCAAGAAGGAGGCCTTCGGCTTCTTCAGCGCCAACTTCACGGAGCACGTGGGGCAGGTGGCCCTGCTGGCCATGGAGTGCCGCTCTTCCAGCGCGGTGAAGGGGCGCACCGTCCCCTACATGGTCGCCGCGATGCTGCCGGTGATGGTCTTCCCGGTGATAGTCGCCGGCATACTGGAGCGCAACGGCGTGGACGCCCTCGCCGGGACGCCGTTCCGCAAGCTCAGCGCGGAGCTTTTTTCCGGGGAAGGCATAGCCGAGCGGGCCGAGATAGCTCTGAGGGGGGTGGGCTTGTGAAAAGGCTTCTTATTATATTCCTTACTTTGTCCATGCCAGCCGCCGCGGCAGAGTTCAGGGTTTCTCTGAAAGCCGCGGAGGACGGCGCGCTGGCCCGCTCTGGCCAGTACCGCGCGGCCCGGCTGGAGGCGGGGGCCGCCCGGGCAGCCCAGGCGGCGGCTTCCAGCCTGCTCTACCCGCGCCTGAGCCTGGAGGGCAGCCTGAGATACACGGCAGTCATCCCGGAGATAGCCCTGCCCAAGGCAATGGGCGGCGCCAAGCCGCTCGGCGACAACTGGGGCTACTCCATAGGCCCTACCGCCTACTGGACGCTGGACGCCGGGGCGCTGCGCTACGGACGCGAGGCCGCCGGGCGGCTGGCCGCCGCCCGCACGGAGGAAGAGGAGGCCGCGCGCCGCCAGGCGCTGCTCGCCGGCCGCTCCTCCTATTTCAGGCTGCAGCTGGCGCTGGAGAAGGTCTACCTGATAGCCGAGAACCTGCAGCTTTCGCTGAGCCAGCTCTCCGACGTGGAGGCCGGGGTGAAGGCCGGCACCCGCAGCAGGCTGGACGGCCTCAGGGCCAGGCAGGAGGTCACCGACCGCCGCCGGGACCTGCTGCGGGCGCGCGCGGCCCTGGGGGACGTGGTCAAGGAGTTCGCCTTCGTCACCGGCATCGAGCCGCCGGCCGGGGCGGGGCTTCCCATAGATTCGCGCATGGCCGGGCGCGACTACGCGGGCGACACCTTCGCCGGGCTGATAGTCGGGGCCGAATCCTACCTGGACATCCTGCCGCGCCTGCTGCCGGCGGCCGCGCGCGGGCCGGACCCCTCCCAGCCGGCGGTGCGGGCGCTGGAGGAGCGCGGCAAAGCCTTCAGGGCCTCCGCCGGCGCCTACAAGGCGGAGAAGCTGCCGCGGCTCACGCTGACCGCCCGCAGCTCCATAGATTATCCTAACGGGCCCAACCTCTATTCCTTCCTGCAGAACTACGCCGGACTGGCGCTGAGCATGCCGCTGTTCGAGAAGGGGCGGCTCGGCGAACGGGAAAAGGAGAGCCTGCTGAGCGCGCAGGCGGCCGGGGAACGCCGGGAAGAGGCCGCCCGCGCCGCGGCCCGCGAGTACGGTACGGCCCTCGACGATTATTCCGCGCTGATGGAGGAACAGTCCATCAACATCGACGCCGTGGACGACGCTTCGGCGGCCGCGAAGCTGGCTTACGAAGCGTACAAGGCCGGCAGCCTTACCTGGCTGGAGGTGGAGAGCGCCAATCTGAAGGAACTGCAGGCCAAGACCACGGCCGCGTCCACCAACGCGGAGATACTGCTGAAGCTGGCCCTGCTGGACAGCCTTTCCGGGAGCGTGAACTGAACATGAAAAAGAAGATACCAGTGCTGATAATAGCGGCGGTCCTCGCGGTCATACTGTTGAAGCTGAAGAACAACGGCGCATTCCGGTACGCCGGCACCATAGAGGCCACGGAAACGGACCTCTCGGCCCGCATCCCCGGAGTGATAGAGCGCTACGGGGCCGCCGAGGGCGAGAGCGTGAGGAAGGGGCAGCTCATCGCCGCGCTCGACTGCGCCGACCTGAAGCTCGCCGCCGGGATAGCCGCGGACGACTTCAAAAGGGCGGAGGAGCTTTACAAGAGCGGCTCCGCGTCGAAAGAGAATTACGACCGCCTGAAGTACCGGCGCGACGATACCGCGCTGAAGGTGGACTGGTGCTCCATAAAGTCCCCGGTGGACGGCAGGCTGCTCTACTCGTACCACGAGAAGGGGGAGCTGGTGGCCCCGGGGACGAAGCTGGCCACCGTGGCGGACCTGTCCGAGGTCTGGGAATACGTCTACGTGCCGCACGACATGCTGGCGAAGCTGAAGACCGGCATGGAGGTGAGCGGCTACCTGCCGGAGGCGGCCGACAGGGAGTTCCGGGGGCGGATCTCCGTGATCTACCCCGAGGCGGAGTTCACGCCGAAGAACGTGCAGACCCGCAAGGAGCGCACCCGGCTGGTCTTCGCGGTAAAGGTCACCTTCCCGAACCCGGACGAGGTCCTCAAGCCGGGCATGACGCTGGAGATAAAGCTGCCGGACTGATATGTACTCCATACGCACGGAAGAGCTGGGCAAGTCCTTCGGCCGCGCGAAAGCGCTGGACGGGGTCTCCTTCGACTTTTCCGCCGGCCTGCTGCACGGCCTCATAGGCTCGGACGGCGCCGGCAAGACCACCACGATGCGCCTGCTGGCGGGCCTGCTGCGTCCCTCGGCCGGGCATATACGCTATTACCTCGACGGAAAGGAGAGGCCGTTGGGCGAGGTGCGCCCGGTAATGGCTTACATGCCTCAGCAGGCGAGCCTCTACCCGGACCTTTCCGTGGCCGAGCACCTGGAGTTCTTCCGTGAGCTCTACCGGCTCTCGCCGGAGGAGTACCGGAAGCGCTCGGCGGAGCTGCTGGAGATAACCCGGCTGGGCCGGTTCCGGGAGCGCCGGGCGGGCCAGCTCTCGGGCGGCATGTACAAGAAGCTCGGGCTGATGTGCGCGCTGCTGCAGTCCCCGGCGGCGCTGCTGCTCGACGAGCCCACCAACGGCGTGGACCCGATTAGCCGCCGCGAGTTCTGGGAGCTGCTCTACGGCCTGGCGGAGCGGAAGATACTCATAATAGTCTCCACTGCCTACATGGACGAGGCCGAGCGCTGCTCGCGCGTGCACCTGCTGGAATCCGGGCGCCTGCTGGCCTCGGGCGAGCCCAGGGCCGTGCTCCGGGAGGCCGGCGCGTCCAGCTTCGAGGAGATATTCATAAAGGGGGCGGCGAGATGAGCTCCTGCGCCCTGGAGGTGAAAGGCCTCTCCATAAAGTTCGGGGATTTCACCGCCGTGGACCATGTCTCCTTCAGCGTAGACAAGGGGGAGATCTTCGGCTTCCTCGGCGCCAACGGCGCCGGCAAGACCACCACGATCCGCATGCTCTGCGGCCTGCTGGTCCCCAGCTCCGGCAGCGCCACGGTGGGCGGCCTGGATTTCTCCGACGGCGGCCGGGCCATAAAGGGCATAGTGGGCTACATGTCCCAGAAGTTCACGCTCTACAACGACCTCACCGTGGGGGAGAACCTGGATTTCGCGGCGGGCCTGAGGAAGCTGGACCCCGCCTACGCCGCAAAGCGCAGGAAGGAGCTTTTCGACCTGACCGGCTTCGACAGGCCTCTTTCCACCATGGTGCGCTCCCTGCCGGGCGGCATAAAGCAGGAGCTGGCGCTGGCCGCGGCGATGCTGCACGACCCGGAGATAGTCTTCCTCGACGAGCCCACCTCCGGCGTGGCGCCGGCCGCCCGCGCCCGGTTCTGGGCCCTTATCCGCAAGGTGACCGCCCTGGGCAAGACCGTGATAGTGACCACGCATTACATGGACGAGGCGGAGCAGTGCGGCCGCATAGCCCTGATGCGCACCGGCAGGCTGATAGCGCTGGGCTCCCC
>JAKAMO010000048.1 GCA_021812825.1 bacterium | reverse complement strand
GCGCTGCCGTCCGTGCTCACCGCGACCCCGCGGCCATAGTCGTAATAGCTTGCGGGATTGACCGTATTGGCCACCGTGCTGGTCCAGACCTCCGTTCCCGCCGGGGAGAATTTGCGCGCGAAGGGCCTGCTCATGCCGCCGTCGCTGAAGGAGCCGGCCACGTAGAAGAAACCGTTGATATCCTTGGCCATCCCGGTCTCCATGGACCAGTCGTTGCTCTGGAGCACGCCGGTATCCGTCAGGTACGCCGGAATCGTTCCGGCCGTCTGGGTGCTGACCACGACGCCAGGATACGGCACGGCGTTGGCCGCGGCCGCGGACAGCGCCGCCGCCAGCAGGCCGAGGGCCGCGTTCTTGAGAAAGTGGTTTATCTTGCGCATAATTTGTCTCCAGCTGAACCGACTGAACCTTAGCTAAGCACGCGAAGAGCTGCTGTTCCCCCGTCAGAACTCCCACTCAAGGCCCATCAGGTAGGTGCTGGCCCTGTAGTTGTACCTGTAATTCTCCTCGTACTTCATGTTGGAGGAGGAGACCTGGTAATTGTACGCCGCCCTGGCGTAGAACCCGGCCGCCACGGGATAGCGGGCCGAGAGGGAGGTGAGCCAGAAGGTCTGGTGTATCTTGTCCGAGCCGTAGTTGCCGCTCGTATCCTGCTTAAGGCGGCCGGTATACATCACGCGGCGCCAGTCCACCCCGAAGCTGAACTGCGAGCCGTTCTTCAGGGCCAGCGTCATGGAGGGGCTCAGCTCCACGTCCATGTAGCCGTAATAGTCCTTCATGTACTTGCTCCTGGCGGAGTCATAGGTGCCCTGATTGGAGCCGAGGTAGCCGAGCCTGGCGCCGGCCGAGAGGAACAGCGGCTTCAGCGCGCGGCTGGCGGTCAGGCCCGCGTTCTGCATCATGTCCTTGCGCTTATCGCTCTTGAACGGCGACTGCCCGGTGGACGGCTTGGCCGTGACGGCCTGGTCGCCGTAATTGCGGTAGGTGAAGTCGTACGAGGCTTTAAGGTTGAGCGGGCCCGGGAACCACGCGTAGGAAAGGCCCAGCCGGTGACTGGTATTGTCCAGAGGGTTGGTACCGGCGTTGGTCGACAGCTGGTTGAAGGTGGTGGTATCGTTAAAGACCGACTGGGAGTTGGAGAGCAGCGTGCTGTAATTAGGATAGGTGACCTTATAGAAATCGTAGGACTCGGTGAAGGTACCGTAAGGCCGCTCCTGCTCGGCCTCGAAGCCCGCGGACAGGGTATTATAGTCGAACAGGCCGTCCCCCCACTTCTCGTCCTTGGTCTCCTTTATCCTGGCCAGCGAGTAGGAGACGCGCGGTTTGTATTTATTGAACTCGTCGGTATACACGTACTTGACGGAGAACGTATGCGTCTGCCGCTTGCGGGTGAGCACACCGCCTCCGGCCAGCTCCTGTATGTCCTGCGTTCCGGAATAGTTGCCGGAGTAGACAGGTATCAGGTCCTGGTTCTCCGTCAGACTGAGGGCAGGGGAAACGTAGGCGTCCAGGCGGCCCTGGAACGAGGCGGCGTCGGAATCCAGATAGTATTTGCCGCCGAAAAGGCTGACGTCGGCGACCGGGGTGATCTTCATCTCGGCGCGGAGCGGCGAGAGGCAGAGCGCCGCCAGCGGAAGGGCCAGAAGGGTGTTCCTAGTTTTCGTCATGATAGATGGTTTACCTCTATTAAGGTCCGGCGCTCTACTGGAACCGGAGCAGGCCGGCGTCCTTGAGCAGCTTGGCCGAGTACATCACGTTGATGTCGCGGCCGCCGAAGAGCGAGCTGGTGTAGACGCGCTCGAAGTTGAGCTTGTCCGTGACCTCGTTCACAGTGCTCCCTTGTCCCAGGCCGCTGTTGAAGTCGCCGGAAGAAAGGATGTTCCCGTCGTCGAACAGCACGAAGTCCTCGGCCGAGATCCAGGTGCCGTCGGCGAAGGTGTTCTTCGTGACGGTATGGAAGACGTCGGAGCCGGAGGGGCTGGAAGCTTCCAGGACCGGCGCGGTCGGCTGGCCGAGGTAGGCGAGCGAGGAGGTCACGCCGGTTGCCACGTTGTAGCCGGTCTTGGTCCAGATCCATTTTCCCAGGCCGCCGTTGTCGCCGGCCTCGTTCGGGCCTGCCGCATAGAAGGAATAATCATTGAAGACCAGCTGGTAGGCCGGGCTGGTGAGGCTGCCGTTGTGCACCATGCTGCCGCCGGTGGCGTCCTCGGTGACCTTGTCGGTGGTGTTGCTCATCACGCTGTTCATATCGGTCAGGTACCACTGCGGCGCCGAGTTGCCGGGGGCCGAGATCATATTGGCGGTGGCGTCGGCCAGGTTGTCCGGGAGCGCCGCGTTGAACGTGAACAGGATCTTGCCGAAGTCGAAGCGGTCCCCGCGGGTGTTGAGGACCACGTACTTGAACTGGTTGTCGGCCGGCCTGATCGTGTACTCCTCCATGCGCACCCGGTTGCCGAAGGCGTCGATGGCGGTCTTGCGCATCTGGTACTCGGCCGACTGCATCTCTTCCTGCGCCCGGGCTATCACGTCCTCCTTGGAGATCTCGCCGTAGATCTCGGCGCGCGCTATCTGGCGCGGGTCGCCGATGGCGGAGTTCATGTCGCTGGGTTCGTTGGGGTTGGTCTTCGGCTCCCCCATTCTGCCGCCGTTAGGGATGTCCGAGGCCTGCCCCTCGCGCACCAGCGCGGAGTTGCCCTTGCCGTCGCCGGTGAGCACGCTGCCCTCGTAGACCTCCACGCGGCTGTTCCCGTCCGCATCGGCCGAGACCATGAAGTCTGTGCCGCGCACAGCGCAGACGGCCGACGGGGTGCGCACCTCGAACTTCTTGGAGAACTTCTTGACCCAGGACCGGACCCGGCCGAAGAACAGGCCCAGCGAGACCTTATCGCCGTCCTCGGCCGACATCTTGAAGGCCGAAAGAGGGGCCAGCTTCACCTTGGAGCCGTCGTCCATGAACAGCACTACGGTGGAAGCGCGGGCCGTGCGGAGCTCGTCTCCTGACTTGAGGTATACCTTCTCGTCCCCGGAGAGCTCCTGCCACACGGCGGAGCCGCTTTTTTTCAGCTCCGCTTTGCCGCGCAGGGAATCGATATAAGCCGCGTCGGCCCGGCAGGCAAAAAGAAGGACCGCCGAAGCAAGTATCAGTTTCATAAATACTCCTTGAAATCCCTTGTTTCCAGCTTAAAAAGCCGCACCCCCCCGAAAAACATCGCATCCTCATTATAATATCATGAGGATGCGATGTCAACGCAACAAACGTCAATTGTGACCTAAGTAACCGATACCGCTAGTTCAGGCTGAACTGGTCGGCCGTGGTGGTGGCCTCCTTCTTCTGGGACAGTATTTCCGGGGCGAACAGCACATCTATGTCGCGTCCCTGGAACAAGGAGGAGCCTATGACCAACTCCAGGTTGAAGTTCCCCTCCTTCAGGAAGGTGCCTGAGTTGGGGCTGCCGGGGATCCCCAGCACGTCCCCCTCGTTGGAGACCAGCAGCTTCCGCGACACCAGGGTGGAATTGTCCGCGTAGGTGGTCCCCACGCTGTAGTCAGCCTTGCCGGGTCCGCTGGGATAGGTCACCACCGGGTCGCTGGGGTTGACGGTGGCGTCGACAGGGCCGCCGTAGAGGCCGCCCTTGTCCACGAGCGCCGCCGTATAGCCGTACACGGTCACATCGGCCACGTTGGCGGGGTCCAGGGTTATCTTCTCCAGCGTGGTCAGGGCGCCCAGGTTATTGACCACCTTCTGGTCCCAGGTGAACTGGCCGGCGGTGGTGGTATTGTAGTCCTGCTTCAGCTGGAACTGCATGCGCTCGTCGGCGTTAAGTCCGCCGGAGCCGGCGCCGGCCGCCAGCGCCACCCCGGGACCGGACAGTATCTGCTTGTAGTCTATGGAGCCGGGATAATAACGGGTCATCGCGACGCCGCCGTTATAACCGGAGAAGTTTATCGCCACCGGTGCGGTGAAGTCTATGGTCTCCTTGATGCTGTCAACGGTATTGGTCAGGTAGACCTCGAAGTACTTCATCCAGTTGGCCGGAGCGGTGGGAGAGAAGTACATTCCGGAGATTATGTCCCCCACCTTGCTGACGTCGTCCGGTATCTTGGCGTTGAACTGTTCTATCAGGTGGCCCCAGTCCAGGCGGTCCTGGTCCGGACGCTTGCTGAGGAACAGCAGTTTGAACTCCTTGTCCGAAGGCCTCAGCAGGTATTCCTCCAGCCGCACCCGGCGGCCGAAGGCGTCTATGGAATCCTTGCCCAGCATGGCCTCGTTGGCCTTCAGCTCGCGGTTGCGGAGCTCTTCCAGCATGGTCCTGGTGCGCTCGCGGGCTGTGTCGCGCATCACGGCCATAGGCCTGGCGGCGTCCCCGGCCCTCTCGTCCTTGAGCGAGACGGTCTCCGGCTTGGACATGCCGTCCATGCCCACCTTGATCCTTTCCTCGGAGGAGACCACGGCCATCTTGCCCTTGGAATCGTTGACCTCGACGAGCCCTTCCTCCACGTTCATCTCGGTATTGCCGTCGCGGGCCACCTCCACGTCGAACTCGGTGCCGCGCACAGCGCAGACGGCCGACGGGGTCCTCACCTCGAAGCGGCTGGCGAAATAGCCGCGCACGGCCGCGCGCAATTTGCCGAACATCAGCTTGAAGCCGGCGCGCTTCCGGGAGGTATCCTCCACGGCGAACTGGCTGTTGTTGCCCAGCATGAACCGGGAGCCGTCCGAGAACATCACGGCGGCCTTGGAATCGCGGCCGGTGCGTATCTCGCCGCCCTGCTCCATGCGGACGGGTTCGGATACAGGGGCCCAGGCGGCCGAGGGACCGGAGCGCACTTCCACCTGCCCGTCGGGCTTCATCACTATGCCGCGCGTGGAAGCGTGGCAGGGTACCGCGGCCAGAAGTGCCAGTAAAGTCAGGTGATAGCGCATATCAGAACCTCCATTCCAGGCCCGTGAAGTACATGGAGCTGCTGTAGTTGTAGCGGTAGACCTGCTCGTAGCGGTTGTTGGAGCGGGACAGGGCCCAATTGCCCCGCAGCTTTACGTCCAGATGGTCGGAAAGCGGGTAGGCGGCCTCGGCGGTGAAGCCGCCGGAGTACTGCTTGAGCTTCTTCGAGGTGTAGACGCCGTCGGCCTTCTGCGCCAGGCGGTCACCGTAGGAGCGCACCGCGAACTCGTAGCCCAGGCTGGCCGTCATGCCGGAGCCTACGAAGGTGAAGTAGGCGTTAGGCCCCATGCGGACCTCGGAGTAATCGTAGAACGAGTGTATGTACTTCAGGTGCGCAGGGTCGGTGTCCAGGTGGTTCTGGTTGGAGATGAGGTTGGCCAGGCCCAGCGTCATCCCCAGCACCGGCCTCACGCCGCCCAGGAGCGCCATGTCGTTAAAGCGCTTGCTGAGGCCCAGGTTCAGGGCCTGATAGGTGTCGGAGCGCCGGGACGGGAGATAGCGACCGTCGGAATTTATCACTTTCTGGTCAGGATAGCCTATCACCGACAGCGCGGCGAAGAGGTCCAGACGCAGGAAGCCGGGCAGGTCGAACTCGCTGTCGTAGGAGAGCTGGTTCGTGACGGTGTCCAGCGTGCGGCTGCCGGGGTTGGGAGCCGCCAGCTCCTGGCCGTACTGGCTGGCCAGGGTCTTGAACCTGGCGTAGCGGGTGTAGTAGGCGTCCCAGGAGATCTGGTAGGTCCACGGCACGGAGAGGCCCAGGCGGGTCTTGCGCTCCAGCGTAAGACCGCCCTCGTAGCGGGTGAAGTCGTAAAGGCCCTTACCCCACTTCTCGTCCTTGGTCTCGCGGAAAAGCTCGCTCTTCACGCCCACCCTGGGCTTGAGGGACCAGCCGCCCTCATAGCGCCTTATCCACTTGACGCCGAGAGAGTTGTCCATGCTTTGCTGGAAGAGAGTGCCGCCGCCGGCCAGCTCGTTGACCTGCTTGAAGCCGGTGTAGACGGACCTGAGACTGAAGAAGTAACCGGAACTGGCGGAGTTGCTCCTGGCCAGCTGCGCGTCCAGCAGGCCGTAGCCGTTGAAAGCGCCTTTCTGACCCTGGTAGAAGTACTGACCGCCGGACACGTCCAGCCGGCCCATCAGCTTGTAAGCGGAGGCCTGGGCGGCTTCGGCCGCATCAAGCCGAGCGCCGGCGAAAGCCGGCGCCAGGAACAGCAACGAAAGTATTATCTTGTTCAAGATATCAAACCCTCCGGAAATAGCGTATCAGCCCGTTCAGAACACGAACCCGAGGGTCATCCTGTGGGTGTCCCCGAGATCGCCGAAAGGCACGTAGGCATAATCCAGCGCGAAGCGGTCGAATTTCAGGCCTATGCCCGCCCCTAAGCCGACCAGCCCGCTGCCCAGCTTGTCCTGCGAATGACCGAACTGGTAGCCGGCCCTGAAGGCCAGGTTCTTCGAGAGCAGGTACTCGGCGCCCAGGTCCAGGTAGAACCTCTCGTCGTTGGCCAGCCAGTCCACGTCGGCCGCGGCCGCGAGCTTCCCCTGCAGGAAGCTGGTGGAAGCACCGGTCTTGACCGTCAACGGCAGCTTGTCGGGGCCTATGCTGCCGCCCAGGTTCTGCACCACGAACGCGGCCTTCCAGGCCTCGTTCAGGCGGTAGACGGAGCCGAGGTCCACGGCCACGGCCTGGTCGCTGTTGGAATCCAGCTTCGTGCTGATGTACTTGAGCGAGGCGCCCAGGTCCAGGCCGGAGGCCACCTCGGGCCTCGCGTAGGAGACCGTGTAGGCCGCGTTGGTGTTGTCGAACTTGGAGTCCGCGGCTTCCGTGTCGGTGGCGCGCTTCTCTATGTTGGTCACGGTGAGGTAGTTAACCCCGCCCGCCACCACGCCGGTACCGCCCGAGAGCGGCGAGGCGTAGCCCAGGAAGCCCTGCGACTCGTCCAGGAACAGCATGTTGTAGCTGGCGCTCAGGCTCTTGGTCTTGAGCCCGGCCAGGCCGGCCGGGTTCCAGTTCACCGAGTTCGCCCCCTCCGCCAGCACGCTGGCCGCGGAGCCGAGGGCCAGTTCCCTGGCCCCCACTCCCGCCTTGAGGAAGCTGGCCCCGGTGGTGCCGGGACCGGCGGCGAAGGCCGCTGCGCTGACCAGCGTTAAAGCCGCTGAAAGGCAGATTTTCTTGTTCATAGTCTCTCCTCGTCCTTTATGCCGGTCTATTTCACTACCGCCATCTTGAACGTGGCGTCCTTGCGCGCCGGCTTCTTGCCGGACAGCTCGACCACGCCGTAGTAGACGCCGTTGGCCACTTCCTGGCCGCCGCTGTTATGGCCGTCCCACAGCACGTAGTTGTGGGTGCCCGCGGTGAAGGTGGCACTGATGTCCTTGACCAGCTCGCCCGCCAGCGTGTAGATGCGCACGTGACCCGCGCCGCCGTTGCCGGCCGGCACCTCCACGTGGATCACCGTACCGTTGGTGGTGCCGGGCAGCGAAGCACCCTGGTTGTTCGAGATGGCCTTGTCCTTAAGGTTAAAGGGGTTCGGGTAGTTGAACACCTTCAGCTTGGAGCCGGCGTAGCCGCCGCCGGTGACCACGGAGGGCCTGATCACGGCGAACGTCCCTGACGTGCTGGAGGGCGCGGAGGCGCGGGGCCTTACCACGTACTGCCTGCCGTCGAAGGAGTTCACCTGGACCGAGCCGGGCCTGGCCAGCACTGAGGCCAGGTTCTTGAGCTTCACCTTCACCGTGCCCTTCAGCGGGTTCACGGTGGCCACTCCGGGCACCTGGTCCCAGTCGCCGGTGCTGTCGTTGTAGCGGGCCACGGTCAGGTCCGTCAGAGTGGCGGTGGTCTTGTCGTAGGCCAGCGTCAGCTCTATGGACTTGTTGTCGTTCGATGTCACGCTGTCCATCGAGACGGTGTACAGGCCGCCGGCGAAGGCGTCCGCGCCGAGCGCGGCCACCTTGTCCGCCACGGCGGCGTCGTCCTTGCCCTGGCCCTTGAAGGTGCAGGTGGGGATGGCGCCGGTGGAGACGGGCAGCACCGCTCCGGGCGGGAACGCGAGGGCCGACGGGTCGTCGCCGCTCTTGTCCATGGCGGCCTCGTTGTTCTTGCGGCCCTTGTCGTTCTCGGTGTCGTCTCCCAGTATGATGTCGTCTATGTTCTGCCTGGTGTTGCCCTTGTAGCCCTTGCCGAACAGCAGCTCGCGCACGACCTGCTTGCCGGAGTAGGACTGGGCCACGCCCTGCAGCACGTAGACCGTGTTGGCCGCCAGCGAGGAGAGCGGGATCTTGCCGCTCAGTTCGCCGCTGGAGAGCTGCGTCAGCGTCATCGTGGACGCGGCGGCAGGGTTATAAGGAGCCACGCTCCAGGTGGCCACGCCGCTCTTGAAGTCCTTCGGGTTCAGCACGGTGAACTCGTAGAACTGGTCGCCCTTCCTGGCGAACAACTCTATGTCCAGCGGCTTGGCCAGCATCGTGAAGTCCACGCCGGATAGCGCGCCGTCCACCGCGGTGGTGGCCACGCTCAGCGTGTATTTGCCGGTGACCTTCAGGAACACCTTGTACACGTCCCCGGGCACGAGCCCGGAGAGCTTGTAGGAGCCGTCGGACCCGGTCATGGTCTTCAGCAGGGCCAGGGGCTCCGTAGGGTGGAGGCCGTTGTAGGTGTCGTCGTACGCCACTATCTGGGCGCCGGCCTGCACCTTGGCGAACGGCAGCTTCTGCGAATAGACCGTGCCGGTGATGGAGCCGCCGGCCGCGGTCAGCGCGAAGTTCTTGGTGTAGACGTTGGCGCCCACCAGGGTCTCGTCGGCCGAGGCCGAAGCGTAGCCGTCCAGGGAGACGCGCACGTTGACGCCGCCCTCGGGCAGACCCTCGAACTTATAGACGCCGGTGGAGTCGGTGATGGCGCTGCGGGTGTCGATACCGTCGCCCGAGAGCTGCACCGCCACGTTGGCCAGGCGCACCGCGGAGTTGGTGCTGGTCACCACGCCCTGCACGGTGGCGCCCGCGCCTACGGCGGCGTCCAGGTCCACCGTTATCGTAGTGGTGGATTTATCCGCGCCCACGCAGGTACGCGTCTGGTACGGCGGATAGTTGGGGGTGGTCACCACGGCCGTGTAGCAGGCCGAAGGCGCCAGGCCCCTTATCTCGAAGCCGAAAGTACCGGCCGAGGCCAGCAACGCCTGGAGGGCCGGGAAACCCTGGCCGAAGGCTATGTTGAAGTCCTGGTCGTGCTGGGCTATGAAGGAAGGCGGAGGCACCACGGCCCCGGCCGCCGCGAAGGCGCCGTTGGAGTCGTAGAGGGCCACGATAGGCAGGTATTCCAGGAACTTGTCGAAGTCCCCGCCCAGCGCGTCATAATCCGTCTGTCTGAAGAAGTGGTTGGC
The DNA here is from genome assembly GCA_021812825.1 of bacterium. The sequence goes on along the minus strand of JAKAMO010000048.1, from coordinate 10,236 downwards.
GGATACAGCGCCCTTGAGCACGGCGTTGCCGCGGCCCGACATGTTGGTGGAAGGCGTGAGGTTCACCACCACGCCGCTGGAGAAGCTCATGCTGTACGGCATACGCACCAGGGCGTTGGCGTGCGCGTCGTCCACTATCACGTTCTTGCTGGAGGTCAGCAGCGTGAAGTGCGGGTACGGGATAGGAACGGAGATAGTGATCGTGGACGACATATCTCCGAAGTCCCCGGACCTCATCAGGTAGAGGTCGTACACGGAAGGAGAAGGCAGGCTGGCCGCGCAGAAGCCGCCGGGCCAGTTGTCTCCGCAAGGTCCGGGCTGGCCTGGGCCGGTCGGATTGGAATAGCGGAACTGCGAGCTGTCTTCGCCCTTGGAGAAGAGCATGTCCGATATGGTATTGCCCTTCATCACGGTGCCGGCGGGCACCGGGACCACCTTGAAGCCGAGCACGTTGTCGTAGCCTCTGGAAATGACGGTTGCATCGGGCACCATGCCGGTGCTCAGGTGTATGCCGACATAGTTGGCTTTCACGAGGTTGATATTGAGCGTGGAGGTGCTGCCCGCCACGACGGTGACAGTAGGCTGCGGAGAGGGCGCGGCGTAATTGAAGTTGGTGACGCCGTTGGGCCCGCCGCCGCTCACGTTGATGGAGACGCGGTTGACGCCGGGCAGGATGTCCTTCAAGGCGAAGGTGCCGTCCTTCTGCAGCTGCGTATAGCTCCAGCCGTTGTCGCTGCCTATGTTCACGCCCACCCACAGGTTGTTGGAAGGCGTCAGCACGGTGCCGTCCGGCTTGTAGACGGTGCCGGTCACGGTACCGGCGGGCTCGAAGCTCATGTTCACCACCACGCTGGTGGAACCCTCGAGGTGGATGCTGTCGTTGCCGCCGCCGCGCCGCACGCGGCCCCAGCCGCTGGAGCCCACGTTCATGTAATAGGCGAAGCCGCTGGAGACGTTGATGGTGTAGTCGTAATGATCGGCGCCGCTGCCGGTTATCAGGGCCATATTGCCGGCCGGGCAGCCGCCCATCTGACCGTTGCACTGGCCGTACATGGTTATCACTATGGGATTATTGGTGAGGTCCACCACCCTGGGGAAGGTGATACGCCCCTTCACTTCGCCGGTGGTATTGTTGCCGGTGGCGACCAGGTAGGTGATCGACGAAATGGCGAGGTTAGCCGCGTCCTTCACCACGGTGCCGCTGCTGTTATAGACGTGAAGCATCTGGCCACCGTTGGTCGAAGGCTCGGTGTCCACCGTGACACGGTAGTCGTCCACGCCGGTGCCCTCGCAGTGGGACTGCTGCCAGTTGCCGCCGCCGCCGTTCATGCCGGAGTTGGTGAAGGTGCCGTCGGGACCGGCGTTATAAGGCGAGGTCATGCCGCTGGAGAAAGGCGTCCAGGCGTTGACCATGTAGTTGCCGCTGGGCAGCCCGTCGAAAGTGGCGCAGCCGTCGGCCCCGGTATTGATATTGGAGTTGGAGAAGCCGGGGCTGGAAATATCGTCCGGCGGGGGACCCCAGTTGTGGGAGACGCAGTTCACCCTGCTCCAGGGCGAGCCATCGGGGTTGAGGTTCACGTTGGAGTTGGGTATCGGATAGCCGGCCGAGGACTTCACGCAGACCTTTATCTGGCCTATGCTCGGCGGCATCTGGCTGAGCTGCACCTGATGATAGAGCACGTCGGAGCTGATATAGACTATGTCGTTGGGGTCCACCGTGGAGTTGTTCGCGGTGCAGATGTCCTGCGAGTCGTACTGCGCGCTGACGTAGGGCGCGTAGCAGTTGCCGGGGCCGTTCTGGCTCCAGGTACAGCCGCCCATCACGCTGAGGTAGTAAGTGACCCCGGGGGTGAGGTCGTAGAGCTTGAAGCGGCCGCTCTCGTCGGCGTTGGCCCAGGTGTTCCACTGGTAGCCCACGCAGGCCTTGACGCCTATGCCCATATAGGGGATAGGCTCGGAATTGGTGCTGACAAGTATGCCTTCCACGCTGGCGCCAGAGGTGGAGCCGCCGCCGCCGCTGGTGTTATTATCAACGCGGGCCGGAGGCATGGCCTGGTTGAAATTCAGCTTCGCCGCGCCCGTATATGACACGATCGGGGTGGTGGCATCGAGCGCCGTCATCACGTTGCGGCCTATGCCCTTGTTCTGTTTCGGGTCGTAAAGGCCTATATTATAGGTATTGGCTTCCGCGTAAGGGACGTTCTCCACTACCAGGGTGCCGGTGCCGGTATTGCTGGTGAATACGAGACCGGAACCGCCCGGCATCTGGGAGATCATGTTGTAGACGCCGCCGAAGAGCACGGTGTTGGCGGTGGCGCTGCTGAATTCCTGTTCCAGCCTGCCCACGCCGGTGAGGCCGGAGGTCATCGTGAAGGTGGAGTAGACCGGGGTGGCGTTCATGGCCCAGACGTACTTGTTGGGGTCGTATTCCGGATTGTTGAACTGGTCGGAGATCGTGGGGGAGTAGCCCTGCATGCTGTAGAGGAGGTTGTAGCTTCTCTGCTGCTGTATCGTGAAGGATACGTCGCCGGAGGCGTTGGTGACGCCAAGCAGCGTGTACGTGGACGGGCCGTTCATGCCGAACTCTATGGCCGCCACGTGGACGTTCTGCAGCGCCGCCCCGCTCTGGTCCTTTATGTGGACGTTGAGCGCGGTGGTGGCCGCGGACGCAATTACGGCGGACGCCGAAAGCGCGGCCGCGATGATAAGTCTAGCTAATGAACGCATGTCCCCTCCGTATAGGCCGGCATGGACCGGCCCCGCCATGATCCGCAGTAAAACAGTTTAACCGCAACAGGCTAAAACCCAAATCCCGATAAAAGTACAACAAAATCTTGACGCGTGTCAACTTTTTTCTGTGTAACTTTAATAACACAGGCACGCACTTCTCCGCTCAATATGTTAGCGCGGCGGGCTTACGGGAACCTCAGAGCGTCCTCAGATATTCCTCAATTCGCTCCGGGAACGCAGACATCGCAGGAGGAGTTCTCCACCGGTTCGGCCTCCACCTGGAAGACCGTGTGCCTGATGCCGAACGCCGGCGCCACCGAGCAGGTGGCGGCCTTCAGGGCCGTCTGCCTCTTGCCGGGGTCCTTCACCACGAGGTGCGCGCTCAGCGCGTTGAAGCCGGTGGAAAGGCTCCAGGCGTGCAGTTCGTGCACGTCCGAGACGCCGTCTATGGACCTCAGCTCCTTTTCCAGAGCCTTGAGGGACAGTTCCCTGGGTACCCCTTCCATAAGTATATGGAAAGCCTCCAGCAGCAGCCTGGTGGAGCTGACGAGTATCAGCATTATTATAAGGAGGGAAACGATGGTGTCGGCCGGGTACCAGCCGGTAAAATAAATGACCGCGCCGGCCGCCAGGGCCGCCACGGAGCCCGCCAGGTCGCTCATCACGTGCAGGAAGGCACCCCGGATGTTTATGTTCTCGCCGCTGTGGCCGTGCAGTATCCAGGCGCCGGCCACGTTGGCCAGCAGGCCCACGGCCGCTACGATCAGCATCGGGAGGGAAAGCACCGGCACCGGGCTCTGGAAGCGGTCATACACCTCCCTCAGCATGTAGCCCGAAAGTATCCACAGCAGCATCGCGTTGGCGAGCGCCGCCACCACCTCCGCGCGGCGGTAGCCGTAGGTGCGCGAGGAGTCAGGCCTAAGCTGCGCCAGCCTGGAGGCGAAGAAGCTCATGCCCAGCGCGGCCGCGTCCGTCATCATGTGCAGCGAGTCGCTCAGCAGCGCCATGCTGCGCGTCAGCAGGCCGCCCGCGGCCTCCACCAGCATGAAACCAGCGGTTATGTAGAAAGCCGCGGCTATCGCGCGCCTCTGGGCGGCCGGGCCGCGATGGTGATGGCCGTGCGCGTGGCCGTGGTCATGGCAGTGCTCGTTGGAGTGGTCGTGCTGATGGGGCATCGCTAGTAGGATTATAATACTTTTGACAGTCTATTGAAAAAGACCACTCTGATGTATTTCGAGCCGATTTTGAAGCCGAGCCGCAGCGACGCGAAATGAGCATTCTCTACGAGAGACTGCGAGTCGGGTGGAGCGAAGCGACACAATTCAGCGAAAACAGGCGGCGCAAAGGCGCAGGCCTGGCCTATGGCCGTGCCGTACAAGCGCTATGCGCATCAAACGGCCAAAAGCGGCCAAAAGACGCGGAAAGGGGCTTTTTCAGCAGACTGTTAAATGCTAAAATGTTCTTTTGCGCGATATGACGAAAACCGCCGGCAGCATCGACAATTCCCTGCTCTCCGTCAAGGACCTGATCTCGGTCGAGCTGGCCGGCATAGGCAGGGAGATCTTCGATTTCGACCTGCATCCGTTCAATTTCATGGGCAAGGCTGCCAGGGCCCGCTTTACCCTGCTGATGGCCGGCGCGCTAAAGGCGGACTCCGCCAGCGCCGTGAAGACGGCCGCCGCCGCCGAACTGGCTCACACCGCCTCGCTGATGCACGACGACTGCCTGGACATGGCCCGCTACCGCCGAGGCCTTCCCACCCTTTACGACCAGGTCGGAGTGAACGCAGCCATACTTGTGGGCGACCTGCTGATCACGCTGGCCCTGGAGACCGCCGGCCGCGCCGCACCGGACCTGCCCCAGAGCCTGCTGGCCGCCGTCAAACGCATGACCGAAGGCGCGCTGATAGAGGAGAACTCCAAGGGCAGGAAGATAGCCCCGGAGCTGGCGCAGAAGATCGTTTCGCTGAAGACCGGAGCCCTGTTCCGCTGGTGCTCCCTCGCCGCCTGTCGCCTCGCCGGCCGCCCCGAGCTGCTCGAGGACTGCGCCCGGATAGGCGAGGATGCCGGCTGCGCCTTCCAGATAATAGACGACGTGCTGGACTTCGAAGGCGACGCCGAGGCCTGCGGCAAGGAGACGCTGCAGGACATAAAGGAGGGCAAGTTCACCCTCCCGCTGATACTGGCCCTGAACGACGCCTCCTCCGGACCTGAGGCCGAAAAACTGCTGACCGCCGTCAAGTCGGGTCCGGAGCCGGACCTTTCCTCCGCCCTCGAGCTGGCCGCCCTCGTCAGGGAAGGGGGCTTCTCCGCCGCAGCCAGAAAGGCCGCGGCCGACAAGATAGCCGCCCTTTCCCCGGTGATAGACAGGTTCCCGGCCGCTGAAGAGGCGGCAGCGCTCAAGGCCTTCCTGGCCGCTCTGTCAGAGCGCACCGCCTGACCCTCTCCCCTTATTGTATTAGCCCGTTTTTTTTTATAGATTATTGGCTGAAAGTATACGGAGGTCCCGAAAAAGATGAAGAAACACCTGCTCCTCGCCTGCGCCATGCCGCTGCTGGCCGCTTTCGTCCTGTCCGCCTGCAACAAGAAGAACGTCAAGAACGCCGGCGATAACCCGCAGATGATCACAGAGACCTCCACTCTGCCCACGCTGGACGTGGAGGAGAGCACAGACACCGCCTCGGCCGAGGGGGATATCCGCGGCGGAGAGTTCCAGCCGCTTGATACGCTGAAGACCGTCAACTTCGATTTCGACAAGTACGAGCTTTCCGAGGCCGCCCGGAACACGCTGCAGGCCAACGCCGCGCTGCTGAAGGCCCGCAAGGACTGGAAGGTCCTGATAGAGGGCTACTGCGACGACCGGGGCACCGTGGAGTACAACCTGGCGCTGGGCCAGAAGCGGGCCAAGACCGTGCGCGACTACTACGCCCGCCTCGGCGTGCCGGAGAGCGCGATGGGCACGATCTCCTACGGCGAGGAGAAGCCCGTCTGCGGCGAGGCCACCGAGGACTGCTGGCTCAGGAACCGCCGCGCCGAGACCAAGGTCAAAAGCATATAATGCGGAACCTGAAGTCCCTTTTACTCTTCCCTGCCTGCCTGCTGGCCGCCGGCTGCGTGGCCACGCAGCAGGACATGCTGCAGATGCAGAGCCAGATGGACGACCTCAACACCAGCCTGGCCAACATGCAGAAGAACCAGGCCGAGCTCGCGGTCAAGATGGACGATCTCTCCCGGAACCTGAACGCCTCCTCGGAGAGCATGAAGGACATCTCCACCCAGATGAGCCGCCTCTCCACCCACCTCGACGATCTCGGCACCTCGATGAACAAGCGCGTCAGCGCCATCGACAAGAGCATAAAGACCCAGCAGGAGCAGGTGGAGACCTCGCTGCTGCCGGCCAAGATCTACAACGACGCTTACAACGCCTTCCTGAACAACAACTTCGACGGCGCCGCCACCGGCTTCAGGGCCTATCTCTCGAAGTTCCCGGAGGGAGAGACCGCCGAGGGGGCGTATTTCTACCTCGGCGAGTCCCTTTACCTGCGCGGGCACTGGCAGGAAGCCGCGCTGGCCTACGCCAACGTGCTCGAGAAGTACCCCAAGAGCACCCGCGTCCCGGCGGCCAGGCTCAAGTACGCCCTCTCGCTGCTGAAGATGCCTGAGCCCAGGACCGAAGAGGCTCTCCGGTACCTCCACTCCGTGGTCAAGGACTTCCCCTCCTCGGAGGAAGCGAAGACCGCCAAAGAGCACATAGCCAGAATGACCCCCAAGGCTCCCGCCAAGGCCGCTCCAGCGAAGGCCCCCGCCAAAGCCCCCGCCAAGGCCCCGGCCAAGAAGGGCTGACCGATGCGCGGCAAGCTGCTGGCCGCCGCCTTGCTGGCGCTGGCCGTATTCCCGGTCCGCGCCGCCACCGACGTCTACATAGGCGTTTCTCCCGGCGCGGAAGTCCCTAAGAACACCCTCGCACTGGCGCAGTTCCTCCCGGCCGATGCGGCCAGCGAGACCGACATGGCCCTGGCGCAGTCCTTCAGGGAGATCATCCGCTCGGACCTGCTCTACTCCCGATATTTCGACATCAAGGAAGACCCGCTGGCCAAGGCCAACCTGGACGACTCGAAAGAGTCTCTGGACTGGTGGAAAGAGCTCGCCGGCTGCCTGGTGACGGCCAAGGCTCGCGACGCCGGCAAGGTCTGGACCTTCAGCGCCCGTCTCTACGATCTTTCCAAGGGCAAGGTGATAATGGAGAAGTTCTACCGCGGCGAGAAGCGCGCCATGCGCCGCGCCGCGCACATGTTCTCCGACGACGTCACGCTGCGGCTCACCGGCCGCCAGGGGATAGCGCACTCCAAGCTGGCCTTCGCCAACAACGCCACCGGGCGCAAGGAGATCTACATAGCCGATTACGACGGCGAGAACCTGACCCGCCTGACCTCGGACAACAGCATAGACCTGCTGCCGCGCTGGTCGCAGGATTCCTCCCGCATCTACTACACCACCTACCGCTGGGGCAACCCGGACATGTTCGAAATAGACCTGAAGGCCGGCAAGATCCGTCCGTTCAGCACCTTCCAGGGGCTCAATATCCCCGGCGGCTTCTCTCCGGACGGCATGACGATGGTGATGACGCTCTCCCGCGGCGACGACCCGGGTATCTACATGCTGGACGTGGTCACGAAGAAGGTCAAGCAGCTGCTGAAGGGTTTCGGCGTCAGCTCTTCCCCGACCTGGGCCCCGGACGGCACCCAGGTGGCGTTCGTCTCCGACAGGGCCGGCAACCCGCAACTCTACGTGCTGGACGTGGCAAAGAGCGATACCCGCAGGCTTACGCGCTTCAACTGGTGCGACTCCCCCTCCTGGTCGCCCGACGGCTCCTGGATAGTCTTCTCCGGCCGGGAGACCCGCAAGGAGCCGCTCAACATCTTCATAACGGACCTGACCGGCGGCCAGATACGCAGGCTGACCGCGAACGCCGGCGACAACGAGGACCCCTCCTGGTCGCCTGACGGCAGGTTCATAGCCTTCACCTCCACCCGGCGGGGCCGCCGCGAGATCTTCATCATGGACGCCGACGGCAGCGCCCCGCACCCCCTCGCCGAGATGAAGGGCAATTCCTTCACCCCGAACTGGAGCCCGTAGGGTTTCCGGTGGGCGCAAAAAAAGCGGGACCAAGTCCCGCTTTTTTTATCCGTAGCCGGCGGTTCAGTTGAAGATGGACCGCGCTTTTTCCAGAAGGGAGATCCAGAGGGAGCCTTCCTGCCGCGGCCGGGGGGCGCGGTAGAACTTGAGGTCCTTGTTGGCCTTCAGCGCGGCGGCCAGCTCCGTCTCCAGCAGGGCCATGAATTCCGGCCCGAGGCGCTTGCGACGCTCGGACAGTATGCCCGGGTTAAGAACGTCCTCCACCGCGAAATACTCCTGGCCGCAGAAGACCTGTATGTACGGGCTCTCCATGAACTCGGTCACGGCGTCCTCGTCGGAAACGTCCTTGAGCTGCTTGACCAGCAGCAGGCCGCAGACGAGGCGGGAATCCTTGGCGGGCCGGCCGTAGCCGGCGGCGAAGTACTTGCCGTACTCGGCGTCCAGCTTCTCCCACGGCAGGGCCTCCGCCAGCTTCAGCCAGCGGTTGCCGTCGGCCAGCTTGGAGCCCAGGTGGAACAGCTTGCCGAACAGCGTCGGGTTGAATTTCTCGGAGCGGTACATTCTAGTTTTCCGGCTGGAAGCACTTGCGGCAGCGCGCCTCGTACTTGTCCCCGGCGCCCACCACGATGCGCTTGCCCGAGTCCGTCAGGCGCTGGCTGAAATGCGCGGGATTGCCGCAGACCATGCAGATGGCCAGGTTCTTCGTGACGAACTCCGCCACCGCCATCAGCTTGGCCATGTTATCGAAAGGCTCGCCGCGGTAATCCTGGTCCAGGCCCGCCACTATCACGCGCCTGCCTGAATCCGCCAGCTTCTGGGCCACGCCCACTATCTCCGGACCGAAGAAATGCGCCTCGTCGATACCTACGACCTGCGTATCCTTGTCCACGGCCTTCAGTATCTCCTTGGCCGTCTTCACCGGGTGCGCGGCCAGCGTGGACTTGTCGTGGGAGACGAGGTGCTCCTTGGCGTAGCGGACGTCCAGGTGGGAGTTGAAGACCTGCACCTTCTGGCGGGCGATGTTGGCCAGCTTCAGGCGGCGGATCAGTTCCTGCGTCTTGCCCGAGAACATGCTGCCGCAGACCACTTCTATCCAGCCCGAAGAGGCGGAGACGTTGAATATCATTTCTTCCCCCATTTGGCGGAGAAGTAATTCCAAGTCAGCCTCAAACCATCGGGGAACTTCACCAGCGGCTTGTAGCCGAGCTCGCGGCGCGCCAGTCCTATGTCGGAATAGGTCTTGCGGATGTCGCCCTGGCGCTTGGGGAAGAAGCGCTTTGCTGCCTTCCTGCCGGTGATCCTCTCCAGCTCCCGCACGATGTCCAGCAGCGAGATGTTGGTGCCGGTAGCGACGTTTATCGTCAGACCGGAAACCGAGGCCGGAGCCAGCGCGGCGCGGATGTTGCCGTCCACCACGTTGGCCACGTAGGTGAAGTCCCGGGACTGCTTTCCGTCCCAGTGGATCTCCAGCGGCTTTCCCTCGACCATCAGCTCCATGAAGCGCGGGATCACGGCGGAATAGACGGACTCCGGGTTCTGCCTCGGGCCGAACACGTTGAAATAGCGCAGCGCCACGGTCTCGAGGCCGTAGGTCTTCGCGTAGACGCGGCAGTAGTTCTCCCCGGCCAGCTTGCTGACGGCGTAAGGCGAGATGGGCGCGGTGGGCAGGTCCTCGGTCTGCGGGAACACGGGGCAGTCCCCGTAGGCGGAGCTGGTAGCGGCGTAGACGAAGCGCTTCACGCCGGCGGCCCTGGCGGCCATAAGCGCGTTCAGCGTGCCGGTGGCGTTGTTGTCATGGGCGGCCAGCGGGTTATCCACCGACTTCGGCACCGAGCGGAAAGCGGCCTGATGCAGCACGTAGGTCACGCCCTTCATGGCCTTCGCGCAGTCCTTCGGGCTCCGCAGGTCGCCCTTAACGAGCTCGATTTTGCCTTTAAAAGGCGCAAGATTCTCCGCCTTTCCGGTGGAGAAATTATCGAACACGCGCACGCGCTTGCCGCGCCTTACCAGCTCCTCCACTATGTTGGAGCCTATGAACCCGGCCCCTCCGGTAACAAGCCAAAGCGGTTTTTTCATGGTTTTATTCCTGCCTATACCCAAAGTTTATCATTTTTCAAATTCATCTTAAATGCAGCGGCGGCATGTCCCCGAGTGAGCCGTTCGGGTGAGGCCCGGCTAAAAGGGCGGCATAATCATGCCGCACGTCCGGGCCGCAAGGCCGGAGGCGATTTTTCAACGAAAATCGCTGAGGCGGGGCCGCGCAAAACCGCTATGCGGTTTATGCGTGGTCAGGGCCAGGCCTACGCCGGCCCTCTTCTGCCGCGCCCGCCCAGGCGAACGAGCGGGATATGCCGCCGCTAGTCCCTTACCG
>JAKAMO010000190.1 GCA_021812825.1 bacterium | reverse complement strand
ATGAGCAGCTGTAGCCCCAACAGAGAGAACTTGAAGAACAGTTTGTCCCAGGCGCCTCGACTCAGGTATTCATGGTTGGGCGAGGTAATTTCGTAAGCGCCGCTGTTGCTGGTCAGCCACAAGTGTGCCAGGCGGTGTGGCATTTGGGCCAGCAGGTGCGGCCAGTTTTTGCGCCAGTTTTCCTTTGCCACCTTCATATAGAGTTCGTCCGCTTCAATGGACTTATAATCCCCTTTCGGGCGCAGGGCCTGGAAAAAACTAAGGGGCGGTATGGCGTCTATGGAGCCGATAAGCATGGAACTACCGGCACCGGTGCCCAGGATAAACTCTCCGAACATGACCCTGTTCCTGGCCTTCCAAGGCGCCAGCGCCAGCGTGAATGTCAAGAAGAGAACGGTCCAGTGGAGCGCTGCCCTTTTCCAGCCGCTGCTCCAGACTAGTATCACCGGTATAAGGGCTACAGGGTACATTACGTGAGCGGCCCGTACCAGCACCCCCACCGCCAGCAGCAGGCCCGCCGCGGCGGCCAGCTTCAGGCTACCGAGCTTCAGGCTCTTTAATAACACCAGCAGGAATAACGCCCAGCAGAAAAAGAAAAGCGTTTCCGATAGCAGCAGACGCGGGTAAACAGCGAATATCGGGTGTAGCGCGTATACGGCGGCGGCCCCCAGCGCAAAGCACGGTGCCGCGAACTCGGCCGCCAGCAGCAGGACCAGTAACGCCGTGGCGGAATCCAGCAGGCACTGCAGAACGAGCGTGAGGGGGATGTTTACGGAGCCTGAAAAAATCCCGGTAAGCCCTAGGAGGAAAGGGTAGCCTGGCAGACGAGTTATGTCCGGGTTAACGCCGTCCATCGAATAATTCCAAGAAGAGGCCAGATTGTTCCCAAGAGCCAGGTATTCGTAACTGTCCGGATTGAAGTGAGAAAGCGGCAGTGAGAGCAGCGCCAACCGCAGCCCCAGCGCGGACAGGAATAGCGCCGCTACTATCGTCCTGCCGCGCAAGCCGAAGCAGGCGAAATGGCTCATGACTTTCCGCCCGGTCCCTTGTAGCGTATGGCGTCCAGCGCGCAGCCGCAGCAAAATAGCACGGCGGCGGTTATCAGTCCGGCTCCCCTGGAGACGATACAGGACAATAGTCCCAGCGCGGCCAGCGCCGTGAACAGCTTCAGCGGATTATAATAGATCATCACCTGCGTCATGATCTGCAGTGTGCGCAGGACGTCCCGCACGGGCTTTACCTTGGAATGACCGACCCGGTCGGTGAACTCTATCGGCTCGAAGCGCACGAACTTCCCGGCCGACAGGAACGAGAGCGTCATAGTGGTCGTGAACGAGTAGCCGAAGCACATCACCGGCATGTCGGCCACGGCGCTCTTGCGGAAGACGCGCAGGCCGGAGTTGGCGTCCGGGATATGCTCGCCGGCCACGAAGCGCGCCAGGCGCAGGTACGTCCAACGCATGAAGGCCTTCACGTAGCTGCCCCAGAACAGCTTGCCCTGCCGGGCGCCAACCACCATGTCGAAGGCTGGTATGTGCTTTAGCAGTTTACCGGCCTCGGCGGGCGGGTAGGAGCCGTCGGCGTCGATGATGAGTATCCACTCGTGGGAGGCGGCCTGGATGCCGCTCAGCAGCGAGCGGCCGTAGCCCCGGTTGACCGGGTGGCGGATCACCCTGGCGCCGGCCGCTTCCGCGGCCTGGGCGGTACCGTCGGAGGAGCCGTAGTCGACGAATATGATCTCGAACTTCAGGCCTTCGGCCGCGAGCGCGTCCTTCAGGCCGACTATGGTGGGGGCCACGGCCCCGGCCTCGTTGTACGCGGGTATCACCGCGGAGATCTCAGGTTTGCCGGAAAAAATGCCCATCATTCCTCCTCGAGCTCCGTGACGGGGCCGAACTTGTCGGGCCTCGCGTCGAACTTGTCCGGATCGCCGACGAACAGCAGCAGCGCGTCGGCGGTCCCCAGCACCTCTTCCGAGATGCTGCGCACGTCGGCCGGGCCAGTGCCGTTTATCCTCTCCACGTACTCGTCGAGCGCGCTTTCCCGGTAGCCGTAGTACTCGAAAGCCGCCCTCTCCGATATCAGGTCGAAAGGGGTGGGGAAACGGAAGATGAAGGAGTTGGCTATCGCGTCCTTCGCCCGCTTCACTTCCTCGGCCGGCGGCTCGGACCCGCCCATTAGGTCGAACTGCCGCAGCATCTCCCCGGCCGCCTTGCAGGCGGTCTCCGGCTTGGTGCCGCAGTAGGCCAGCAGGTAGCCGTGGTCCGGCTTCTTGACCGGGTAGCTGTAGACGCTGTAGGCCAGCCCGTTCCTGGAGCGTATCTCGGCGGCCAGCCTGGAAGAAAGCCCGCCGCCCAGCATCTCGTTGGCCACCATCAGCGAGAATTCGCGCGGGTCGTGGCGCTTCAGCGCGCCGAGCACCAGCACCACGGACGCCTGCGGTATGTCCTTGCGGAGCAGGAAAACCCGCCGTCCCGGCGGTATGCTCACGGGGGGGATCGTGGGCAGGGCTGCCGGCACGCCTTTCCAGCCGGCGAAGCGCTCCTCCAGCTTCGCCAGGAGCCGCTCCTCGGAGCCGAAATCCCCCGAAGCCGCCAGTATGACGCTGCCGGGCCGGCAGCGGTCCGCGTGCCAGGCCTTCATGTCGGCTTGCGTGACGGCGCCGATCGTGGCCTCCTCCGGGCGCCAGCCGTAGGGATGCCCCGCGCCGTAGAAGGCCCGCAGCGCCTCGCGCACGGCCTGCCTCGACGTGTCGTCGTTGCGGCGGCGTATCAGCTCCAGAAGCTCGGCGCGCCGGATCTCCGTCTTTTCCGGGGAGAAAGAGGGGGCCGAGAGCACGGCGGCGTAGATGTCCAGCACCTTGTCCAGGTCCTTGCTGAGGGAAGTCAGGGTCAGGCGGGATTCCTCTATGCCGATGGAGCTTTCCACCGAGGCGCCCAGGAACTCGAGCTCCCTGTCCATCTCTTCCGGGGCCATCCCCCCGGCGCCGCCGTCGCGCAGGAGGCCGGCCGCCATGTCCCCGAGCCCTATCTTGCCGGCCGGGTCATGGATCTTGCCGGAGCGGATGAAAGCCGTAAGGTGCGCCACCGGGAGCGTGGCGTCGCGCAGCATGTGCACTACCATGCCGTTGGAGAGCACGGCCCGGGTCCCCTTCGGGGGCTTGAAGGCCGCCGGCAGCGTGTCCGCGAGCCCGGCCGGCACGGCGAAGCCGGTCGCGATGTCCAGCGGCCCCGTCACGCGGTCCCTCCCGCGCCGAGGAACACCGCCGTGCGGTTGGAGCGCGTCAGGTACGCGGCGGCCGCCCTGGAGACGTCCTCCGGCGCTACGCGGCGCAGCTGCTCCCCGGCCTTCCAGTCGAACCGCCAGTCGCCCATCAGGGACTCGTTCTGGGCCAGGCTCATGCCCAGACCGGTATTGGACTCGAGCTGTTTTATCATCTCGGCCTGGTAATTGTTCAGCGTCCTGTCCAGCTCCCAACGCGTAGGAGGCTCGGCCGCCAGGCGCTCTATCTCCTCCATTATGGCCGCGTCCAGCTCCTCGGCGGTGTGCGGGGCCTTGGGGGCCGCCGCCACCACGAAGAGGGATGGGTAGCGGTTGCCGGGCGTGGAGGCGCCGGCCCAGGCGTAAAGCGCGAGCTGCCTGCCCTCCACCAAGTTCCGGTAGAAGCGGCCGGTCTTGCCGCCGGACAGCGTCTCGCCCGCCATGATCAGCGGGTAAATATCGGGGTGGCCCATCCCGGGGTTCTTGAAGCCTATGCGCAGGGCGGGAGCGGCGTTGAATACGACGGTGCGCAGCTTCTCGCCGTTCTGCTGCGGCTCGGCCGGGCAGCTCCTGTCCGGGGAGCTTCCGCGCCGCCAGTCGCCGAAATACTTCTCCGCCAGCACTATCACCTCGGCCGGGTCCACGTCGCCGGTCACGGTCAGCGTGGCGTTGTCCGGGGTGTAGAACGCGCGATAGAAGCGTTCGGCGTCGGTGCGGGTGAGGCGCCGGATGTCCTCCGGCCAGCCTATGGTCGGGTTGCGGTAAGGATGCTCGTCGAAGGCGGAGGAGAGCAGCGCTTCCCAGATGCCCCGGTTCGGGTCCGATTCTCCCATTCTCCTCTCTTCCAGCACCACGTCGCGTTCGCGGTAGAACTCGCGCAGGACGGGGTTCTTGAAGCGGTCCGACTCCAGCCTCATCCAGGCCTCCAGCCTGTTCGACGGAAGCGAGACCACGTAGACCGTGTAGTCGGACGAGGTCATCGCGTTCAGGCCGCTTTCGCCGAGGGAATTGT
>JAKAMO010000189.1 GCA_021812825.1 bacterium | reverse complement strand
GGCTCTGCGCGCGATGACGGATACCAGGACCGGAGCGGTCTCCGTCACAGGCCCGAAAGGGAAGCTTACCGGCTATTTCACCGACGGCGACCTCCGCCGCCGCCTGCAGGAGGGCTTCTACGATCTCTCCGCCCCCGTCAGGGCAGTTATGACCCGCGGGCCGCTAACGGTGCACCCGGAGACCCCGGCCATGGAGGCCGCGCGGCTGATATCCGAGCGCAAGATCGACAACCTGCCGGTCACGGACGCCCGCACTGGACGCCCCGTGGGCATCATAGACGAGCGCGACCTGCTGAAGGAAGGACTCGGTTGAAACCGCTGCTGCCGCTGATCGCGCTGTTCGCCGCCGGCTGCGGCGGCGGCACTACCGGGACCGCCCTGCCCGGGGTCAGCCTGCTGGAGAACTTCTCGATGGCCGAGACCTCCCCGGCCGGCACCCGCTGGAGCCTGGACGCCAATAAGGGCCGGATGGACGAGAAGAACTCCCTGATGACCTTCACCACTCCGCGCCTGAAGTTCTACGAGGCAGGCAAGGTGACCTCAACTATCGCCTCCCGCACCGGCTCGCTGAAGATGCAGGAGCGATCGGCCGTGCTGAACGAGGAAGTTGAAGTGGATTCAATGCGGGACGGGATGCGCCTGACGACGACCAAACTTTACTACGGCTCTGCCCGCGGCAAGATCTGGACCGAGGAACCGCTGACCATCTACAAGGGCAAGACCGTGATCCAGGGACGCGGCTTCACCGCGAACCCGGACCTTTCGGAGATAGAGATACACCACCAGGAGACGAGGCTGGCCAAGGAATGAGGATACTGCTGCTCTCGCTGCTGCTCGCCGCCGCCGGCCCGCTCAGGGCCGCGGACGACTTCCTGCGGGGCTCAGTGGTGAAGAGCGAGAAATGGAAGATGGACCGGACCAGGGACCTGGAGATCTTCGAGGGCAACGTCTCGTTCCGCAACCCCAAGTACACGCTGAAGGCGGACAACGCGCGCTATAACCGGGCGGCCCAGGCCTGGAACATGCAGGGTTCCGTCTACATGCTCCGGCGCTTCGACGACAAATCCCTGGTGGAGGTCAACTGCGACCGGGCCCTCTACCTGGAGACCGAGGAGGAGGCCACGCTGAAGCGCGGCGCCGTCCCGATCGACATGAAATCCACCGGTACTGACGGCCGGGTACTGCGCGGAAAAGCCGGCGCCGCCCTCGCGGAGAACCGGAAGGGTCTGATAACGTTCAGCGACTTCTTCTCGCTCTCCACCGACAACCTGGACATGTACTCGGGCGCCGCTCTTTATGACAATACGGAGGGGACCTTTCTGATGTACCGGGGCAGGCCTGCCGCCATAGGCAACCGCCAAGGCTACGATTTCGCGATCAACGCGGAGAAGATAAAGTTCTTTAAGGACAGCAGAGACATGAAGTTCTACGACAAGGTGGCCGGCTGGGTCAAGGATTCCCCCGCCCCGGAGCGCAAATGAAACTCGAATGCAGCCTGCTGGAGAAATCGTTCAGCCGCCGCAAAGTGGTCAACGGCATCTCGCTCAGCATATCCTCGGGAGAGGTATGCGGCCTGCTGGGGCCCAACGGCGCCGGGAAGACCACGACGTTCCACATGCTGGTGGGCTTCCTTGAACCTGATTCCGGCAAGGTCTTCCTGGACGGCCGCGACGCCACGAAAGAGCCGATGTACGCGAGGGCCCGCGGCGGAATAGGCTACCTGGCCCAGGAGCCCACCGTCTTCCGGGGCCTCACCGTGGAAGAGAACCTGGTGGCCATCCTGGAGCGCACCACGCCGGACCGCAGGGACATAATGACGCGCGTCGAGTCGCTGCTGGGCGAGTTCGGCCTGCTGAAGCTCAGGGGCCAGAAGGCCTGGACGCTGTCCGGCGGCGAGAAGCGCCGCCTTGAAGTGGCCAGGGTCATGATAAACGACCCGAAGATAATACTGCTCGACGAGCCTTTCGTCGGCATAGACCCCATCACCGTCAGCGACCTGAAGAAGATCATCACCCACCTGAAGGAGAAGGGCATCGGCGTGCTGATAACGGACCACAACGTGCGCGAGACGCTTTCCATCACCGACCGCTCCTACCTGATCTACGGCGGCCAGATCCTGATAGACGGCAACGCCGAGACCCTCCTGAACGACCCCAAGGCCCGCGAGCTCTACCTCGGCTGGGACTTCAAGCTCTGATCACCGGCCGGCCCGAAAAAACGGCCCGGTCGTCACCCCTCCAGTTGTTCCGGCGGCCAAGGCAGGCTGAATAACAGGAGCGGGTGACGACGGGTATGCCTCCGGAAGGCGTCACGGAGCCCCGAGCTTGCGCAGCGCGAGGGGCGAGTGACGAGGGGCGGGCACGGTGTGTCCCGACCCCGTGCCTGACGGAGGCATACCCTCGCCAGGACCCGCGAACTTGCAGGACTGCCTAGGTGAACGTTTCCAGGTGGGTGTGAAGGCCGTGGCGGCGGATGTGCCTCATCGCGGCGTCGTGCCGGGCCTCTGCGCGGGCGGTCTCGCCCGTAAGGTAGTAGAGCTGGGCCAGGGAGAGCAGTACCAGGGCCTCGCCACGCGGCTCGGAGCGGCCCTTGAACAGCCTGGTCGCCTCGCGGTAGTTCTTCAGCGCGGCGGAGAGATCGCCGTTCTTCCTGTTTATCTCCCCCATGCCCCATTCCACGAAGCCGAGGTCCGCCCAGTCGGAAAGCGAGGAATAGAGTCTATGAGCCCGCGTGTAGCCCGCATAGGCCTCCTCGAGACGGCCAAGCTGCCGCAGGACGTTCGAGGTCCCGCATTCCGCGTAGGCCTTCGCGAAAGTGTCGTCGGTGCCCGAGAAGAGCCGGCGGGCCCTGACGTAACAGTCCAGCGCGCGGCCCATACGGCCGGCGACGCGCAGTATTCCGCCCAGCCCGAAGAGCGCATATCCCGCCGCGGCTTCGTCCCCGTCCTTTTTAGCCGCCTTCAACGACGTCTCGAAGGCCTTTATCCCCTCGGCGTACCGGCCCTCGAGGCGGTAAAGCCCCCCAAGCGCCCAGAGCGCGAAGGCCTGCCCGGAAAGGTCCCCCGCGCGAAGATAGTCCTTGTACAGCCCCTCCAGCAGGCGGGCGGCCTCAGGGAGACGTCCCACGAGGCGGAGAGCCAGCGCCCACTCCAGCCTGGCGTCATCCTCGAACAGCTCCAGCTCCCTGGACACCGACAGGGCCCTTTTGGCCGCGGCGAACGCGCCCTTCTCGTTACCGAGGGCGCGGGAACAGCGCGCCTCGCCCAGGAGCACCTCGAGGCTGAGCTCCTTATCGTCCCTGGCAGCCTTCCTGGCGGCGGGGTATTCCTTCAACGCTGCCGCGAACAGGCCCAGCCCGCGCAGGGCCTCGGCCTTCATGAAGAGCATACGGGCCCGCCCGGGTCCGGCCACGGCGCGCTTCAGCGCCGCCAGTGCTTTTGCGAATTCACCCTTGTCCAGCAAAATCCCTATCTGTTCTATGGTCATATGATCTTCCTGCATACATTCCCGAGCGGGCACCTGGCGCAGAGCGGCTTCGATTTCCGGCAAAAGTCCTTGCCCAGCCTCACCAAAAGAGCGTGATACTCATTATACACTTTTACGTCGGGCGGCAGCAGCGCCTCGAACAGGGCTTTCCAGCCGTCGTAGGACAGCCCCCTGGCCAGCCCCGCGCGTTCGCCCATGCGGCGAGTATAGGCGTCTATAACGAAGGAGGGCTTTCCCGCCGCATAGAGGACCATCGAGTCCGCGGTCTCCGGGCCCACGCCCTTGTAGGAAAGCAGTTCCGCCCGCAGCGCGGAAGCAGAAGCCCGGCAGAACCACTTTTCAAATCCCTCCGGATGATCGCGAAGGGCCCGGCGGCAGAACTCCCTGAGCCGGCGGGCCTTCTGCCTGTAATAGCCGCTGCTGCGCACGGCCCGCTCCAGCCGCGGCAAGGGGCAGGACGCCATGGCCCGCGGCGACATCAGGTCCGCCTCGCGCAGCGCCGCGAGCGCCTTCTCCACGTTGGTCCAGGCCGTGTTCTGGGTAAGGATGGCCCCGGCGCAGATCTCGAACATCGCCCGCTCCGTCAGGGGGCCGTAGAACCCCGGCAGATATACCGGCGCGGCCGCGCCGGCGGGCGTGACCGGCCACCAGCCCTGCGGGCCGAAGGCCTTGAGGAGCAGGACGTAGATACGCCTTATCAGTCCTTGGGAAGCAGCCGCTTTATCTCCCGGAGCAGGTCGTCCAGGTTGTACGGCTTTTTCATGAAGTTTCGCGCGCCGCATTGCTTGGCCTT
>JAKAMO010000188.1 GCA_021812825.1 bacterium | reverse complement strand
TTGCCGCCGCCGGAGGTGCGCCCGTCCCAGGACGCGATATTCAACCCGTCTATCCCGTCGCCGGGGGCCAGCGAGCGGACCAGTTCCCCGGCCTCGTTGTAGATATACACGCACGTATTCACGGCGTCGGCGGGGACTCCCTGGATAGTAAGCAGGGAAGGCGCCAAGCGGAAATCGCAGGGGTTAGGATAAGCCTTGAGAGAACCGATATCGGCTTGCGAAGAACCCGCCGCCCTTATGGAATAGACGGAAAAATGCGAGACTTGCGCCGATAAAGTTTTAGCGGCCGCGTCCCGGGTTACTCCCGGCAAGGGCGTCCACCTGCCGGCGGACGGGTCCATGTAATAGATCCAGGCCATCGAGGCCTTCAGCAGGTCGCCGTCTATCCTGCCGTCATTATCCGCGTCAGGGTAAGGCATAGTTATGGTAAGCGGCGAAGAGAACGCGGTAACCGGCGCGCCCGGCGTATCCCTGGCGGTGAATTGCCGCACAAGGTCCGTCGCAAATACTTTTACCGACTCCGGAGACGCCGCGTCGGCGGCCGCCGTAACGGACGGGGCCACCGTAGAGATGCTCACAAAAAGCGTTCCGGAATAGGCGCCCGGCGGCAGGGCGACGGAGTTGCCGTCGCTATTCGCTATCGTGGCGCCCGTGCCGCCCGGGAACGAGGTGTTTATGCCAAACGAACCGCCGGCGGTTATAAGGGCGCCGGAGTTGCCGGCCAGGTCCGAAGCGGAGAAATTAAAATTAGCCGTCCCGGTAGAATAATACGACTCTATATAGCCTGAAGCAGTCCAGGTAGAAGCGGCAAGATATGTCAGGGAAAGCGGGACATACAGGCCGTTGGATGCGGTAAATCCGAGCCGGGGCTGGCCTGAGAGCGCGTTGAGTTCGTTTACGATCAGCTTGGCGGTGAAGGCCCCGTTTTTAGCCGGCTGCGGGGAAGTCACCAGCACCTTGGCCGTCGGACTGGAAGTATCCACCCTGATCCCGTTGGAAGAAGTCACTCCGGAAGGCGTCCCGACGTTGGGGAAAGCCTGGACGGAGAAATAGTAAACGCCGGCTTCCGCAAGGGTAAGCCCCGTCTTTGTGACCGAAAGAGCGGTACCGACAGAAGTCCAGCCGACGGTATTGGAAGCGCCCGCGGTAGTGCCAATGGCGTAGTTATAATGACTTATCCCGCTGGAGTGGGAGGAGGCGCCCCAGTTGGCGGAAAGGGACGACTTGGACCTGGTGTATTCGGCGTCCGCGCCCGTTCCGTCGTAAACGTACGGGATATCGGTAGCCTGCCCGGTATTCACGGTAAGGCTGTCGGCTGCCGGCGTGGCGTCATAGGCGCCGAAATTATCCTTGGCGCGGGCCTGGATGGTATGCGCGCCTTCGGCCAGGGTGGACGCCGTGAAAGTGAAACTGTCTATGTTCTGGTCAAAAGCCCCGTCGCGGGCCGTAGCGGCCAGCCAGCCGCCGCCGTCCACCTGGTACTCCACGGAAGCTATCCGGTTGACGCCGATGTTATTGCGCGACGAAGTATACCAGTAATGGTTGGTATCCGAAGTATAGGGGTTGCTGTTAGTGTAAACGCCCGTGGAATGCGCCATGCCGTAATAGACCGGGTCTGTATTAGTTGTGGGATCCGGGGCGAAAGCGGCAAGGGCGGTAGTAGGCGGCAGGTCCGCTATATCCGGTATCCCGTTGGAATTTGTGTCACGCCAGCCTATCATGTTCTGCGTATAGGAACAGACGACAGGCCCGTTACAGGTCGGGCAGCTGCCGGAACTGGGATAATAAGGGTAGATATCGCCGCGCATGATGCAGCTGGTATTGGACGAGCCGCCGTTCTCGCAGTTGGAATTCGGGATATTAAGGTAGCCTGTATAGGTGGTCGGCGTGCAGGCGGAGGCGGCGTATTCGTCCTGCGCGTAAAAGATATGGCCGGTCTCATGCGTAACGACGGGGGCATAATAGCCTATGCCGTAGCTGTCGTTATCATACGTGGTCATCACGAAAGGCCCGCCCAGGTAGGCGTAGGCGAAATAATTATCCGGGAACTCGCCCGTGCTGCTGTTTAGGCTGTCCACCACGAAAATAGTAAAAGCCCAATCGGTATGATTCGCGGTACGCACGTCATTGTCGTAATGATACACCCTCTCGAAATAATCGGCGTCGTTATAGCCCATGCGCCCCATTACGTCGTTTATCCAGTCCTGTTCGCCGTTATTGCAGGGCGGGGTGGCCGGGGTGCTGCTCGCGTTGGCGTTGCAGTTAATAGGTTCATAGCCCGTGGCCACGGTGGTGGTTACGTAAACGAAGGAAAGGTTGGCGCCGGGTTTCCTGGCCGTCCACCAGGCCATGCCTTCCTGTATGCGGCTCAGCACGTCGTTTTTGCGCGCGGCGCTCCAGGTGCCTTCGGTCTTGGTCTGCAGCGCGCCGTTGCTCTGCGGGAAAACTACCGCCACCGCCACCTTGCCCATCATGAATTCGCTGGTGTCGTAATAGCCCGCCCCGTACGCCGCGGCAAAGGCCCGGGCGGAGGAGAAAAGCAGCAGTAAGAGGGCGGCCGTTATTCGCATTTATTTCCTGGGAGGCCGGTGGCGCATGTCGTTCTTGATAGGCCCCGGAGATTCCACTATGATCTCCGAAACCGGCGACCATTCGCCCGCGGAGGCCCCGTCGGAGCCCATCACGCGCATAAAGTAGGGAGTGTCCCGCTTGACCGGCAGGCCCGAAAGCTTATAGGCGCAGGTATCGGTAAAAACGTCCAGCAGCGGGGTGTCGAAATCCGCCGTCTCGGAAAGCTGGAGCCGGTAATATTTAAACGCCACGGGCGAGGCCCAGGACAGCGGCCGGCCCTTTATCCTGGCCTTGGCGGGGAGCGGCGGCGCGGCCAGCTTCGCTCCCGGTGCGCGTGAAGGCTTTGAAACGGCGAAAGAGTAGGCTTCCGAGAAATCCCCCTCCTTGGTTTCACCTGTATTGAGCGTAAGTATTCCCGCCACGCGCCAGTAATAGATCCCGTCCTTCCAGAAGGCCGGGACCAGCCGGTAGCTGTTCCGCGACAGGATGGTATCAAGTATTACCGTATCAAAAGTTTCCTGCGGGCTTATCTGCAGCCTGTAGGTAGTAGCTTTCATCACCTCGTTCCAGGTCAGCGTAAGGGCATCCTTGTTGCGCCCGGCCTGCTGCACTTTTGTGCTTACCACCAGGGGGGCTTCGGGCGGATCCTCCAGGAAACGCTTGTTCCAGATGTTCACGGCGAAGACGGCGTTCTCGCCGTAGCGGGCGAAAGCGCTCCAGTCGTCCACTTTATCGCGGTAAACCTGGGCGCCGTATTTAGCGTCAAGCTCCTTGTCGAGCCCCGGCGGGATATACCCCATAAAAACGCTGGGCGGGTAGGAATGGAGCAGTTTAACCCCGTTCTTATCCAGGAAATCCTGGAATTTCTTGTCAAAAGCCGTCTGTGGAGAAGGCACCACCAGCAAGGCGTTGGCGGGAGACTCGTCGGCGGCCCGGGCAGGGGCGCACAAGATAAAAAAAGCCAGCAGGATGTATGATTTTTTCATGCGTATCTCCTGATTTACCAGTTATAGTTTAGCAGACAGGCTTTACGGATTTGTTACGTACTTTTGGTACAATTTAACTATGGCAGACAGGCAGATGGCCGTTATTGAAGAATGCGTCGAACCGGAGCTTATAAGCCCCGGCGGCTCCGGCTACAGGCCGCGCGCCGAAGAAACACAGGAACAGCGCCCCCCGGAAAAACCGGGCCTGCTGACCAGGGTTAAGATAATGCTGGCCTGCGGCCTGGGCCTGTTGGGCGCAGGTCTATTCGTCTCCGGGGCCCTCCTCACCTCAACCGTCATAGGCGCCATAATCGGGATCCCGCTCATGCTGGCCGGCGCGCTGGTCTTCATAGTACTCCTGAAACTCCTCGCCTCCGGCTCCAAAAACACCTTCGTCTTCCGCCGTTTTTAGCCTGACTTTCACGGTCCTACTTCATAATACCCGCGAGATGCAAAGTCGGGGGCCGGCGGTGGTGTTGCCCCCCGAACCCTGGAAGATGGGAACCGTTGCGCGGTTCCCCCCCGCCTTTCGGAATTTATGGCGGGGCCCCCCTCTCCCCCAAAGGTTCGTGGGGCAACACCACCGCCACCCCTCCGCTCATTACCAAGCAGCAAACTTTCCGTTAAACTGAGTAACCTGGGCGGAGACCATGCTGGCCGGGTTAGCAAAACCGTCGTTGAGCCCGCCGCTTGCATAAGCGCGGCGGGCGAATACCGAGCGAGGCCACGGT
>JAKAMO010000187.1 GCA_021812825.1 bacterium | reverse complement strand
GCCAGACTAGGGGCAGAAGGTGCTGACCGCCAAGTTCTCCAAGTACGTCTCCAGCCCGTCTATAACGCTCTCGGTGCGCAAGTTCTCGTTCCAGCGGGTGGCCCTGATCGGACAGGTGCACGGTCCCGGCTATTACGAGTACCGGGAAGGCATGCGCCTGCTGGACCTGGTGGCGCAGGCCGGAGGCCTGCAGGACTACGCCCGCGGCGCCAAGGTGAGGATCTACAGGAAGTCGCAGGACGGAAAGGACAAGGGAGCGGAGCTGGTGATCAGCGCCGACCTGGACAAGGTGCTGGCCGGAGACCTGGAGAAGAACGTGCCGCTGCGGAGCGGCGACATAGTCTACATCCCGCGCAAGCCGTATTCCTCCGCAGCGCGCTGGATAACGGACAATATCATCCCGTGGGCCACGCTGTTCATCTTCATGATAACCGCCGGCATAGTGGCCAAGAAGAACAAGTGACATGCAAGCCGAACTGACTCTCTACGACTATTGGCGCATAATCAACCGCCGCAAGTGGGTGGCGCTGCTGATCCTCGCGGCCACCATCTTCTCAACCATCTTCTATACCAAGATGCAGCCAGTGGTGTACAGCAGCCAGGGCCTGATAAAGATAAAGCCGCCGCTCTCTTACTCTAAGATCCCGGGCTCGGACATGATGGATTACGATCCGTGGAGCGCGGTGGCCACGGAGCTGAAGGTGATGACCTCCTCCGAGATAGCCCTCCGCGCGGCGTTGCGGCTCGGCATGCCGTCCGGGGCCAATTCCGCGGCCGATATCGCCAGGTCCTACAAGGTGGAGCGCCTGCAGGACTCCAACCTGATATCTCTGACCTCCTTCAGCGGTTCGCCTTCGCGCGCGGCCGACATAGCTTCGGCCGTGATAGACGCATACAGGGACTACGACCTCGAGCAGAAGAGCATGCAGGCCAGGAAGACGCTCGACGACATCTCTTCCCGGAAGGACGAGGTCGAGACCAACCTGCACAGACTGGAGAGGCAGAAGCAGCGCTTCATAGAGCAGAACCCGCGCACCGGCCTGGGCTCGGCGCTGGCCAACCAGCTGGCCGACCTCGAGATACGCCGCAAGGAGCTGCTGGAGAAGTACACGCCCAATCATCCGGACGTCGTGGCCATGGACGAGAGGATAGACGTCATCCAGAACAAGCTGGAGGAGATCCCAGCCCAGGAGCTGGAGCTGGCCAGGATCAGCCGCGAGCTGCGCATGCAGGAGGACCTCTACACCACCCTGAACAAGCAGTACGAAGAGGCGAAGCTCGGAGTCTCGTCCATAGTCTCCTTCGTCAGCGTGGTAAATCGCCCGGACCCGAATCCGGTCCCCATCTCTCCGAACCGCCCGCTCAACCTGATGGTCGGCTCCGTGCTGGGGCTGTTCCTCGCCGTGGTGGTGGTCTTCCTGCTGGAGAACCTGGACGTGTCCATCTCCACCATCGAGGACATCGAGAACCTGCTGAAGCTGCCCGTGCTGGGCATCATCCCTAACATACTCAGCGAGAAACATCTTGACAACTGGCTCACGCAGGTATTCAAGAAGGAGCGCTACACGGTGGACGCTTTCCGCAGCGTCCTCGTGGTAAACCGGCGCTATGCTTCAGGGGTCATAGAATCCTATCATACGCTGCGCACCAACATAATGTCCAACCTGGACACCAAGAACAGCGTGTCGCTGGTCTTCAGCTCCTCCGGCGCCGCGGAGGGCAAGACGCTCACCGCGGTCAATTTCGCGCTCGCGGCCGCCCACTCCGGCCTCAGGACCCTGCTGGTGGACGCGGACCTCAGGCGCCCGGCCATCAACCAGATCTTCGGCACCAGGAAGGGCCCGGGCCTGAGCGACGTGCTGACCGGGAAGACCGAGTGGCGGGACGCGGTGCTCGAGAGCGCCGATTTCATCATGGGCGGACTGGATTACGAGCAGCTTATGCGCTTTCCCGGAATAGAGAACCTGAAGGTGCTGAATTGCGGCACCCAGCCTGATACCGTGATAGACATACTCGACTCCGCCGACTGGCACGGCCTGATTGGCGACCTCAAGGCCGAGTTCGACCTGGTAATTTTCGACACGCCTCCCGTGCTGCTGTTCGCGGACGCGCTGATGATAGCCAAGCACGCCTCCGACGGCGTGGTGCTGGTATATAAGGCCGGCAAGATAGCGCGCGGGGCGCTCAAGCGGGCCAAGGAGCAGATCACCGGCGTGAACTCCCGCATGATAGGCGTGGCCCTTAACGGCGTGAGGGCCTCGGAGATGGGGCCGCAGTACGGCTATTATTACTACGACTACAAGGACTACGCCCGCCGCTAGGGCGGGCCGGCGGTCCTGGGAATGAAGACCAGATCATGCCGATCCTTATAGTAGCGCTGGCGCTGGCCGCCTCCGCGGCCCTGGGCTTTTTCGCCACCAGCGTGCCGCCTCATATCATCTTCGCCGTCGCGGCCGCGGCCGGCGTTTCGCTGCTGGCTTTCACTTCCCCGAAGCTCAGTCTCAGCCTGCTGCTCGTTTCGATGCTGTTCTCCCCGGAGATAGGCTTCGGAGCTCTCACCGGCAGTCGCTCCGTGGTGGTCCGCTATGACGATATCCTGCTGGTCATCATCTTCCTGTCCTGGCTGGCCCGCACGGCGGTGATGAAGGGGAAGGCCTTCATCTCGGGAACTCCGGTCCAGGCGCCTATAATACTCTATACCTCCATCTGCGTCGTTTCCACGGTCCTCGGCATACTTCGCGGGGACCTCCGTACGCAGATGGCGTTCTTTTATGTCCTGAAGTACGTGGAATATTTTTTGCTTTATTTCATGACCGTGAACGTCCTGGAATCAAAAGAGGACATGCATAAATATATCAAGCTCGCCTTCTATATCTCGCTGGCGGTAACGGTGTACGCGTATATTTACTATCTTACCGCGGGCTCGGGAGCCAGGGCCAGCGCCCCTTTCGAGGCGCCTTTCGGCAAGCCGGAAGAGTCCGAGCCGGCTTCGCTGGGCGGCTACTATCTAATAGTCATGGGGGTCCTGTTCGGAGTGATAACTTCCGCCTCCGGGCCTTTGACCCTCTGGCCCCTGGCGGCGCTGGCGTACATATTCCCGGCTTTCCTGCTGACCTTTTCCCGGGCCTCCTATATGGGTTTCGCCGCCATGATGCTGACGATATTGTTCAAGACCGGCCGGCGCCGCCTGCTGATAATAGGCGTGCTGGTACTAGGCCTGGCCGCCCTGTTCGGGGTCAAGAGCTTTTCGGGTAAGGTGCGGGAACGGGTGGAGATGACCTACAGCGGCCAATACGCGGTGAACAAGGTCCGCGTGCTGGGAGTCGAATTCAGACTGGAGGAGTCGGCCTACAGCAGGTACGCGATGATGCGCGACGTCTTCAGCAAGTGGCTGCCGATGCATCCGATCCTGGGGCGCGGCGTCACCGGCATAGGCCTGGGGGATACCCAGTACGCACTGCTGCTCGGAGAGATAGGCCTGCTCGGCTTCCTGGCGTTCTCCTGGATGGCGTACAGGATATACCTCGCGGCCTCGGCCGTATACCTGTGGTACGAGGAAACCTGGATCAAGGCGGCCGCGATCGGACTTATGGCGGCGCTGGCCGGCCTGCTGGCGCAGGCGTCCGGGGTGAACACTTTCATAATAGTGCGCATCATGGAACCGTTCTGGTTCCTGACCGCGGTCGTAATGCGTCTGTACACGCTCGGGAAGGAACAGAACATGCCGGTTCCCGGAGACGCATGAGAGAACTTTCGCCCCGGCGGCTTTTTTTACCGGGTCCGCAAACGTACGTCGCGTGAGCGCCGTCGTGCCGGGGCCGGGAAAGGCGATGTCCTGGCGGCGTGACGGACGGACATCGCGCTTTCCTGTACGTCCGTATGACGCGCGAAACGATTAAGCTATACTGTTAACGGATGCGCGTGAGCTAAAATGAAAATTTGCATCGTTTCCAGCGCGGCCAGCGTGCATGTTCAGAAATGGCTGCGCGTCCTGCACGAGAGGGGGCACGAGGTGCACGTTATTACCCCGGAACTGGCTTCTTTTGAGGGAGTAGTTCTGCCGCCGGAGCGCGTCCACCAGTACCGCAGGGGAGGGGGGGGCCGCGGCCAGTTTGCCGAGGCCCGCTGGGTGGCGGACAGGGCCAGGGAACTGGCCGCCGACATCACGCACCTCCATTCCCTGTTCTTCGTCCACCCGCTTTTTTTCGCTTTCTGGAATGCCCTCGGCGGCCGGATAAGGAACCTCTGTGTTTCCGTGTGGGGCTCCGATATAGTTCCTGCCGCTCCGGAAAAGGAACTCGGCCTGAGGGATGGGCTTTCGAAA
>JAKAMO010000047.1 GCA_021812825.1 bacterium | reverse complement strand
CTCCACCCCCCACTGCGGCCCGGCGGCCGCCAGGCAGAGCAGGGCCAGCGCGGCGAAGTAGAGAACGCCGCGCAGCCTGCGGCGCGCGGCCTCCGGCCCGGCCGCGTAGCCGTCGAACGCGGGCCCGAGGACCGAGCGCGCGGCGGCCAGGCGCTTTTCCTCCGCCTTGTAGCGGAAGACCAGCAGCGCCGCGAAAGCGGCGGCCAGCCAGGCCAGTGTTAACGGCGAGCGGAACAGTTCCATATCACGGTATCGATCTCAGGTACGTTTTTTCCAGCGCCACCACCAGGACCAGCAGGGCCAGCGCCGGCCAGAGGAAATAGAGGTACTTGTCCGAGTACTCGGTGTAGCTCTTCACCTCGAACTTCGTCTTCTCCAGCGTGTCTATCTTGTCGTAGATGTTCTGCAGCTCGGCGTAGTTCTTCGCGCGGTAGAACTCGCCGCCGGTCAGGCCGGCAATCTCGCGCAGCGCCGGCTCGTCCAGGTCGTCGTCGATGTAGGCCACCGGCTGCAGCGGGTCCCCCGTGCTGATGGGCGCGCGTCCCTTGCCGGCGGTGCCTATGGTGTAGATCTTTATATCGAAGGCCTTGGCGGTCTTCGCCGCCAGCGCCAGGTCGGTCACCATGCCGGTGTTCGAGCGCCCGTCGGTCAGCAGGACTATGACCTTGCTCTTGGCCTTGCTCTCCTTCAGGTGGTTCACGGCCGTGACGATGGCGTCGCCTATGGCGGTGCCCTCGGCGCGCGTCATATTGAGGTAGGAGGCGTCTATCATGTCGAGCACGGACTGGTAGTCCAGCGTGAGCGGGCAGGAGAGCATCGCCGCGCCGCCGAAGACCACCACGCCTATCCTGTCGTTGCGCCGTTTCTTTACGAAATCCTCCGCCGCCTTCTTGGCGGCGTCCAGGCGAGTGAACGGATTGAAATCCTCCGCCGCCATGCTATACGAGGTGTCCAGCGCGAGCATGATGTCTATGCCTTCCGCCGGCGGGACCTCTCCCCTGGTCGCCTGCTGCGGGCGGGCCAGCGCCACTACCAGCAGGGCCAGGGCGGCAACACGGCCCCAGAAAGGGACTATGGCGAAGAGACGGGCGCGCGCGGTCTTGAGCGCGGGGAGCTGCACCGGCACTCCGGCGGACTGGTGGCGGCGCAGGCGCTGGGAGCTGGCCAGGCCAGCCAGCAGCCCCAGCAGGGGCAGCAGCAGCAGGACCAGCGGGTACTTGAAGCCGTTCATACGCTTCTCCCCCCGGCCCCGCCGGCCCGGGCCGCCTTGCCGGCGGCCTGCGCGGCCTTTTCCGCGGCGAGGGTCCTGGCGTTCTCCGCCGTCCGGTGGAAATCCATCAGCAGACCTATCAGCGCCTCCGAGTCGTCGGCGGCGTTCTCCGGCTTCATCCTGGCGAACTTCACCAGGTCGGACCTCTGCAGCAGCTCCCTGGCCTTCAGCGCCGTGGCCAGCGGCGCGCCGGTCCTCTTTAGTTCGCGGCTCAGGTCGCCCGTGGTCATCTGCACGGCGTCTATGGAGAACTCCTCGCGCAGGTAGAGGCGGAGGATGGATGTGAGGCCGATGTAGTACTCCTTGAGCCTGCCGTCATCGAGCAGTTTGGACTTCTCCAGCCCGCCCAGCCTGTCCCTGGCGCGCTGGTAGGGGTCGCGGGTATCCTTCCAGGAGGCCGCGGCGGCCGCGGCCTTACCGCGGCGGCGCGAGAGCAGCCAGGCGGCCAGCAGTACCGCGGCGAGGCCGGCTATGGCCCAGGGCCAGGGGAAATAACCGTACGGCTCGTAGATGTCCCGGATGTCCTCCCCCTCCTTGGTCGCAAAGGCGGGCGAGACCGCCAGCGTGAAGGTGCTGGTCATTACCAGGGTGTCCGGCGGGACGCCTTGCCCCGAAAGTCTCCAGGCTATGGCCGGGAAGGTGCTGGAGCCTATCGTGAAGGCCCTGGCGCGCACCTCGAACGTCTCCTTCCTCCGGCCTGCGGCCTTCTCGTCGGCCGTCCTCGTGAAGGAGAGCACTTCGAAATCCTCGCCGCCGGCCGCCGCGGTGTCAGGGCGGATGGAGAAGCCTTCGGGCAGGGAGGCGTCCACTTTCAGCTTGAACTCCGCGGCCAGGCGCACCTCTCCGGCCGGCGGGGTCACGGAGAGCGAGACGGAATCGTCGGCGGACGCCGGGCGGGCCAGCAGCGTCAGCAGGAACAGCGCGGGGAGCCTCATAGCAGCTTGAAGATCTTTCTCCTTTGGCGGAAGAATTTCACCACCGGGCCGTGCACGGGCAGGGCCGGGTCTATGTCTATCCAGTCGGCCCCGGCGGAGCGCAGTACGGCTTCCAGCGCCGAGCGGCGCGAGGCGGCCTCCCTGGCGTAGAGAGCCCGGTAGGCCGGGCTGGCCAGGTCGGCCGTGAAGCCGGCCCCGCTCTCGAGCCCTTCCGAGACCAGCAGCGCTCCGGCCGCCGGGAGCTCGCGCTCGAAGCGGTCCGTTATCACCACCGGTATCAGGTCGTGGCGGGTGGAGGTGAGGCGCACTTCCTTGGTGTAGTCCGGAGAATTGAAGTCGGAGATCAGGATTATGATGCCGCGTCTCTTCATCACGCGGTTGGCCATCCTGAGGGCCATCGCCACGTCGGTGCCGCGGCTCTTGGGCGTGAAAGCCAGCAGCTCGCGGATGATGCGCAGGCTGTGGTTGCGGCCCTTGCGCGGAGGGATGTAGAGCTCGGGCTTGTCCGAGAACAGCAGCAGGCCGCTCTTGTCGCTGTTCTTTAGCGCGGAGAACGCGAACATGGCCGCCAGCTCCGCCGCGGCCTCGCTCTTGGGTTTGGAGGCCGAGCCGAAGGCCTGCGACGCGGAGACGTCGCAGAGTATCATCAGCGTCAGCTCGCGTTCCTCGATGTACTGCTTGACGAAAGGCTTGCGGGCGCGGGCCGTGACGTTCCAGTCTATCGAGCGGACGTCGTCGCCGGGCACGTACTCGCGCACCTCGGAGAACTCTATGCCGCGGCCCTTGAACACGCTCTGGTACTGGCCGGCGAAGGTCTCGCTGACCAGGCGGCCGGTAGTTATCTCTATCTGCCGTACCTTCTTTAGGAGTTCCGCGGTGTTCATAACGGGACGCTCGCTGGTATGCCGGAACGCCGGAAAGCTCGTGCCGGCGGCCGCGGATAACGCGGCCTGGCTCCGGCTTTCGGGCGCTCAGTTCCCGGCTGTTAGGGTACCTCCACCGCCTCGAAGATGCTCTTGACTATGTCCTCCGAGGTGATGTTCTCGGCTTCGGCCTCGTAGGTCAGCAGCACGCGGTGACGGAGCACGTCTAGGCCGACGGCCTTGATGTCCTCCGGGGTGACGTAGCCGCGGCCGTTGATGAAGGCGTAGGCCTTGGCCGCCTGTATCATGAAGATCGTGGCGCGGGGACTGGCGCCGTAGTTTATCCACGGTTTTATCTTCGGCAGGCCGTGCTTCTCCGGCTCGCGCGTGGCTATGACCAGGTCCAGTACGTAGTTCTTGATCTTGTCGTCGACGTAGATCAGGTCGGCCGTGCGGCGGGCCTGCAGCACCTGCTCCGCGGTCACGGCCTTGGCGGCCTGCGGCAGGTTCTGGGTGGCCATCAGCTCCAGCACTTTCGCCTCCTCCTGCTTGGTCGGGTAGGTGATGTTGACCTTCAGCATGAAGCGGTCCACCTGCGCCTCCGGCAGCGGGTAGGTGCCCTCCTGTTCTATAGGGTTCTCGGTGGCCAGCACCATGAACAGCTCCGGCAGCTTGAACGTGGAGTCGGAGATCGTGACCTGGCGCTCCTGCATGCCCTCCAGCAGCGCGCTCTGCACCTTGGCCGGGGCGCGGTTGATCTCGTCCGCGAGGATGATGTTCGCGAAGATCGGGCCCTTGCGCACGCTGAAGGTGTTCTCCTTAGGGTTGAAGACCAGCGTGCCTACGATGTCCGCAGGCAGCAGGTCCGGGGTGAACTGGATGCGCTGGAAGGCGGCGTTCATCGCGGATGCCAGGGTCTTTACCGTGAGCGTCTTCGCGAGGCCGGGGACGCCTTCCACCAGCACGTGCCCGTTGGCTATCAGGCCCACGAGCAGGCTGTTTATCAGGTCCTCCTGGCCGACTACCACCTTGGCCAGCTCGCGGCGGAGGTCCTGGATGAACAGCGAGTCCTGCTGTATCTTCTGGTTCAGCTTCGAGATTTCAGAGTCCATATTATATATACGCTCCTTTGGGAATAACGGTTGCGCGGCCTGTCTGGGGTCAGGTCTTGAATCTTGACCGCGGTTCGTCGGTGTACGCGGCCGCCGGCGGGAAAGTCAAGATCCAGGACCTGACCCCGGTCCCGCCCCGGCCCCGGGTCACTCTATGCGGAAAAGGGGCTTCTTGGCCTCCAGTTCGCGGAGCTGCTGCTCCTTGTGGGCCTCGATGTCCTTGCGTATCGTGTTGACGGCCTGGATGGCGGTCAGGCGCACTTCCTCGTCGTAGTCCTGCAGCGCCCTGTCCAGGGCGGGTATGGCTTCCTTGTTGGAGAACGTGCCTATGGCCTTTACCGCGTGCAGGCGGGTATCCCTGTCGTAGTCCTTGAGCGCCTCGGTGAGCAGGGCCAGGCTGAGCTTGCTTTTGTCCTTGGCCAGCATGTCGATGAGCTGATTTTTCACCGACGGGTCGGTCTCGTTCTCCAGCATGTTCTTGATGACGGCCGGGGCCTCCTCGTCCTGCAGCTGCCAGAGCAGCTCCGCGGAGGCGAAGCGGACCTTGGCGTTGGCGTCCTGGGTCAGGGCGTGCAGCGTTTTCAGCGTGGCCATAGAGAACTTTATCAGGTAGGTCTTTTCCGGCTTGATCGGGAGGTCCGGGTCCTTGAGCACGGCGGCCTGTCCCTTCTTGGCCTCTTCGACGAGCGTCTGCTGCCGGGCGGCTTCCTTCTTCTGGTTGACCAGGTAGTAGATCCCGGCGACGAAGATGAGAAGCATCAGGAACCATTTCATAGGGTTATCCTTTTGAACGCGAGGGAGATCTTCCCGCCTCTGACGGAGGCGGAGGCGATCTCAGGGTCGTTCATCTTCTTCCAGCCGGGGACTTCGTCGGCCGGCTCGCTGGAGAAGATCACGCGTCCCTTTTCCCGCCGCCACGCTATCCTGCCGTATTCCCAGCCCGGCGTGGTCAGGGCGGTCCTGGCGTCGCTGCTGGGCGCGTGGCACAGCACGGTCAGCGAATCTTTAGAGGCCAGAAAGAGGTTGAGGGAGGTGTACGGCCTTTTCCTTCCGGGCTTCGCGTCGCGGCACGAGACCCAGATGGTGCGTATCTCGTCCACGGCGGCCGCCAGCGCCGCCTCCGGGGAGCCGTACGCGTCGAGCATCTTCATCACCTGCCAGAAGATGACCTCCGAATCCCCCGTCCCGCGCACCTTGGAGGCGTAACCGCCGAGCAGCGAGCGGACCTCGTCCTTGACGAAGAGGGTGCCGTTATGGGCGAAAATGAAGCCGCCGGCTGAAAAGGGCTGGGTGTTCTCGGGGCGCCGCTGCGCGGACCTGGGGACCCCGGGGGCGGAGGCGTAGCGGACATGGGCCAGCGTGACCCCGGATACGGCCCCTGCTGCCGCGGCGGAGAACGCGCTCTTCTCAAGGCGTGCCGGGCGCGGGCTCTTGACCACCGCCGTTTCGCCGCGGCGGAAATGCCCTATTCCCCATCCGTCGTCCTGGTAGCGTCCTTTGACGGCGCCGGCCTGCGCCAGCAGGCTCTTTGCGGAGCCGCAGAGCAGCTCCGACTGAGAGGCCGGGGAGGAAGAGATTATTGCCGTTATGCGACACATGTTAAGTGCATATTTAAACAATTTTTTAGGCGGTATTCAAACGGGTGGTAAGTTTATATATAATAATGGCAGGCCGCTGTCAGCGGCAGAACGCCTTTGACCGGAGAGCTACCCAGAATGGAATACAAGGACTTCGAGTTCAAGCCGCTTCCCCCCATCCCGGGCGCGGAGGAGGAGGTTCAGGCCCCGGCCGAGAGCGGCCCGGCGCCGGCCGGGTTCAACGAACGCTTCGTGGCCTATGTCATCGACG
Organism: bacterium; assembly: GCA_021812825.1. The sequence continues at coordinate 13,865 of JAKAMO010000047.1, read as the reverse complement.
CGCTGCCGTTCGTCCTTATCACCTTCATAACGCTGAAGATGGCCGTCAGGGCCGGCCTTTTCCCCTACACCCGCGGCAACGAGTGGCTCTGGAAGTTCCTCTGGATGGGCCTGTACATAGTCTACGAGGCCGTCTTCTCCAGCGGCGGCAGGGCCACGCTGGGCAAATACCTGCTGAACATCAGGGTGAGGGCCGCGGACGGCTCGGACCTTCCTTTCTTCAGGGCGCTGGTCCGGGCCTGCGCCTATTTCCTCAGCTCCGCACTTTTCAACATAGGCTACCTGATGGCGCTGTTCACCAGGGACAAGAGGGCGCTGCACGATTACGTGGCCGGCAGCAGGGTCGTAAGCATCAAGCCTCGCGGCGACCTAGGAGAGGGGCTGGTCCTGGCCTTTTCCTGGGGGCTGCTGGTCATCCTGCTGGGCACCTGGCTGAACAGCACGCTGCTGAAGGTCACCCCTGCGGAGATGAAGCAGATACGCGCGGCGCAGACGACCGTCTCGAAGCTGGCTATGCTCGAACATATCTACATGAAGCAGAACGGCCGCTATACCGAGGACCTGGGGCGTCTCGCCGACCTGACCGGCAACGTCAACGCGGTGCGGGCGGAGCTCTATCAGAACCTCTCGCCGGATTCGCTGGTCATCTCATCGAACGGCAGGCGCTTCATCATCACGGCAAAGGCCCGGAACTGGCGCAAGAGCGACGTGAAGGTGGTCTCCAAGGTGGACGCCCCTCCGCCTCCCGGCATAATGCCGTAGCCGCGCTTCCGGAGCAAAAAAAGCCCCGCTTCCGCGGGGCTTTTTTATTGGCCGGTCCGGCTTCAGGCGCCGCTCTTCTCGGAGCCGCTCTGGCAGGTCATGCAGTACCTCGCGGAAGGCAGCGCCTTTATGCGCTTCTTCTGTATCGGCTTCTTGCAGTGCTCGCAGAGTCCGTAGGTGCCCTTTTCCATCTTCCTGAGCGCCGCGTCTATGTCGCGCAGGATGCGGCGTTCGTTGTCGGACAGCTCGAAGAGTATCTCCTTGTCCAGGCTCTGGCTGGCTTGGTCTATGGAGTCCCCTACTTCCGGTTCAAGGAGGTCCATGTTCTTTTTGTCCTCGACGTTCTTGGAGATGTCGGCCTTCATTTCGCTCAGCGAGGTCGCTATCTCGGCCAGCTCCTGGCGCGTCAGCGCCTCCGCGGCCGGCTGGGCTTTGGCCGCCGTTGGGCGCGCCTTGGCCTTGGGGGCGGCCTTCTTAGCCGCCGGCTTCTTCGCGGCCGGCTTCTTCGCCGGCGCCTTTTTCTCAGCTTTCTTGGTTTTTTTCATATCGATTCTCCGTCGCTGCCTGCTTAGTGGTCCGGTCTCAGCGCTGCGAGGTGCTGAAGAACACCGGCCGCGCTTCCGTTATCACAGCCCGGCTGGCCTTGATCCTGTCCCTGTAGTACCTGGGCAGGCTGAAGGCCCCGGTTATGGTCTCTCCGTCCGAGAATCTGAGGGGTTTGCGCAGGCGCGCCGCCGCCGCCCTGTCGAGCGCCGCGGCCGAGAGTCTGGCGGGGGCCTTGGACGCATCGTCGGTGCAGTAGAGGAAGGTCCAGGGCATGTCGTAAGAGGGCACGAAGGTGGAATAGCTCCCGACGTGGCGGAAGACCTTCGCGAGAGTGTTCTTTATGGCCGGGTGCAGCTCGAACTGCAGCGGGGTGCCGGGCCCGGCCTGCACTGTGAAGACGCCGCCCGGCTTCAGTATCCTCTTGAGGCGGCGGTAGAACTCCAGCGTGTAGAGCGCTACCGCGGGGCCGCCCTCCACCGGGCTGGGGAGGTCGGAATAGATCAGGTCGAACTTCGTCGAGGTCGACTGCACGTACTTCCTGGCGTCCTGCGCCAGCAGGCGCAGGCGCGGGTCGGAGAACGAACCCCGGTGCCATGGCGTCAGGTGCTTCGCGGCGAAGCGGAGGATATTGTAGTCGATGTCCGCCATGACCACCATGCGCATGCCGCGGTCGTTGAGTATGTCCCTCGCGGTGGCCCCTTCCCCCCCGCCGAGTATCAGCGCCGTCCTCGGCGCCCTGCTGGCCAGCAGGGCGGGGTAGACCAGCGACTCGTGGTAGAAGGCCTCGTCGTACTCGCTGGACTGCGTCTCCCCGTCCAGCACCAGCACCTTGCCGAAGGTGTGGGTCCTGATCAGGGCGGCGTCCTGGAAAGCGGTGGAGGAGGTCTCCAGCACCTCGAGCGAACGGTGCGCGTGCAGCTCGCCGGGAGTGAAGAACTCCACGAACCATTTCCCTTTCGGGAGCACGCGGCCGGAGGCCTTTATCCAGTCGAACTTTTCCTTCATGGCGGTGGCGCCTGGCTAGACTATGGGCAGTATCAGGAGCTGGCTCCTCGGACGGCCTAGCCCGGCAGCAGCCCCCTTTCCAGCTTCATCACGCTGAAGTGCGAGGCCTTGAAGAGCTTCTTAAGTACCTTGAAGGCCTCCCAGGGCCTGGTCTTGGCGCCGCAGGTGTAGAGGTCCACGGAGGCGTAGGCGTGCTCGGGCCAGGTATGTATGGCGAAATGGGATTCGGCTATGACGACTACCCCGGAAACGCCGTGAGGCTTGAAATGGTGGAAGATGGAATCTATGATGGTGGCGTCGGCCGCCCTGGCCGCCTTTACCATCGCCTCCTGCACGTTCGGGACCGACGAGATCACCCCGGCGTTGCAGCCGTAGAGTTCCAGTACGAGATGCTGTCCTAGCGCCTTCATGGTTTTTCCGGTTTAATAATCTATATTATTCGCCCCGGCGTGTCAACGGCCGGGAAGCCGGAAAAAAGGGGCCGTTCCAGGCCCCTTTTTACGTCAAGGCAAGACCGCTCTATTTGAACGAGATGCCCTTCATCTTCGTGAAGATGGTCCGGTCGCGCCGCTGGAAGATGGGGCTGCGGAACGGGAAGTCGAAGGTGAGCGAGATCCTGTGCGTGGAGCCGAGTTCGCCCATCGGCACGAACGCGTAGTCCAGGCTGAAGAAGTGCAGCGTGGCGCCGACGCCCATCGTGAAGCCGCCGAGGCTGTCGCGCAGGCGCTGGCTGTCGAGGCCCGCGCGCACGCACAGGCGGGTGAGCTCGTTGGGAGTAGTGGCCAGCTCCGCGCCCAGGCGCATGCTGGGCGAATTGTGCTTCGGCATCACGAAATCCGTGGCCACCAGGAAGTTGCGGAACGGGTTTACCGCCGCGCCCAGCTTGAAGGTCAGCGGTATCGGGTTGGACTCCTGGTCGAACGAAAGGCCGCCGCCCATGTTCGTGGCCGTAACGGCCAGGCGGTACGGAATGTCGGAGAAGTTGTACGTCATCACGCCGATGTCCCCGGCGTAGGCCTTCGCGGAATGGACGATCTGCGAGCGCAGGTACTTGGCCGAGACGCCGACCGAGACGTCTATGTCCTTGTCGGAGAATTCCAGGATGGCCTTGCTGTAGGAGAGGGTGAAGACCTGGTCCTTCGGGGTGAAGCTGCCCAGCGTGTTGCCGGAGATGTCGGTCTCGGTTATCGAGCCTATGTCGGTCAGCATGACCGAACCGGCCAGCACGGAATCGTAGGAGAGGCGGTGCGCGTAGGCCGCGTACTGGTAGCTGATGTCCTCCAGGTACTGCGCGCGCATGAAGACCGCGGAGAGCTTGGGTATCTGCACCAGGCCGGCCGGGTTCCAGTAGACGGCGGAGGCCTCCTCGCTGACCGCGGTATAGGCGCCGGCCATGGCGGCCGCCCTGGCTCCCACGGAGAGATTGAGAAAGTCCGCCGTAGTGGTGCCGACCGCCTTCTTGGAGAAGTAGCGGGGGTCCTCCAGGGCGCGCAGCGGCGCGGCGGCCGAGGCCAGCAGCAGGGCCAGGGCGGAGAGCGTTCTGATGGCGTGGAGCGTTCTCATAGCTTACCTTTCCACCGCTATCTTCAGGACTTTCTTCCCGGCGCTGGAATCTATCACGGCCAGATAGATGCCGCTGGCGACCAGGTTCCCGGATTTGTTGACGCCCTTCCAGATCACCACGCCGGTGCTGCCCGCGGTGGTGTCCCAGACCTTATCGCCGGAAAGTGTGTAGATGCGCACCTTCGAATTGGCCGGGATCCGGTCTATCGTGACGAAGCCCTGGCCGCGGTTGGGGTAGAAGGGGTTCGGGTAGACCAGCACGTTGCTCAGGCCGGAGGCCGCCGTGCGCATGATCAGCTGGAAGAGGCTGAAGTGGTTGAGGGTCGCGGTGATGGTGCGGGCTCCCACGTTGACCTCGGTCTCGAGCGGCAGGCACTGTCCCGAGTCGGGGTTGTAGCGTGCCAGGACGAGTTTCGCCTGGTCGGAGATTATCGTGTTCTTGCCCGGGTCGCTGTTGAACCAGAGGGTCAGCGTGACGGGCTCCATCGGCTGCGCGCCGTTCTGGGAGAAGACCTCCACCGCCACCGACTGGCCGCCGGGCTGATAGCCGCAGGGGTTCTTGACCGAGGACGAGATGGCGATCGCCGTGGCGGCGGGGAAGGCTCCGGCCGGCACGCTGAGCGAGACGGCCCTGTTGTCCGGAAGGGTGCCGGATATCGTGGCGCTCTTTGCCGGGTCGCTGGTGCCGCCCACGGACCCTGAAGGGGCTCCGGAAGGCCCGGCCGTGGTATAGGCCACCACCGCGCGCTTGCGCGCCGTGGTGACGCTTTCGCCGTTGCGGGCGGCCACGTCGAAATAATAGCTGGTGGCGGTCAGCAGTCCGGTGACCAGGGCCGAGGTGTCCTTGTAATAGTAGGCGAACGGTATATGAGTGGTTACCGGGTCCGCGAATAGCTCGCTGGTGGAGCTGCGAAGCTCGTAGATGGTCCCCGTGGAATTGTCCACCGGGTCCCAGGTGAGATGTATGCCCGACATGGAGATCTGGTCAGGCGTGAGGCTGGCAGGCACCCTGGCCAGCGTGAACTTGGCGCCAAGGTCCATCGCGGTGCCCTGTATGCCGTCCCCGTTGACGGGGACCAGCGTGCAGTGGTACTGGATGTTCGGCGAGAGCGTGGCGAAGGTGGCCGAACCTGAATATGTGGCCTGGTTGATGGTCCCGGTCGACATGTCCAGCGTCGCCGCGGAGGACAGGTATACGTTGTAGACGGTCCAGGTGGAGTTGCCGTTCGTTATCCAGTTGGCGGTGATGGTGCCGGTCGTGATGTTGGTGAACACGTTCGGCACGCCGGGCAGGGGCTGCACGGTCAGCGTGTAGACCCCGACCGAGCCGGAGATCGGACCCCGTATAGGGCCGAAGCCGGAGGTGTCGTTGACGGCGTTGACCACCGAGATATATTTGCGGTTGGCCAGCAGGCCCGTCTGCGAATAGTTGTTCGCCGTGGTCGAACCGACGAAGACCGGCGCGGTCTCGGTGCCGGCGGCCACGTCGTAGATCTCGTAGTAGGTCGCGCCGAGGGACTCGTCCCAGGACCAGTTGATCGTGGAGCTGCTGAGGGCCTGGCCGGTGAAGTTGTTGACGCCGCTGACCGTCACCGTGGAGGCGTAGTTGGAGAAGACCGTAGGCTGGCCGGACCCGTTCATGGCCCTGACGCGGAAGTCGTAGAGCTGGTTGGCGGACAGCGAGCCTATCACGGTGGAGGTGCTGAGGTAGTTCACGCTGAACGGCACCGGCGTGGAGATGGCCAGCGGGTCGGAGAACTGCGGGCTCTTGGCTGGCGACATGGAGACCTCGTAGATAGTCAGGCCGGAGTTCCCGCTGCCCGACCATTCCAGGTCCGCATTCTCGAAGCTGGCGGAGTTTATCCTCAGCGAAGCCGGGGCCGCCGCGAGCGTGTAGTAGGTGGCGGAGTAGGCGAGCGAACCGCGCCCGCCCACGTTGAACGGAGAGACCATGATGGAGGCCCTGGTATTCGGAGCCATGCCCGTCTGGGTGTAGGTCACCGGGTTGCCGTTGTTGAAGGAGGCGGTGGCTATGAAGACGCTGTTGCTGGCCGCGTAGATGTTGTAGCCGTCGGCGCCGCCCAAGGGGATGCTGCCCCGGTCCCAGGACCAGGTGATGGAGCTGGTCCCCAGGACCGTGCCGGCTACGTTGGCCGGAGTGCCGTTAGGCCGCGGCGTAGTGACCTGCACGGTATAGCCGTCGGAGAAGGAACCGTTGGCGGCTACGCGCACGTTGTACCAGCCGTGCGGCATGACTCCCGGCAGGCTGGGGGTAATGATAGTGATGGAGGAAAGGGTCTTATCCCAGCTGGAGTTGGGGCTTCCGTACGAGGAGTAGATCCTGGTCGAGAGATCTATGATGAAGCCGCTCGGATTGTCCAGCTGCTGCATGTATACGCGCGGGTTGCTGTAGGAGGAGTTCATCGGGCCGGACCCGCCGCCGGAAGCCTCGGTTATGCCGTGGAAGTTGGAGGTGTTGCTGAGGAGCGTGGCGTAGCCGGCGCGGTCGAAGTACGCGGTGCCGGTGGAGATGGTCGGGCGGCGGTCCGTTTCGGCCGGCAGGCCGGACATGTCTGGAGTAAAGTTGAACGGGATGGCGTCGGTGGTGTCCAGGAAGCCGCCGCCGCTCCAGCCGCCGAGGTTGATCACCTCGTTGTCCTTGGTCAGTACGGAAGTGTGATGTATCCTGCCGGAGTTCATCGAGCCCTGATTGTTCCAGCTGCGGTAGTCTGGATCGAAGCTCTCCGGGGTGGTCTGGGCCGTGCCGCGCATCTCTCCGCCGGTGACCATTACCTTGCCGTTGGGCATCAGAAGCGCCCTGTGGTTGGACCTGTTGTAGTTCATGTCCGGACCGTCGGTCCAGGCGGACCCGTCGTAGAGTTCCGTATAGGCCAGTGCGTCGGACGCGTTGGAGCCGCCCGCCACCAGCACATAGCCGTCCCTGAGCAGCGTGGCGGTATGATCGTAGCGGGCATAATGAAGGTTTGCCCCTGGCGTGAAGGTCCTGACGGTATAGTTGAACACCTCGGTGGTCTTCGTGGGGCCGAAGCCGTTTACGCCGCCTGTCACCAGCACGTTGCCGTTCTTCAGTAACGTGGCGGTGTGCTCCGCGCGGCCGTTCGCCATGTCCCCGACCCTGATCCAGTACGAAGTGGAGGTTATGTAGATCTCGGCCGTAGCGGAATAGGTGCTTGAGGTGGCGCCGCCGGCTACCAGCACGTTCCCGTCCGGCATCAGTGTGGCTGTATGGAGCTGCCTCGGGTAGGCCATCGAGCTGGTAGGTACCCAGCGCTGTGTGTCCGGGTAGAAGATCTCGGCCGAACTGATGGCCACTCCCAGCGGAGAGATGCCGCCAGCCACGAGCACGTTGCCGTTGGGCAGCAGAGTGGCGGTATGGTTGGCCCGGGGCATGTTCATCGAGGCCGTGGCGCTGGACGTTTTCAGTACCAGGTTCATCAGCTCGCAGGAGGAAAGAGGTCTGGAACCGTCGGAACCTCCGCAGGTCAATATGTTGCCGTCCGGCAGCAAGGTGCTGGTGTGGAAGGCCCTCTGTGCGGTGAGTTTTGGACCGGAAGGCCAGGAGGTCGAACCGTCGGCTCCCACATAGACCGGGATGAACACCCCCCCTCCGGCGACCGCCTGGAAGTTCCAAGCGGTACGCAGGCAGTCCGCGGCGGGCGCGTTCTCGCAGTTCCTGCCGCCTATTATCGGGGTATCCGCGGCCGGAGTGTAGAGGGCGGTGTGGTTGAAGACGGGCGCGGAGAGCGTCGGGTTCTCCCCGGTCTTGGTGAGGTCGCTCCACGCATTGTCTTTCGGGGAGTACGCGTACTCGGAGCTGAAGATCATGCCGCGGACCACGGCCGAGGACCTGTCAAAGTTGTAGGTGGGGGCGCGGTCGAGGATGTTGACCTGATTGGCCGTGAAGTCGAGCTGCAGTCCGAGCGAGATCTTCTCCCCTCCGACCAGGGAGACGCCTATCGGAGAATAGAAGGTGGTGTAGCTGTCCAGTGCGTTGTTGTTGGTTACCTTGCCGGTTATGCCGCTGAAGGTCAGCTGGCCGGTGAATTCGCAGGTCTGCTGGGTGGGGTCGCAGGAGGTGGGCGCGCCTATGATGAAATAGGCGCTGCCGGTCTTGTTGAACTCTATCACGAAGTTCTTGTTGGTGTCGTTGACGATGGAGCCGGACTGCAGGGTGGCCGTACCCTCTATGCCGCCGCGATAGATGTCCGGCAGCAGTAAAGAGACATTGGTGTAGATGCTGCCGCTGACGTTCGCGCTCGCCGTCGGAGCGACCTGCCCTCCCGTGATGGTCAGCGTGGAGGTTATGGCAGTGGTCGGGTTGGTGTCCCCTCCGGAAGTCACTTGGAGCGGAGCGAACTGGGCGACGCCGTTGGGGTTCAGCAGCGAGACCGTGGCGGAGAAATCACCGGGCTTATAGGCGCTCCCGAGCAGCGTGCCCACGGCCTTGCCGTCCGCCTGCACCGTGGACCTGGAGAGGGTGAACTTCACGTTCTCCAGGCTGAAGGAGGGGCTCGTGGAGTCCTGCGGCCCGGAGATGAAGATATCGGCGTTGGTCAGGCGGCCGGATACCGGTCTGACAAGGCTGATCGAGAGCGGGAAACTGATGTTGCTGGTGCCGCTGTTGACGGTGGCCGAACTGGGACCGACGCGCGTGAGGTAGATGACGGTGGTGGCGTCCAGGGAAGGCGAGTACTGGAAGAAGGTAGGGAAGATGTTGCCGTAGCCGCCGTGCAGGCGCGCGCGCCCGTCGGTCTCCAGCACGGCGGATTGCGAGGCCACGCGGTAGGGCATTTCGCCGTAGTTCTTCTCCTGAATGGCCACGCGGGCGCCGTTCTGGTCGAAATATTCGGCGCCGTCCACGAAGCCCTGCGTGCCGTCGTTCTGGTCCAGAGTGTTAGGCAGGTTGCGCAGGTACCAGCAGTCGTCCTCCAGGCTGTTCGCGCTCGTGGCCTGGCAGTAGAGCATGTTGTTGCCGTTATAACCGCCGGCTATCAGCACGGTCCCGTTGTTCAGGACGGTGGCCGTATGGTTGATCCTGCCCTGCAACAGGGAGGAGACCGGGGTCCAGGTGTCGGCCGCCGGATCGTACATCTCGTTCATCGGCTCGTAGAGCCAGGCGCCGCTGAAGCGCCTGCCGCCCGAGACGAAGACGCGGCCTCCGCGCATCAGAGTGGCAGTGTGGCCCTCGCGCGGGGCGACCATCGAGCCTGCCCAGGCTACGGCCGCGCCGGCGCTGAAGGTCTCGCAGGTATCAGTGATAGTCGTCATCGCGGAGCCGGACTGGCCTCCGCAGAGCAGGACCTTTCCGGCGTTGATGCCGGTGGAGAGCAGGGTGGCCGTATGGCCGCCTCGCAGCGCCTTGGCGCTTACCCCGGCTGCGGCGCAGGAGCGGGTCTTGGGATCGCAGATCTCGTAGGAGCTAGCCACCGGGACAGGCTGGCCGTTGCTGCCGAAGCCGCCGGCTATCAGTACCCGGCCGTCCGACATCAGCGTGGCCGTATGAGAGGAGCGGGCCACGACCAGTCCGCCGTCCCCTCCTCCTCCCGCGGTCCAGTCGACGTAGGTGTTGGTGGCCATGTCGTAAGTCTGGACGCTGTCCGTCGCGGTGTTGGCGCCGGTGCGGCCGCCGGAGATCAGAACGTTGCCTTCGGGCAGCAGCGTGACGGCATGGCTGTGCCTCGCCGTGAACGCGGCGGAGGCCGGCCGCGGAGCCAGCATCGCCGCGGACAGCAGTAAAAGGGCCTGGAGTTTTCTGGAATCCATAACTTAACCCGATATAGTCTAGCTGAAACCTGTTACAGGATTGTTAACTAAATTTTAATTCGGACTTTCCACTTTGACCAGGGAGTCGCCCGTAGGCGCCTTGGGTTTTCCGGGGTCTGTCTTCTGTTTCCCGTCCACTATGAAATGGTAGGGATAGGTGCCGGGGAGTATGTAGACCGACGCCTCCCACGCACCGTTCTTCCTGGACATCTTCTTCGGCTTCCAGGAGGTGAAGCTGCCGGCTATCTCTACCGACTTGGCCTTGGCGTCCTTGTAGGTGAACTGCGTCTTTACGGCCTTGACCCGCTGCGGCTCGGCTTTGAGCGGCTCGGCGGCCTTGGCGGCTTTGGGTTCTTCCTTCTTTTCCTCTTTCTTGTCCGGCTGGGGCGCCTTTTCCGGAGTCTCATCGGTTTCCGCTTCCTCTTCCTGCGGCGGAGGCATCGGTACGGGATGGACCTCTATGGTATCTCCGGAGAAATGCAGGGTGATGCGCTCGTAGATGGAATAGCCTGCGAAGGCCATCAGGGCCAGGCTTAGAAGCGCCGAGGCGGCCCAGAAGATTTTTGATTTCGTCATGGTCTTTTAATGGAACTATGTTTTCAAGGAAGGTTTATTTGAAATAGTGCCTGTTGCTAAAAAAGCGGGCGACATGCGAGCGTTAGCGAGCTATTTAAGGAATATTCCCATCGCCCGCTATTCGCGCGGATTGTCCGGAACGGCGCGTCTCGTCCGATCGCATTACTCTGCGTGCTGGAAAGCGAATAGCGGGCGATGGGAATCGAACCCACGTCTAAAGCTTGGGAAGCTCTCGTTCTACCATTGAACTACGCCCGCGTCCGTCATACTCCCGCCTGCGGAATATCGCTATGCGCCTGCGGAATCTCTTGTATTAAGTAAGGCAGTATTAAAGAACGAATACGTGTTAATTCTACTTAAAACGGCACCGTGTTTCAATAATATTATTATCTCTTTATAAGGTCTAGGAACTCCTGCCTTACCCGGCTGTCGGTCTGGAAGACGCCGAGCATGGCGCTGGTGGTCGCGAAGGAGGTCTCGTTCTTCACGCCGCGCATGCTTACGCACAGGTGCTCCGCCTCCATCACAACCCCGACGCCACGCGGCTTCAGTTTCTGGAACAGCGTGCGGGCTATCTCGCCGGTCAGCCGTTCCTGCACTTGCAGGCGGCGGGCGAAGGCTTCGACCAGACGCGGCAGTTTGGAAAGGCCCACTATGCGGCCGTTCGGGATGTAGGCGACATGGGCCTTTCCGAAGAACGGCAGCATATGATGCTCGCACAGGGAATAGAAGGCGATGTCCTTTACTATTACCATCTCCCGATAGTTGGTCTTGAAGAAGGCCCCGTTGAAGACTTTGTCCATGTCCGCCCCGTAGCCGGCGGTTATCTCGCGTAGCGCGCGGGCCACTCTCAGCGGCGTTTTCCTCAGGCCTTCCCTGGCGGGGTCCTCCCCCAGGGCCTTCAAGATGCTGAGGGCGGCTGTTTCAATAGGGTCTTTCATGGATACAATTCTACAAAAAATCCCCCGCCCTGGAGGCGGGGGACGTCGGAGGTCGGAACTCGTCTTCGTTTACTTGGAGGCTATGTAGAGCCACTTGCTGGTGGCGCTCAGGTTGCGGGAAGCCACTCGGAGGCCCCTGGCGTCGGAGGCCAGCTTCTGCATCGCTTTCTGCTCGGCGAGGATCTGGTTCAGAGAGCGGCCGCGGGCCTTCTTGCCGCCCTTTCTGGAGGAGACCGCGTCTCGCATGGCGGCCTTCTTGTTGCTGGCGGCCAACTGCGAGATAAGGCCGCCGACCTGGACTGCCTTGCGGTCGACCTTCTTGCTGTAGCTGAGTATGGCGTTGGTGTACCTGGCGTACTGCGAGCCGGGCTGCACGGCGGCGAACTCCGCCTTGTTCAGCGCCGCCACGTGCTTAAGGTTGTTGGAGATGGTTCGGAGGCTGACCCCCAGGGCGGCGAGGTCCTCGGCCCCGGGGCGGCCGGTGGAGGTGTCGAGCATCTCGACGGCCTCGTCCAGGTATTCGTCCTGGCGTACCAGTTTGAAAAGGATGTCCTTGAACTCCCTGGTCTTGGCGTCCTCCGCGGAGACCGAGGGGACCGCCTGGGCGGCCGCGCCCTTGGACCCTGCCAAGGCGGGAACCGCGCCGGCGAGTAAGATGAGCGCGGCAGAAATGAAGAGTCTGTTTTTCATATTCCGGGTCCTCCGTTGCGTATATCATAGTTTAGCTGTTACTTTGCCGGAGAGCACGGGTCCATCAGCCGCCCCCGGAGAAGGCAAAGGGCCTACGGTAAGGTAGGCCCTTCGGGTCCCCATGGGGCTGGGGGGCTGATAACAGGTCCGTTATTTCATGCCTTTCAGGGCTTTCAAGGCCTGTTCCCTCGTCTTTATCCTGCCCTCGAACTGCAGCAGCTGTATTTTCTCCAGTATCTCCCCCACCCGTGGGCTTTCAGGGATGCGCAGGGTCTTTATCACGTCGTTTCCGTTCACCAGGCGTGAGGTCCTGGCCGGTACGTCCTTCTTCAGGTAGACGCAGAGCAGCTGGCCCAGCACCTGCATGTAGCGCAGCGTCTTTTTCGGGGAATTGTAGGGCAGGCCCGGGGGCAGCGGCTTCGGCTCCTCTTTGAGCTTTTTCTTCATCCTTTTCAATTGCGCCTCGGTCACGTAACTGGCGTGGTCGGCCCAGGACAGGGTCAGCAGCGGCACTGTGCGCTCCCCGAGCGACCTGAAGAAGCGGAACATTGCCCTGTAGGAGATGACGTCGTTGGCGGCCAGGTTGCCGGGCCGGAGATGCGTGCCGATGATGGCCGAGACCAGCTTTATCTCGGCCCTGGAGAAGCGCAGGCCCTCCATCACCTTCTCCGCCATCACCGCGCCGTGTTCCTCGTGCCCGAAGAAGCGCAGCCGCCCTTTCACCATAGCCGCCTTGGCCGGCTTGGCTATGTCGTGCAGCAGAGCGGCCAGTTTCATAAGGCGGGGCTGCGGCAGCAGGGGCGCCGCTTTCTCGTAGCACGGGAGGTAGGACGCGGGGTCTATGAAGAGGTGGTCGCAGCGCTCCACTACCCGTAGCGTATGCGTGAGCACGCCGCCTTTTCCGTAATAGGCGACGGCGCATTTCTCCTGCGCCGCCAGGTCCGGGAAGACGGCGCAGAGCAGGCCGCAGCGGTGCATCAGGGCCAGCCATTTATGGGACTCCGGACTTTCGAGCAGGCGCATCAATTCCTCGCGTACACGCTCCGGAGCGGTGTCTTTGATCAGTCCGGCCTGCGCCCTGATGGCCTTGAGGGCCGCCGGGACTATGGAATAATCTAGCCCGGCGGCCAGCCGGAAGGCTCGCAGCAGCCGTACCGGGTCCTCGCGGAATATCCCCGGAGAGACGGGGCGTATCCTGCCGGCGCGCAGGTCGGCCAGTCCGCCGAAAGGGTCCGTGACCCTTGCCCGGTCCGGCTTGAACGCGAACCCTCCGGCCTTCGGTTTCGGCGCGAACTTCATGCCTGGTCCCAGGCGCAGGGCCATCGCGTTGACGGTGAAGTCCCGTCTGGCCAGGTCGGCGGCAAGCTTGCCGCCCACGAAAGGCATTATGTCCAGCTGCAGCGGCGGGGAACCGGGGGCCGTAAGGCGGTAGACCCTGTTCTCCTCGTCGAGCGGGAAACAGGAGGCGCCCAGCCTGCGGGCCAGGCGCTTCAGCGCTGGCTCGAACCCGGGCGAGGGCGGGACCGCCAGGTCGATGTCCTTGAACGTGCGGCCCAGCAGGGCGTCGCGGAGGGCCCCCCCTACCAGGTGGGCTTCGCCGAAAGCTTCCAGGACCGCGGTCGTGATGTCCATGTATGCCTTACCCGGTGCGCGGGCCGGTCAGTGAGCGTGATGTCCGGCGGCCTTCTCCACTATCTCGTCCGCGGCCGCCTTGGCCCTCTTCTCCAGCTCTTTCTTCAGCAGCTCGCGCTTCAGGACCTTCTGCAGGGTGTTCTTCGGCAGAGAGGCGACTATCTCGACCTCGCGCGGCCGCTTGTACGCGTCGAAGTTCTCCTTGATGAACTTGACTATCTCCGCTTTCTCCAGCGTCACGTCCGGCTTCGGGACGCAGAAGCACTTCATCGTCTCGTTGCCGCTGCCGTCGGGTATGCCGATCACCGCGTTCTCCAGCACCTTCGGGTGCGAGTTTATCGTGTGCTCTATCTGGGCCGGGAAGACC
>JAKAMO010000186.1 GCA_021812825.1 bacterium | reverse complement strand
GTACTTGGAGGCAGGGACGCCGGAGATGGAGGAAGGGCCGGCGACGGCCCAGAGCTGGGCGCGGCCGGGGCCGGTGACGGCGCGGGCTATGCCGGAGAGCATGTCGGTGTAGCCGGCCCAGCCGACCACCACGGCGGCGGCGGGCTCGTACTCGGCCGGTATGCGGAAGCCCACCGGCGGCGCGGCCTTGGTCCGCGCCATGACCGGCGCGCGGCCGTCGGCCTTTTCGCGGGAATGGTCTATCCAGTTGGGGAGCGGCTTGCCGAGGTCCAGGGCGAAGGCCCCGGAGGAGAAAGCAGCGAGGAACGAGAGGGCGGCTAACAAGTTGAGTTTCTTCATTTTTCCTGCCTTATGGTTTTCTTTTGCGACTGCCCGACAGCTTCATAAATTATACCGAAACGTGGAAAAGCCTACAGGGGTCTAAAGGGAAAGCCCGGGATAGGCCTTTGGACCTATACCGGCCGCGCTAGAACTCGAAGAAGGCGGCTTCCTCGGCCACCGCGTTGCAGCGCTTGCCGTCCGGATCGGTCATCTTGCTGCGCATATAGCCTTTCTCGCCCCAGGAGGCGCCCCAGCTGTTGCGCAGTATCCAGATCCCCTTGCCCGGGGGCAGGTTGCCGTTCTCGTCGAACTGGGCGCCCTCGTTGTCCCAGCCGACGATGTTGATCATGTGGTCCAGCTCGCCGTACTTGCACCTGGAGTAGACGCCGCCGCGGTAGCTCTGCCAGCCGCCCTGGCCGGCGGCCACGGCTATGGAGATGGGCTTGCCGGAAAGCGTCATGTAGGCCTCTATGTCGCGCGCGGTGGGCGCCTGGCCCTTCTCGCCCAGCATGTACCAGGCCTTTATCCGGGCCGCGGCCGGCAGGTCGGCGGCGCATTTGCCGTGGCCCTGCTTGTAGGGGCAGGCGCTGTAGAGCGGCTGGCCCTTCGGCTCGATGAAATCGTTGGCGGAATCGAAGTAGCCGCCCTGGCAGCCGAGGGCGTAGGTGGAATGCTCCACCAGCCATTCCTGCGAGAGGCGGCCCGGGTCGCCGTCGCCCAGCGCGTGGCCGTCCCGGTGGGTGGCCGTGAGGCTGAAAGCCCAGCAGGAGCCGCAGAAACCCTGGTTCTCCACCTGGGTGAGGCCGGGGCGCAGGTCCAGCTTGTCGGGTATCCGCACCTTGACGTCCTTGAACGACTTCCAGGCGGCGCTTGGGAGGTCCTTTTTTATGAAGCCCTTGGCGTAGATCACTTTGCCGTCCGGGCTTACCGGTGCGGCCTGGCCGTCCGCGTCGTAGGAGGCGTCCAGCGTATAGTCCACGAAATCCTTCACCGTACCGCCGTTGAAATCCGCGTCGCGCGCCTCGGCGCGGGCGCAGAGCGCGGCCGCGGCGAGAATGAACAGGTAGAACTTCATCCGCATAGTCCCTCCGTGATCTTGACTTTTATCAATATTACCTAAATTAGCCGCCTTATAGCCAGCCCTTCTCGGAATAATAATGGAACTCGCCGTCCCAGTCGGACTTACGGCGCTTCACTATCTCGGCGAAATAGGCCCGGCGCTGCTCTATCTCCCTGGCCTGGGGGGCGTACACCGAACCCTCCTTGATGTCCGCCGCCAGCCGGCCGCCCAGGGCGAAAGCCGCGTCCAGCTCCTTCCTGCCCGGCTCCGGGCCGCTGCCGGCCGTGCCGACGTACTGCGCGCCGCAGAGCCTGGCGTAGTCGCCGAGGTAGGCGCCCACGGATTCGTTGTTGCCGCTGCCGGAGGTCACCGCGCCGGCCGCGTACTTGCCGAGCAGCCGCTGGCAGTGTATCAGGTTGGAGGTGCGGTCCATCAGGGTTTTGAGCTGGGCGGGCACCTGGTTGAGGTAGTTCGGCGCGGCGAAGATAAGGCCGTCGGAATTGAGCATCTTCAGGATGATCTGGTGGGCGTCGTCCTTCAGGTGGCAGGTCATATGCGCGCGGTGGCAGGCCTCGCAGGCGTGGCAGAACTGCAGCTTCCTGCCCGCCAGGTGCACCGTCTCCACCTCCGCGCCGGCGGCCTTCGCCCCCTCGGCGATCTTCGCCGCCAGCGAATAGGTGGCGCTGCGTTTTTCGTGCGGACTGGAAGAGATCAGCAGTATCCTCATTGTCATGCTCCTTTGTTCACGGCCGGCACTGGAAAGCCTTGAAAGCGCCGGTCTTGCCTTTCAGCGTTACGGCCCGCTCTTCCGCCCCGGGAAATACTCCGCCGGCCTCGCGGAAGACCGCTTCCGAAAGCAGGGCCTGGCCCGGCTCGCAGGCGGATTCCAGGCGCTGGGCGGTGTTGACCGCATCGCCTATGAAAGTGTACTCGCGGCGGGCCGGGGCGCCCGCGTTGGCCCGCACCGCGCGGCCGGAGTTCAGCCCTATGCGCACGTTGAACGGGTTGCCGCCGGCGTTCAACTCCCTGAAGAGCAGCAGTATGGCTTTCGCGGCCCCGGCGGCGGCTTTCGAGGACGGGAAACAGGCGAAGATGCAGTCCCCTATGAACTTGTCCACGTCCCCGCCGTGGGAATAGATCAGGCCGGTGGCCGGCGCGAAGATCCCGTTGAGCGCTTTCACCACTTCGGCCGAGGGGTGCGCCTCGCTGTACGGCGTGAAGCCCTTCACGTCCATGAACATGAACGTCCCGTTGAACTCCGCGTCCTTGAGCTCGCTGCCTCCGGCGCTGGCGACGGCGCCCACTTCCTTCCAGACCCCGTGCGGCGTATAGGCGTGTATCATCTCGTGAGAGCGCCGCAGCAGCTCGCCGTCCTTGTACGACTTGCGGCTCATGTTGGCCAGGAAGCTCTCGGTGGTGTCGAGCATCTCCTCGCTGCGGGCGAGCAGCGCCACGTACGACTCTTTGGGCGGGTTCCTGAAGACGGAGCCGGCCGGCACCGAAGCCTTCACCTTCTTATCGCAGTAAACCGCCATCAGGGCCACCGTGGTGGCGTGGTAATGGGCGCGGCCGCTCCCTTTTACGCCGCCGCCGTCCAGGGGGACTATCTCTCCGCCGGAGTACATGCCGAACACCGGCACGTCCCTGCCGAAAACGCCGCGCACGGCCTCCAGCTCGTCGTTGACCCGGCTGTGCAGGATGTGCGAGCGCGAGCAGCAGCTCACCATGAAGACCAGGTCGGGCCTGCGCTTCGGCCCGGCCGCCGCGCATTCCTCCGCCGCCTGGCGGGCGCCGTCTATCAGCGCCACGCGGCTGGCCTGTATCAGGCGCACCTTTTTGCCCTGCAGGTCCTCCGAGGGGAAATAGGTGATGGAGCCGTTCTGGAAATCGCAGGAAACCGGCAGCTTGATGATGGTCTTGCCGGCGCCGGGCGCGGCCATGGAGAAGCCGTAGCGCTGCACCATGAGCTCGAAGAACTTCTTACGCGCGTCGCGCCCCAGGAACTGCCGGTAGAACTCAATGACCGGCATTCCGTTGATCTCGTATACGACCGGCCCCTCCGCGCGGGTGACGGTGAGTTCCTCGCCCACCGGCTGCCAGCCGTGCCCGTAGCCGAAGGCGAGCCTGGTGCCGGCCGGGAACTCCAGCGCGGCCAGCCTTTCCCCCTTCTTCGTCAGAGAGGCTCCGCAGTACTGGTAATTGGTCCAGAAATCGGGATGGCTCATGCCCAGGTCGTACGCGCCGCAGGTGAGCCCGCCGAAGACCGGGTTAGGCGCCAGGCTCTCCGCTATGGCGTCCACCATGCGCTGCTCATAGCCGGTGGAGATGGAGCCGAAAGTAAGCGAGACCGAGCGCCCCCTGGCGCCCGGCTTCCCGACCCCGGCAGCGAGCCTGCGGCCGTTGGCGCGGCAGTCCTCAGTGGCGTCCGCCACGCTGAAACGGGCCTTCAGGCCGCCGGACATAAGCAGCACCACCACGCTGCCGCGCGAGACGCCGGCGTTGGTTATCTCGGCGTAGCAGGAACCGCCGGTCAGCACGGCCGGGTTCACGTGGCGGCAGAGCGCCTTGTGCACTTTTTCCTGGTCCAGCTTTATCGAGGAGAAGGCGACGGCCAGGTCCGGCTTCGGGACCGTCCGGAGGGCCTGCTTCACCGCCTGAACGGCGGCTTTGGCGGGGTCTTTTCCCAGCCCGAGCCCGATGGCGAGCTTCATACCTGACAATACTACCATTTTCACGCCTGAAAAGAACGGCCCCCCGCTTCCGGGGGGCCGCCGGTTAAGGAACCGTCTTTACGGCTGGGCCGCGGGAGGCTGAGGCGGCTCCTGCGGGGCGGGAGCCGGGGCCGGGGGCACCGGCTGCGCCGGAGCTACCGGCACGAAGGTCCGGTTGCCCATGCGCGTCATCCAGGCGGAGCCCAGGCCGACCATGGTGCCGAAGGCCAGCAGCATCAGGCCGATCAGGGACAGCAGG
>JAKAMO010000046.1 GCA_021812825.1 bacterium | reverse complement strand
ACAAAGTTCGACATCCGCGTCGGGGCGATTAACGGCGACCGAGAGCAGACCCCCGCCGACGCCTACAATCCCTTCGCCTACACCCGGCTTTACAGGGTCATGACGCGTCCCGTAGCCCCGTCCAGCTATACCTGCACCTCCTGGACCGACACGGCCATGCGCTGCAACTGGTCCACCTCGGCCTACACCAATCCCGGGTACATCAGCGGCTACACGCTGGGAGACCTGCATCACCATCCGGACGGCACGGCCTACTGGGACCCCACGGACTTCCTGGCCGGGGTGAGCAGCACCTCTTACAGCCTCGACTACCTGATGACCAACAGCACGCACACCGTCACGATCTGGGTTACGCAGCAGGACCCGGACTGGGTGGCAGGCAACCCGCATTACGACGCGGTCCCCAAGCAATGGGAGTACTACTACAACCACTACGGCAGCTACGGCACCGACGCGGACGGCTACACCTACGCCACGCCGCCAAACGATGTGGCCTTCGCTACTATAGCCCCGCACGGTCTGGGCCTGCAATGGCTGGAGCCGCAGGTGCCCGCCACGCAGTACCGCGTGGAGCGCTCCACCACGCTGGGCTCCAAAGGCCCGTGGGTGTTCGTCTCCAGCGTCACCGGCAACAAGTTCTACGATACCGGAGCCGGAGTCTCGACGGACGGCCTGCTGCCGTTCACCACCTATACCTACCGCATAGGCGCCATCAACCTGCTGGGCGTGCAGACCGTGGGCCTGTCCACCGCCACCGCCGGGCACCGCGCGGACTACAGCTTCGCCGAGAGCACAATGACCAAGCACGGCGCGCCGACGTTCTTCGCCGTGGCCACCGGCACCACCTCCATACGCTGGTGGTGGACCGAGATCTATTCCGGCGTCACGTCCTATAACCTTTACACGTCCACCGACGGCGTGCTGGCCTCCGGCCTGGCGGCCTCGGCCACCTATTACGACGAAGTCGGCCTGTCCAGCGCCAACGCCCGCTACGTCCGGCGGGTGCGCTCCGTCACCACCTACGACGGCGAAGGCGCCTACGCGGAAGCCGCGGCCTCCACGCTGGTGAACGCGCCGGCCTCGCTGGCCATCACCAGCACCGGCTCCTACACGATGACGCTGGCCTGGCCCGCCAGCGAGGGCCCCCGCTACGCGGTGGCCCGGTCCACCGATGGCGTGAACTGGAGCACGGTGCGCTCCTGGAGCGACGTGCTGGTCTCCACCTCCTTCCAGGACTACGGCCTGCGTTACGCCACCACTTACTATTACGCGGTGGGCGCCTATAACGACGACGGCATGATATCCCTTTCCAGCGCCGTCACCTACGGGGTCACGCTGCCGCTGCCATCCATGTACACCGCGGTCTTCGCCACCGACTCCGCGAAGAACGTCACGGCGCCGCTGCCGGGCCCGGGGCTGGTAACGGTCACGATCCCCGCCGGCACTCCTGACGGCTACTTCTGGATAAGCACCAGCGCCGCTACCGCTCCCGTCGACGTCTCCAAGAACGCCCTGGACGACGCCACCGCCAGGCTGACGGACGCCACGCTGGTCCCGGACAATATCGTGGAGCTGCACCTGTTCGACGTCTACGGCATCGCCTCCACCGCCACGCTGCCCTCCGCCGCGCGGGTGGCCATAACCTATCCCGACGCGGACGGCGACGGCATAGTGGACGGCACCCGCGTGCGCGTGAGCACGCTCAGGCTCTACGGCCTCGACACCTCCGCCCTGCTCTGGAACCAGCTGCCCAACTCCACGCTGAACGCGGGAACTAAGACCGTCTACGCCGACGTGCCGCATTTCTCGTTCTACGCGCTGGGCGGCGACGACCTCGCCACCGCCTTCAAGGGCATAGCGCTCTCCACTACCAGCCTGGAGTGGAAGTGGCCGCTGGTCGCCGGGGTGGACGGGTACTACCTGTACTCCTCCAGCACCGCGAACAAGATAACCCTCAGCTCCGCCACCAGCTCCTACACGGACACGGGCCTGGGCCCCAACAAGCCCTATACCAGGTGGCTGACCTCCTACACCGGCGCCGCGGAGAGCGCGGCTTCGCAGCATATCGCCAAGTACACCAACGCCATCCCGCCCGACTCGTTCACGCTGAGCACCGTGACCGCCACCAGCGCCTATCTCGAGTGGCGCTACAGCACCGCCACGGCCTACGCGGTGGAAGGCTCTACGGACGGCGGGGCCAGCTATTACCGCATCAGGGACGCCTTCGTGCCGTGGCAGACCGTCGCGCTGATGAGCAACAAGTCCTACCGCATAAGGATAGGCGCGGTGAACGGCGACAACGAGCTCTCCCCGGGCTATTACAGCACCGTCCTGACGGCCACCACGCCGCCGCTCAACATGACGATGACCGGCGTAGCGATCTCGTCCTACACCATAGAGTGGCGCTGGGATCCCGCCTCCGTGGCCGGTACCGGCATCACGGGCTTCAACGTCTATCGCGCCACCTCCACCGAGGCCGGCGACCCGCCCGCCGGCGAGACCGGGGAGGTAATGCAGTCCCTGGCCGCCTCCGCCACCTATTGGATAGAGGCCTTTAACGGCTCCGATACGGCCAATTCCCTGCATTCGCGCTGGATAAAGGCCGTCGGCCTGGCCGAAAGCGCCGGCCGCACGGCCTACAAGCGCTATACCTACGCCGTGGCGCCGTCGACTTGCGCTCCCGTCTTCCCGGAGTTCAAGAACGTGTTCAGGGATTCCGTCAATCTTACCTGGAACCTTACCTCCGCGAGCAAGTACGTGATAAAGTACTCCACCGCCACGGCTCTGCAGACCTCGGCCGATTTCGGCGTGTGGTTCTCCTCCTCGATAGTAAGCGGGCCTACGGCGGTGACTGGGCTCCGGTCTAACACCAAGCACGACTTCAAGATCGGGGCCATAAACGGCGACGGCCTGCAGACCCCGGACGACGCCTATAACCCGTACGCCTACAGCGCCCTGGAAAAGCTGCTCACCAGGCCGCCAATACCCGACGTCGAAGTGACCGCCGTGACTGACACCTCGCTGAAATGGAGCTGGGCCAAGTCAACCGGCACGTACGCCAGCATGGATTACATCAGCGGCTACGAGATAGGCATTGACAGCCACACGGAGGAATACGGCGATTTCGTGCTTGGGATAGCCTATATACCCGGGACCGCCACTGCCGAGTACACGCTGGACTACCTGATAACCAACAGCACCCATACCAGGTATATAGGGCCTGTCCAAGCCGCCCCGGCCACGGGCTATAACGTCTACGGGGGCATCACCACTCCGTTCACCGGCGCCACGTTCGCCACGCCGCCCAACGACGTCAGCTTCGACACCATCACCGCGCATACCATAGGCCTCTGGTGGAAGGAGCCACAGGTGCCGGCCACCCAGTACCGGGTGGAGCGCTCAACGACCATGGGCGAGGACGGACCGTGGGTATTCCTCTCCAGCGTGACCGGGAACCATTATCTCGATTCCGGTCTGGACATCTCCGCCTCGGGGCTGGCCACGTCGACCACGTATACCTACCGCATCGGCGCTATAAACCAGCATGGTTTCCAGACGCTGGGCCTGTCCACCGCTACCAACGGCAACCGCAGGGACTACAGCTTCGTGGAAAGCACGATGACGGTGCAGATAGCGCCGGTCCTCTATGCCGCCGCCGCCGGCACCGGAACCATCAACTGGTCGTGGACCAACTCCGTGCCGGGGGTGCTGTCCTTCAACGTCTACACCTCGACCAACGGCATACTGGCGTCCGGCCTGAGCGCCGCGGCCACCTATTGGACCGAGGTGGGGCTGTCCAGCGCCAACGCCGGCTACACCCGCCGGATCAGGTCCGTTACCACGATGGGCGAGAGCGACTACTCCGAGGCGTCGGCCGTCACGTACGCGCTGGCCCCGTCGGCGCTGACCTCCTCGGCCACCGGCCTGCACACGATAACGCTGGGCTGGACCGGCAACGGCGGCACTCGCTACCGGCTGGACCGCTCGGCCGACGGCGTCGCGTGGACCACGCTCAAGAGCTGGAACGACGCGCTGACCGTCTCGACCTACACCGACACGGGCCTGCGCGCGGCCGCCACCTACTACTATGCGGCGTTCGCCTACAACTCGGACGGCGTGCTGAGCGCCTCCAGCGCCACCTCGGCCGGCATCCGCACCGACTACCTGCCGGCGGACGTGACGCAGGTCTACTCGACGGCAACGGCGGCCCTGACGGTCAGCGCGCCGCTGCCGGGCCTGGGCACGCTGAGCGTGACCATCCCCGCCGGCGCCATCGCCGCGGACGACTACATCTCGCTGAGCACCAGCGCGGCCACCGCGCCGGTGGAGATCAGCAGCTCGGACCTGACGGCCGCCACGGCCAGGATGACCCTGGGCAGCCTGCTGAACGGCGGCGTGGTGGAGCTGCGCCGCTGGGACATGTACGGCGCCCTCGACACGGCCAGCTTCGCCGTCCCCGCGCGGGTGAAGTTCGCCTACCTGGACGCCAATAACGACGGCATAGTGGACGGCACGGCCGTGGATGTGGGCACGCTGCGCATCCTGCTGCTGGACCCGGCCACGCTCGAGTGGGTGCTGCAGCGTAACTCGGTGCTGGACAGAGCGGCCAAGACGGTGTACCTGGACACCAGCCACTTCTCCATCTACGCGCTCGCCAGCGTGATCTCGTACGCCGGCCCGATCTCCAAGGTGTTCGCCTATCCCAACCCGTACAAGCCGGGCAGTCCCGGCCTGTTCGGGCAGTCGTCGCTCGGGGACGGAATAGTGTTCGAGTCGCTGCCGGAGGCTTCCACCATCAGGATCTACGACCTGGCCGGCGGGCTCGTCAGGGAGCTGTCCGACGACGACCTGGACGGACGCTGCTTCTGGGACACCCGTAACAAGTCCGGCTCGCGCGTCGCCTCGGGCGTCTACATATACCTGGTCAAATCCCCCGCCGGCGGCAAGAAATCCGGCAAGGTGGTGATAATACGATGACGCGGACGAACATGATGGGTCGCAGGCTGTTCGCGGGTTGCGTTCTGGCCGCGCTGTCGCTGGCGCCGCTGGCGCTGCCGGCCTTCTCCGCCGACGAGGGAGTATCCGGCGGCCAGTTCCTGCGCATAGGCGTGGACGCCAGGTCGTCCGCGCTGGGCGAGACGGGGGCCGCGCTCTCCGGGGCTTCCGGGCTGTTCTATAACCCGGCCGGCCTGGCCGCGGTGACAGGTCCCGAGCTGTTCTTCTCCCATGCCCGCTGGATAGGCGACATCGGCTACTCCAGCCTGGCCTTCGCCGCCAAACGGTATTCAGGAGTGGTGGGCTTCGGTATAAGCTATCTGGACTGCCCTTCCATAGACAAGTACGACAAGTTCGGCAACGACCTCTCCGCCTCCTATTCGGCTTCCGATGCCGCCGTAATGCTGGGCTACGCCCGGCGGGTGGCCTCCCGGCTGGACCTGGGGTTCGCGGCCAAGTACATCTCAAGCCGCCTGGAGACGGCCAACGCCTCCGCGCTCGCGCTGGACGGCGGGCTGAGGTACGCCGCTATCCCGGGAAAACTGGATTTCGGCCTCTCGGCGCAGAACTTCGGCGGGCCGCTGAAGTTCAGGAGCCGGTCCGACCCGCTGCCGCTCAACGTCAGGCTCGGCGGGGCCTATCACCTGCCGTTCGGGCGCGACCGCCGCATGCACAAGAGCGCGGCTTTCTTCACCGACGTGAATTATCTGAGGGATGCCGGGATCTACGGCAACGCCGGGGTCGAGATGACCACCTCCTATGACAAGGGCGCGGCCTTCTCGATGAGACTGGGCTACCGTACGGCCGCCACGGGCGACTCCTCCGGCATCTCCGCCGGCCTGGGCATGGACATGTCCAGCTACCTTATAGATTACGCCTATTCCCCTATGGGGGACCTGGGCAACACCCACCGTGTCTCTGTGACGGTCAGGTTCGGCCGCCGCTCCCGGGGATTCTGATCCCCGGCGCGGCCGGTCCCGTGCTCAAGGGACCGCTACGGTTTTATGGCAATATTCGCTATCGTCATCCTCGTATCCCTCTGGGCGGGCTACCGCTATTACGGCGGCTTCCTGGAGAAGAGCTACTCGGTGCTGAAGGACGAACCGGTCCCTTCGGCAACGATGGCCGACGGCATAGACTACGTCGCCACCAACAAGTACGTGCTGCTGGGCCACCACTTCTCGTCCATCGCCGGCGCCGGGCCGATAGTCGGACCGCTGATCGCGGCCGCGGCCTTCGGCTGGCTGCCGGCCGCGGTCTGGGTGGTGGTCGGCACCATCTTCATCGGCGGCCTGCACGACTTCTCCTCGCTGATCATCTCGCTGCGCCACAGCGGCCGCTCCATCTCGGAGATCGCGCGCAAGTACATCAACAGGCGCACCTACAAGCTGTTCCTGCTCTTCACCTGGCTGGCGCTGATGTACGTGGTGGCTGTCTTCGCCGACATCACGGCTGACGCCTTCGCCAAGGAGGCCGCGGTGGCCGAGACCAGCCTGGCCTATATAGCGGTGGCCGTGGCCTTCGGCCTGGCCGTCTACCGGGCCAAGACGGGGCTGAAGGCCTCCACGGCGGTAGCCCTGCTGGCGCTTGGGGCCTTCATGCTGCTCAGCTTCAAGTTCCCGTTCCTGTCGCTCGGCAAGGGAGCCTGGGTCTGGTTGCTGATGGGCTACTGCTTCGTCGCGTCCATACTGCCCGTCTGGTTCCTGCTGCAGCCGCGCGACTATCTGTCCAGTTACCTGCTCTATGCCTCGCTGTTCATCGGCCTCGTCGGGGTCATGTTCGGCGGCTACCACATAACCTATCCGGCCCTGAAGGGTTTCTCCGCGCCGGCCGTGGGGGACATGATACCGTTCCTGTTCATCACGGTGGCCTGCGGGGCCGTGTCCGGCTTCCACTCGCTCGTGGCTTCCGGCACCACGTCGAAACAGCTGGCCTCGGCCCGTGACGCCAAGATCATCGGGTTCGGCGGCATGGCGCTGGAGGCGGTGGTGGCCATGATAGCGCTGGGCACCATAATGATGCTGGCCCCCGGCGACGCGCTGGCCAAGGCGGCCCCGGCGCAGATCTTCGCGGCGGGTCTCGGCCGCTTCTCCGAGCTGCTCGGGATGAGCCCCGACGTGGGCCGCGTGTTCGGCCTGCTGGTGATCTCGGCCTTCATGTTGACCACGCTGGACAGCGCCACGCGCATAGCCCGCTACATCTTCCAGGAGCTGACCGATACCGGCAATTCCGTCGTCAGCAGGCTGCTCTCCACCGCCGTCTCGGTAGCCCTGCCGATAGTGCTGCTGAACATCAGCGTGACCGGGCCGGACGGCGCCGCGGTGCCGGCCTGGAAGTTCATCTGGCCGCTGTTCGGGGTCACCAACCAGCTGTTGGCCGCGCTGGTGCTGGTCATCATCTACATCTGGGCCAAGCGTACGGAGGTGAAGGCGCTCTGGATCATCCTGGTGCCGGCGGTCTTCATGACCGTCATGACCGTCTGGGCGCTGGTCAGCATGCTGGCCAAGTCCGGCATGAACCTGATCACCGTGATAGGCGCAGTGCTGCTGCTGCTGTCGCTGACCGTTATCTTCGAGAGCGCCCGTGCGGTGCTGCGTAAAGCCCCCGTCCCGGAGGAAGCCGCCGCCTAGCCGTGCCGGGACGTGAAAAGGCCGGGACGCCGTAAGCGCCCGGCCTTCTCTTTTCCCGGCTCAGTAGCGGAAGATGGCCGCTGTTGGCGCCAGCCCCGGCATCCTTTCCTTTTCCAGCACGTAGACCTTGCCGCCGTGGTCCAGCGTCCGGGCCACGCAGAGGTCCAGCAGCTCCATATCGCAGGCCTCGGGCTTGCCGTGCAGGTCCATGACCCCCGAGGTTTCGTCGTAGAAACCCCAGCGCTGCTCCGACGCGGAGACGAACAGCGTCCCCACCCGGCTCTCTCCGGCCGCCTGCAGGATGGCCGCCAGGTGGTTGGAGGCTCGGGGGGTGCCCTGCAGCCGCTCGTACTGTTCCACGGCGGTCCGGGCCTCGCGCTCGAACTCCGGCTTCACCACTCCCCAGGCCCTGTCCTTGAGCTCCTCCGGCCTTAGGTCCGCGGGATTCCCCGGTATGCGCCCGGCGGCCAGGCGTGGGTAGGTGCTGGCCTTGTCGTAGATGCGGGTGAGGTAGTCCACCCCGGCCAGCACCAGCGGTCCGCCGGCGTTGTTCAGGATGGAGTTCACCGCCCGGTTGACGTTGCGGAAATAGAACAGCACGTTCTCCTTGGCGTCGTCCGCGTCCTCGGCGCCGCCGTGGAAAGAGGCGGTCTGGCCGCGGGCTCCGGCCGCCCGCCCCACCGTGTTGGAGTGGTACTGCGGCTGCTTCTCCCCGGGGTTAAGCTCCAGCAGGTCCGTTATGCTCTTCGGCGCCTGGCGCAGGTCCAGCTCGGAGACGCTGTAGCGGCTGCACTGGTAGAGCTTGACCGAGCGCTGGCTCAGGGCCAGCACGCAGAACCGGCCGTCCTCGGCGAACAGCGGCAGCAGCTGCCTGACGCAGAACCTGTCGCCCGTGGCGGCCATCTCGGAGAACTCCAGCGGCAGCGTGAAAGCGCGC
The DNA here is from genome assembly GCA_021812825.1 of bacterium. Next base: position 11,408 of record JAKAMO010000046.1, on the reverse strand, counting down.
CTGACGCGGCGCGACAGGAACACCGCCAACCCGCCGTTCTGGTACTGCCAGAACATGTTGTCCAGCAGCAGGCGTCTCGCCGGCGCGGTCAGCTCTTCGATATCGGCGCGCTTCACCGCGGACGCGGCCAGTTTGTACTCCGCCTCCTTCAGCAGCTTGCGGAACTTTATCGGGTTCTGCCTGGTCTCGATGCTCCCCTTTACGGTAGGCATGTAGATGGAGACGCAGGGCCCCATCCGCTCGTCCATCAATTCCTTGAGCTCTTCTCTTTTCATCAATAGCATAGCTCCCCCTGTGATTATAAGCGGGCGTCCGGCCCGCTGGCGCGGGCGGCGGCGTGTATATCGGTGACTTACCCTGAACCCCCAAGGAGAGCATACCACTAAGGGAGGGACGATGCAAGAGCCGGTTAGGGCTAGAACTCCGGAGCGCGGGGCAGGGGCTGCCGCGGTACCGGCCGAGGGTCCGTAATAGGCCTCTTGGGGGGGGGGTGATCTCCCCTATCGTCAGCGGTCCAGGCGATGCGGAATGGGCCTTGAAAGTTGGCCCGCCCTCTGGTAGGCTATTAATCGATAAGTATCCATATATGAAACCGATAGAGCTGCTCGTCCTTGCGGTCCTTTTCCTGGCGCAGCCCGCCTTCCCCGGGGAGGCGGTCAAGGTCCGCTGGGGCTCGGAAGTGTCGCAGGACTATACGGTCTGGCGCTGGATCGGGGCGTTCACGGACGAGGACGAGAGCAGCTGGGACGAGCTGGACGCGAAGCAGCAGACCAAGGTGCTGAACAAGGCCCTGCGCGCCTGCGGCAAGGCGCAGGACAAGCTGTCCGTCTCGCGCGGCAAGATAGACGGAAAGGCCCTCCTGGCCGTGAGCGACGGGGACCTGGAATACATCGGCGCCTGTTTCAAGGACGGGGAGGCCGCGGCCGCCGCGGTCCAGGAGAAGCGGGACAAGCTGGCCGCTATAAAGGCCAGGGTGGACAAAGGGATCTACGACCAGGACGACATAGCCTGGCTGAAGGAGCAGAACATCACGCTGGCGCCCCGGCCGCAGAACGGCGAAGAGGAGGCCAAACAGCTGAAGGAGCGCGCCAAGAAACAGGAGAAGATCTCCGCCGCCGCCAATAAGAAGTACGGGAAAATGAAGGACATGGACGCGTCCGGCATGGGCGCCGTTTACGACGGCGGTTCCGGCAGGAAGGGCGACCAGGAGGGCGGGGTGGAGCTGTCGGAAGCGAAATTAGGCGGCGCCCCTCCCGCGCCCGAGGCGCGCGGCCCCAAGAAGAAGCTCACTTTCACGGCGCCTCCGAGCATGGGCGACGGCCCGGCTCCCGAGGGCAATTTCGTCTGGAACGGCAAGAAGATCACCGCGGCCCAGCAGGCCAAGCTGGACAAGTGCCGGGCCCAGAACTGCAGCCTCTATGAGGCGCTCAACATAGTGGACCCGCAGAAGATGAAAGCCCCGCATAACTACGATAAGCCGGCCAGCCGCAAAGAGATAGTGAAGATGGAGAAGGATTTCAAGGCCCTGGTGGGCAGGGATATCAACTTCAACGACCTGCTGGCGCTGCGCGACGATACCCATGGGCCCGCCTCCGGTTATGAGAGCAACAACCTGGCCGCGCTGGAGCACAAATATTTCGTCAACGACCAGGTCGAGGACGCGGTCCGTAGCTGCCCCGACACCTTCGGCCTGCACGGCGCCTGCGTGCTGACCAAGAAGGCCGTCCTGCGGGTCGTGGCGCCGGCGGTCTACGAGAGCGGTAAAACCTATATGTACGTGGAGAAGAACGCGGCCGAAGGGAATCCCGCCGCCATGGCGGCCATGGTGATTTACCTGCCGGCTACGCCGGTTAACCTGGCGGTAAAGGGGCTCGTCATCGGTTCGAAGGACGGCGTTTCGATGGAGACGGTCAAGAAGACCTTGCGGCCGGCCGATTCCAAAAGCCTCGGTTCCACCCCGTCAGGGCAGAACGTGCTCTGCGCGATCGGCATCTTCTGCGGCGACTAGAACCCCATACAAACAAAAACCTCTACGCGCCTGCAGGCGTTCAGGGCGGCGCGCGCGTGAGCGCGGCGAAGGGTCAGAACCTGCTCGTCGGCAGGATAGTGCGCGGGTTCACCGGGGCGTCGCCCTTGCGGAACTCGAAATGCAGATGCGGCCCGGTGGAGTGGCCGGTGGAGCCCAGCAGGGCTATCAGCTGGCCGGCCTTCACTTTCTCGCCCACCCGCACCTTCAGCGCCTTGTTGTGGGCGTAGGTGGTGGTGGTATCGCTGTCGTGGCGCAGGATGACCACGTTGCCGTAGCCTGAGATGCCGTCCCCGGAATAGATGACCTCGCCCGCGGCCGAGGCCTTTATCGGCACGCCCATGTCGGCCGCGATGTCCGTGCCCTGGTGCATCTTGCCCCAGCGCGGCCCGAACTCCGAGCTGACTATGCCCGCGTCCATGGGCCAGCGGAAGCCGCCCTTGTACGTCCGCACGGGGAATTGTCCTGGCGGCTTTTTGCCTTTCGGAGCGGGCGCGCCCTTCACCACGCCGGTCTGCCTGAGCACCTCCAGCAGGTCCGAGTCGTCGAGGGTCTTGCTGTCGTGGTATTTCCTGAGGATCCCGGCCAGCTTGCCGTACCTGTCGAACTCCTTCTTGTAGCGGTCGTACTCGCCCACGGCCTTCCTGCCGGCTTCGGACTGGTTAAGGACCTGGCGGGCGGCCTTCTCCATGGAGCCGGTGACCGCCGGACGTGAAGCGCAGCCGAAGGCCGCCGCGGCGGCGCACAGGGCCATAAGTTTTTTCATGATCCTCCGGCCGGCCTGTCGGAGCGCACGGCCCAGCGCAGCTTGGCCGAGGAGGAGCGCGGGTTGGAGCGCCGCTCGGCCGCGGACGGGCGGGCCGGGGTCTGCGCCACGGAGGAGTAGACGCCCGCCTCTTCGCCCGTGAAGAAGGATTTCTTCACCCGGCGGTCCTCGCCGGAATGGAAAGTGAGTATGGCTATCCTGCCGCCGGGCTTTACGGCCCACGGCAGGGCCTCGAGGAAGCGGTCCAGCGCGCTGAACTCGCCGTTGACCTCTACGCGCAGGGCCTGGAACACCCGCTGCAGGGACTTCTTGATCTCTTCTTCTTTGAGCTTCGGCGACACGGAAGCCAGGCCGGCACGCACGGCCTTGGCCAGGCCCGAGGTGGTCTTTACGGGGAGGGGGGCTTCCTTTATGGCCTTCGCGGCCTGCGCCGCGAACGGCTCGTCGGCGTTCTCCTCCAGGATGCTCCTGAGCTTGTCGGCAGTGACGGCCTTTATGAATTCCGAGGCGGGCTGTCCCCTTTCCGGGTTCAGGCGCAGGTCCAGCGGGCCGTCGGCCTTGTAGGTGAAGCCGCGCTCCGGGTTGTCGAGCTGCATCGACGAGACGCCCAGGTCCGCGAGCACGCAGTCGAAGCCGCCGCCGGCCTCGCCCAGCAGGCCCAGTATGCCGGCGTAGTTCATCTTCCTGACCGTCAGGACTTCGGGGCCGTAGCCCTCCGCGCGCAGGCGGGCCTCGGTCTTCGGCAGTTCCACCGTGTCCACGTCCACCGCGAAATACCTGCCGCCCGGCAGCAGCTTCGGCAGCAGCTTGCGCGCGTGGCCGCCGTAGCCCAGCGTGGCGTCGAAGGCGGTCTCGCCGGGCTTCGGGGAGAGTATCTCCAGGATCTCTTCCACGCAGATGGGGCGGTGGGTGCCGGCCGGCGTGAGGCCTTTGGCTATGATGTGCTCTATCTGGTCCGCGTACTTCGCGGGGTCCAGCTCCTTGTACTTCTGCTCGAAGCGGCGCGGGTGCGTGCCGGAGTAGCGTACGCGCCGCCTGTGCGGCCTGGGAGTCTCTTCAGGCATGCGACTATAGTAGCAACTATTGCGGCCCAATGTGAAAGGGTTCACGGCCGCGGCTTTTTGTTATCATTACGGATATGTCCGCCCGGGTAAAATAGCATGAAGCGTATCCTGAAATATCTTCTCGGCGGCGCTGCGGCGCTGGTCCTGCTGGGCATGGCGGCCGGCCTGCTGCTGCCGCTGCTGCTCGGGGGCGGGGACCGGGTGCCGGCGAGGAAGTTCGTCTCTCCCGACGGCAGGTGGGTGGCCGTGCTGGAGAACTTCTACGGCTTTCCGGACAAGAACGTGATGCTCTCCGTAGGCAGGAACTGGGCGCTGGCGCCGGCCTGGAAGGTATACAAGTCGGGCGACGCCAACCATCTCCGGAAGGAGGGGGACGCGCGCGTGCTCTGGTCCCCCGATTCCCGTTACCTGCTGGTTCTCGGGTCCTGGGTGCAGAAGGAACCGGCCATCCGCTTCGCCGGCGGCGAGGAGCCGCTGCTGCTTTATGATAATCTCACGGAGAAGCTGCTTTCCAACGGCATGGAGGATAGGTATCCGCAGCTGCTGGCGAAGGACATCCCGGATTCATTCGGCCTGAAAACGGAAGCGCCTGCCGCAGAAAAGTAGTCAAGGCTGGCAATATTGTATTATTCAGCATAGAGGACGGCACCATGGCTAACGATATAAAGCTGCTCACCGATCAGGACCTTTACCTCTTCAACGAAGGCAACCACCTGAGGCTCTACGACAAGCTGGGCGCCCACCCGGCCACCGTGGACGGGCGCGACGGCACGCACTTCGCCGTCTGGGCTCCCAACGCGAAACAGGTGTTCGTGACCGGCGACTTCAACTACTGGAACAAGTCGCAGAACCAGCTGCACCAGCGCGGCAGCTCCGGCATCTGGGAGGGCTTCGTCCCCGGGGTGAAGCCGGGGCAGAACTACAAGTATTTCATCGTCTCCAATTTCGACGGCTTCTCCGCGGAGAAGGCCGATCCCATGGCCTTCGCCGCCGAGGAGGCCCCCAAGACGGCCTCCGTGGTGGCCGACCTCGAGTACGAGTGGCAGGACGCTGACTGGATGAAGGTCCGCGGCTCCAAGAACGGCCTTAAGAGCGCCGTTTCCATCTACGAGCTGCACCTGGGCTCCTGGCGCCGCAGCCCGGCCGACCCCGAGCGCTTCCTGACATACCGCGAGCTGGCCGAGGAGCTGCCAGGCTACCTGAAGTACATGGGCTTCTCCCACGTGGAGCTGATGCCGGTGACCGAGCACCCCTTCTACGGCTCCTGGGGCTACCAGACCACGGGTTATTTCGCGCCCACCGCGCGCTACGGCGGCCCTCAGGACTTCATGTACCTGGTGGACAAGCTGCACCAGGCGGGCATAGGCGTGATACTCGACTGGGTGCCGGCGCATTTCCCCTCCGACGCGCACGGCCTGGCCAGGTTCGACGGGACCTGCCTCTACGAGCACGCCGACCCGCGCCAGGGCTTCCACCCGGACTGGGGCAGCGCCATCTTCAACTTCGGCCGAAACGAGGTGAAGAGCTTCCTGCTGTCGTCGGCCATGTTCTGGCTGGACAAGTACCACATAGACGGCCTGCGCGTGGACGCGGTCGCCTCGATGCTGTATCTCGACTATTCCCGCAAGGCCGGGGAGTGGGTGCCGAACAAGTACGGCGGCAACGAGAACCTGGAGGCCATAGCCTTCCTGAAGCAGTTCAACCACGTGGTATACGAGAACTTCCCGGACGCGCAGACCTACGCCGAGGAGTCCACGGCCTGGCCTATGGTCTCGCGGCCCACCTACCTGGGCGGCCTCGGCTTCGGGCTCAAGTGGGACATGGGCTGGATGCACGACACGCTGCGCTATTTCTCCAAGGACCCGGTGTTCCGCCGCTACCACCACAACGACCTGACCTTCCGCATGCTGTACGCGTGGGGGGAGAACTTCGTGCTGCCGCTGTCGCACGACGAGGTGGTGCACGGCAAGGGCTCGCTGATGCAGAAGATGGCGGGCGACGACTGGCAGAAGTTCGCCAACCTGCGGCTGCTCTTCGGCAACATGTACGCGCAGCCCGGCCAGAAGCTGCTGTTCATGGGCGGCGAGTTCGGCCAGTGGGCCGAGTGGGACCACGATAAGAGCCTGGACTGGCACCAGGCCGTCTACCCGCAGCACGCAGGGGTGCAGGCCTGGGTCAGGGACCTGAACGCGCTCTACGCGGCCGAACCTGCCCTTCACGACAAGAACTGCAGTCCGGACGGCTTCGAATGGGTGGACGCCAACGACGCCGAGCAGAGCGTCTCCGCCTTCCTGCGCAGGAACGGCGACCCCGCCGAGGCGGTGCTGGTGGTCTGCAACTACACCCCGGTGCCGCGCTACGGCTACAGGGTCGGCGTGCCGCGCGGCGGCTTCTGGAAGGAGATGCTCAACAGCGACGCCACGGCCTATTGGGGCTCCGGCCTCGGGAACATGGGAGGGATGGACGCGGAATCGGCGCCGGCGCACGGCAAGCCCTACTCCCTGAACCTCACGCTGCCGCCGCTGTCGGTCTGCTTCTTCAAGAGCTGTGGCTAGGGCGCCCATCCTGGTAAATAAAAAAGCCGCCTTCCGGCGGCTTTTTTATTCGGGGCGTTCCAGCTCAGAGCGGCAGGCGCAGGCCCTTCTCCTCTTCGGCGGTGTGCGGCACGTACCAGACGAAGTCCGCCAGGTCCGCGTCGCCTTCCTGTACCGCGGCGGGGCAGGAGTCCGCGCCCTTCATGAAGAAGGAGAGGTCTTTCGCCCACGGGGCCCTGGCCTTGAGCGAGGCCGGGATGGCCGCGTTGTAGATGACGTGGCCGCTGCCGGCCACTACCAGGCCCGCGTAGCCCTTGTTGGCGTTGAGGAAGGCGGCCATGTTGGCGCCCATGGCCTCGTTCCAGGCGGACATCGCGGCCAGGTAGTTCTCGAACTTGAACATGTCGGACATGTGGCCGTCGAAGGATTCCTTTATGTAGGCGATGTACCTGGCGTTGGTCGTGACCTGCATGTCCGCAGGCAGGTAGGCGGCCTCTTCCGGCGGCAGGGCGTCCAGGCCCTTCATGGCTATGTGGGAGACCACCTTCTTCGGCAGGTTAAGGGCGACGGCGGAGAGCTTGTTCCCGCGGATGAAGTCGAAGATGGGCTTGTAGAGGTTGAAGTCGAAGCCCCATTCCTTCTGCCAGTCGGCCTTTTTCAGGAACTCGGCCTCGGTGATGGCGCCGGAGGCGTATTCGTCCAGCACGGGCTGCAGCGTGACGTTGAGCATCTCGAAGCCTACTGCGACCTTGGCGCCGCGGACCGCGTAAAGGGCTTTCAGCGCTTCCAGCTGGGCCAGGTGGTCGTTGGCCTGGTCGTGGGATTCGCCCACGTAGACCACGTCGCTGGCGGCCACGGCCGCCGCGAAGGCGGCGCCGTCCAGGGACCCGGCGGCGCCGTGGGCGCAGACGGCGGGCAGCTCCGCGGCCTCGCGGAGGCCGGGAAGCGGCACCGGTATGCCGGACTGCCTGGAAAAAGCGGCCAGCGAGCCGCCGCCGTCGAAGGATACTCCGGCGTCCAGTGCCATCGCGCAGGGCGAAAGCGCCAGGGAAGCGGAAAGTGATATCAGCAGTTTATTCTTCATTGGTGGTCCTTGCGGCCGTGAGACCGCGGAGATATTAGAAAATATTCTAACAATGTGGGCGGGGTCTGCCTAGAAGCGAAAGGCCCCCGTTCCGCATAGGACTTAAGGGTGCTCCAGGCTGTCGTAGAAAACGCCCAGCTTGCGGTAGTCGTCCTCTGTGACGCCGCTCTTCCAGTGGCCGGCCAGCATGGCCCAGCCGGTCACCAGGCAGAAGATCGCGGTCACTATAAGCGGCAGCAATATGGTCTTTATACGCAGCTTGGTCTTCCAGATCCGCAGCTCCAGCGAGCCGGGCGCGGGGCAGACGTCCAGACAGAGGCCGCAGGAGGTGCATTCGTCCGAATATACGGCCGTTTTCCTGTCCACGGCTATGCGCTGCGGGCAGACCGCGGCGCATTTGCCGCAGGAGATGCAGGGCGGGTCGTAGCGCCTGATGCGCGAAGGGCTGGCCAGCGAGACCAGGCCCAGCAGTGCCCCGTAGGGGCAGAGGTAGCGGCACCAGAAATAGGGCAGGTAGTAGCTGAGCACGAAGAGCGCGGTTATCACCATGGCCGCGAAGAAGCTGATATGGGCGAAGAAGAAGTACATCTTGATGTCGGCTATCTTGTTGTAGTCGTCGCCCAGAAAGGCCCGTACCTTGTCCGCGTTCATCGATATGAAGATGACGAAGGCGAAGAAGGCGAGGATGATGTACTTGACCGCGCCGAGGCTGTAGTCCAGCCAGTCCGCGGGCGGCTTGGCCGCGGGGGCGCGGTGCTTCCGGGCCTTGTGCAGCAGCTCGGAGAGGAAGCCGAACGGGCAGAGCCAGCCGCAGAAAGACTTGCCCACCGCGAAGGACATGGCTATTATCGCCAGCAGTATGAACAGCGCCGCGGGGTGGGCCCAGTGTATCTCGCCCGTGGAGAGAAAAAGCTTCAGGCTCATCAGCGCGCTGATGGGCAGGAAGCCCTCCACCCCGGGGGGGCGCCGCGGCAGGGCGGTCCCCTCCAGTATGGCCGAGACGAAATTATGGAACTGCAGCCCTATCAGGGCTATCAGCAGCAGGAAGGCCAGCTGCAGCGCGAAGCGCAGCTTCTGCGGCGGCTTGTTCGCCGAGGGGATGGTCGGGACCAGGAGCCTGGAGAACAGGCTGGTCCCCGGGGCTTTCTTCTGCTCCATGGGCGGCTTTACCGGTCCCGGGGCCGGGTACGGCAATGGAAAGACCGCCCCCGGGCGGGGGGCGGTCTTTTCCCGTGGCTTGACCGTTTACTTCAGGTGCTTGCCGAGTATGCCGGCCAGCTCGAACATCGTGACCTGCTTCTTGCCGCCGAAGACCTTCAGCAGCTTCTCGTCGGCGTTGATGTTGCGCTTGTTGACCTTGTCCTGCAGGCCGTTCTTCTTGATATAGTCCCAGATCTTCTTGACCGCGGTGGGGCGGGCGACGGGCTCGTTGCCGATAACGGCACCCAGGTCCGCGTCCGGCTGCATCTCTTTCATGAATTTAGGGTTCGCCATATGTGTTCTCCTTGGATAAATCCTGTTCTGCCCTAATACTACTCAAATTTGCCCGCTCAGGTCAAACCGCGGCCCTGCCGCGGAGGCGTTATACGGAGTTTCAGTGCTTGATGACTGCTATGGCCTTGCCGTTTATCAGGAAGTCGTCGTCCGGGTGCAGATAGATGGGCTCGTAGTCGTAGGAGGAGTCCGCCTTCAGTATCACCTGGCCGTTCGCCCTGTCGTCAATGAAGCGCTTTATGGTGGCCTTGTTGTCTATGATGGCCAGCACTATGTCGTTGTTGGCCGGCTCCCGCCTGCCGCTGTCTATCACCACGTAGTCGCCGTCCTCTATCTTCCTGCCGCCTATCTCGGCGCGGTTCATCGAAGAGCCGTTGGTCTTTATGGCGTACAGGCCGGCCGGGGTCGAGCGCCCCAGCAGCCGTCCCGAGACGCGCAGGAAGCCCTCGAAGTTCTGCTCGGCGTAGATAGTGGCGGGTCCGCAGTTGGCGGTGCCGACTATGGGTATGGAGAACAGCGAGGAGGCCTCCTTGAGCAGGCCGCTGGCGAGGCCGGGCAGCAGGGAAGCCTTCTCCATCAGGCCCTTGGCGCGGTCTATGGATAGGAAGCCCTTCTTCTCCAGCTGCTGCAGATGGTGCTTTATCTTCTGGGGGGACTCGGCCGGCAGGCCGATGGCCGCGGCCATCTCGCGCAGGCTGATCTGGGCGAGGTTCGTTCCCTTGGAAAGGTTGAGGAGCTTCTCTTGTATAGGGTGCATATATAAAGGATAATATATTAAAGTGCTAAAGTCAATATCTCCTTAATACTTGACAAACACGGGAAAATCCTTTATACTACAAGGGTAGTAGCTGTGAGCATGGGCTCATGGATCTTTAACAAGAAGGAGGTGTGCCATGGCTAAAGGCAAATCATTTTTGATTGGCCGAGATGCGAATACAGGCTTATTTATTCCTGTAAAAGTTGCTCGGTCCCGCCCTAGTACCACTGTTGTTGAACGCATAAAAAAGCGGAACTAGGTTGCCAGTATAGTGCGCGCGCCAGATAAAGCCCTTTGCATGCGAAGGGCTTTATCTCTTGGGAAACATCTCCAAAAGTGGACTTTACTTTTTCAGGGAAAATGTTAACATAATACATGGTGAGCGTCTGTCAGAAAAAATATTTTTTCACGATTTTTATCCCGACACGCCCTTGACGGGATGAGAGTGTAAACTATTTGCATAGGATTTAAATTACACGGAGGTTCTATATCATGGTTAACGACGAGAAGAGCAGGGCGCTGGAAGCGGCGCTGTCGCAGATAGAGAAGAGCTACGGCAAAGAGGCCATCATGAAGCTGGGCGAGCGCAGCGCCAAGATGAAGGTGGAGGTCATACCCACCGGCGCGCTGAGCCTGGACCTGGCGCTCGGAGTGGGCGGCCTGCCCCGCGGCCGCGTGATAGAGGTATACGGCCCGGAGGCTTCCGGCAAGACCACTTTGACCCTGCACGTGATAGCGCAGGCGCAGAAGAACGGCGGCATGGCCGCGTTCATAGACGCCGAGCACGCGCTGGACCCTATCTACGCGCAGAAGCTGGGCGTTGACGTGGACAACCTGCTGATCTCCCAGCCCGACTCCGGCGAGCAGGCCCTCGAGATAGCCGAGAAGCTGGTGCGTTCGGGCGCGCTGGACATCATCGTGATAGACTCGGTGGCAGCGCTCGTGCCCAAGGCCGAGATAGAGGGCGAGATGGGCGACCTGCACGTGGGCCTGCAGGCGAGACTTATGAGCCAGGCGCTGCGCAAGCTCACCTCCATCGTGGCGTCCACCAAGACGTCCGTGATGTTCATCAACCAGATCCGCCACAAGATAGGCGTGATGTTCGGCAACCCCGAGACCACGCCCGGCGGCCTCGCGCTCAAGTTCTACTCCTCCGTGCGCATGGACATCAGGAAGATAGAGACCATCAAGAAGGCCGAAGTCGTTACCGGCGCGCGCATCCGCGTGAAGGTGGTCAAGAACAAGGTCGCGCCGCCCTACCGCCAGGCCGAGTTCGAGATGGTCAACGGCGAGGGCATCTCCACCGAGGGCTGCCTGCTCGACATGGGCGTGGAGTGCGGCCTGCTGGAGAAGTCCGGCACCTGGTACATCTACAAGAGCGACCGCATCGGCCAGGGCCGCGATAACGCCAAGGACTACCTCAGGCTGCACCAGGACGTTTCCAAGGAGATAGAGACGGAGCTGCGCGCCCGGTTCATGCCCAAGCCGGCTCCGAAGCCCGCGGCCGCAGCCGCGCCCGCGCAGGAAGAGAAACCCGCGGAGAAGGCCGATAAGCGCGAGAAAGTAGCCCGCAAGTAATGCGGCCGCTGGCGGAGGATTTCTCGCGCCATCTCGGCATGGAGCGGGGCCTGGCTAAGAACACCTGCCTCGCCTATGCCGGGGACGCGGAGGCCTTCCTGGCCT
>JAKAMO010000185.1 GCA_021812825.1 bacterium | reverse complement strand
CAGGAGAAGCTAGCCGAGCTGGGCAAGTCCCTCAACATCTCGATGGAGGACCTCGAGGCCCGCGCCACCGCGCTGCGCGAGAGCAACCCGATGATGGGCCACCGCGGCGTGCGCCTCGGCGTTACCTACCCCGAGATCACCGAGATGCAGGCCCGCGCCATCTTCGAGGCGGCCGCCGAGCTCTATAAGGAAGGCGTGAAGGTGTACCCGGACATCATGATCCCCGTCGTGTCGCTCGACACCGAGGTGAAGGACCAGTCCGAGATCATCCACCGCGTGTACTCCGAGGTCTCCAAGGCCAGGGGCGTGAGGTTCCAGTACATGGTGGGCACGATGATCGAGATCCCCCGCGCCTGCCTGATCGCCGGCAAGCTGGCCGAGACGATGCAGTTCTTCTCGTTCGGCACCAACGACCTGACGCAGATGACCTTCGGCTATTCGCGCGACGACTCGGGCTACTTCCTGAAGGAATACGCCGAGAAGAAGCTGCTGCCGGTCGACCCGTTCCAGAGCATAGACCAGACCGGCGTCGGCGAGCTGATCAAGATCACGGTCGAGCGCGGCCGCAAGACCCGCAAGGACCTGAAGATCGGCATCTGCGGCGAGCAGGGCGGCGAGCCGGCCTCCGTGGAATTCTGCCACAAGGCGGGCCTTAACTACGTTTCCTGCTCCCCGTTCCGCGTGCCGATAGCCATCCTGTCGGCCGCCCAGGCCCAGCTGCGCGCGCCCAGAAAGAACAAGAAGTGAAGCGCACAGCCGGCCGCTGCTTCCCGCTGGTCCTTTCCTCCCCTTCCGGGGGAGGAAAGACCGCGGTGCGCTCGGCCCTGCTGGAGCTGGACCCCAAGTTCGCTTTCAGCGTGACCTGCACCACCAGGCCGCGCAGGCCTGGCGAGGTGGACGGCAGGGATTACTACTTCGTGACCGAGTCCCGGTTCCTGAAGCTCAGGAAGTCCGGGAAGCTGCTGGAGTGGGCTAGGGTGCACGGCAACTATTACGGCACGCCGGTCAGGTCCGTGCGCGACGTGCTGGCGAAGGGCCGGATCCCGGTGATGACGATAGACGTGAAAGGCGCCCGCGCGGTCAGGCGCCTCTTCCCCGGCGCCGTCACGGTCTTCCTGCTGCCGCCTGACCTGAAGACCCTGCTGAAGCGCCTGCGCGCCAGGGGCGAGTCCGGCGAGGGACTGAAGGTGCGCATGCGCACCGCGAGCGCCGAGCTGCGCGAGGTCGGCAGGTTCGGGTACCTGGTCGTCAACGACGCGCTGGCCGACGCCGTGGCGGCCGTGGCCGGCATAGCGGCGGCCGAGGCCGCCAGGACGGAGCGCAGCGCCGGAATAGCGCGCCGGTTCGCGGAGCAGCTCGCGAAATTCAAGGATCTGTAAGATACGGAGGTTCAAATGACTACCCACGCAAAGACCAAGGAGAACGAGGCCGATCTCGAGCAGCTCATTTCCGACTACGGCCCGTCCAAGTACAACGACATCGTGCGGGCTATGCAGTGGGCGCGCCATCTGCGCCGCCAGGAGGATTCCCGCGGGATGACGATGGCGGACCTTATCGACCGCGCGATGCTCGACATCGTCGGCGGGAAGATCACTCCCGATGAGATCGACGCCGCCGTCAAGAAGGACATGGAGATAGAGGAGAAGCTGGCGGCCAAGCGCCCCGACGACGCCAAGCGCCTGCGCAAGGACGTCAAGGAAGAGAAGCCCGCCTAAGGCGCTGCGCGATGCGGGACGAGCTCGCCGGCGCGGCCAGGGACCTGGCCGCCTACATAAAGGCCCTGGACGACACTCTCGTCGAGGCCGGGCGTTCCCGTCCCGCCGCGGAGGTCTCCGTGCCCCCCCGGCCCCAACCTTCCCTCCCCGCCGTTTCCGGCGACATGCTGGCCCTCGCCGAACAGGTCAGGACCTGCCGCAAGTGCGGCCTCGGCGCCTCCAGGCTCAATGCAGTGTTCGGCGTGGGCACCTACAAGGCCCGGATAGTCTTCGTCGGCGAGGGCCCGGGCTTCCAGGAAGACCACCAGGGCGAGCCCTTCGTCGGACGTTCCGGCCAGCTCCTCGACAAGATCATGGAGACCGTGCTCGGGCTGAAACGCCAGGACGTCTACATCGCCAACATCGTCAAGTGCCACCCGATGAAGAACCCGGCCGATCCGGAGTCCCGCGGCAACGACCGCCCGCCGACGCCCGACGAGGTAGCCGCCTGCCGGCCCTATCTGGACGCCCAGCTGCGCTTCATCAGGCCGGCTTGCATAGTCACGCTCGGTTCCGTTCCCACCAAGGTCCTTCTTTCCACCGATAAGGGGATCTCCCTGATGAGGGGCAAATGGACCAGCTACCAGGCCGGTCCCTCCTCCGAAGAACCCATCAGGCTGATGCCCACGTATCACCCGGCCGCGCTGCTGCGCAATCCCAATCTCAAGAGGGATACCTGGGAGGACATGAAGATGGTGAAGTCGTTCCTGGAAACCGTTAAGTAGCATCCCAGTAGCGGGGTCAGGTCTTGAATCTTGACCTCGGCAGCGATCCGCGGCCTGTTCTGAACTGTCGTAATCGCGGTCAAGATCCAAGACCTGACCCCATGTTGGCAGAAATCTCCTTCCCGATACCGCTGCGCCGCACGTTCTACTACCTGCTGCCCGACGAGCTGGAACTGAAGGCCGCGCCGGGACTGCGCGTCCTCGCCCCGCTGGGCAAGCGCCAGTCCGCCGCCGGAATGATACTGCGCGTCCTGCCGGAGAAGGACGCCGATCTTACCGGCCTCAAAGAACTTAAATCCGTCGCCAGTCTGCTCGACGAGGAGCCGCTGTTCCCGGAAGGGGCGGTGGAGCTGGCCGCCTGGATGTCCGCGCGCTGGGGCTCTCCGCACGGCCTCTGCCTGGGCGCGTTCTATGCCCATGCCCCGCAGGAGCAGGCCGTTCATACACGAACTCCGGAGGAGGCTGAGAGGCTTCCGATAACATCCGTGCCCGGCCTGCCGGAGCTGGAAAAGCTGCGCGCGGCCCTTTCCGCAGGCGGCCGGCGCGCCTGTCTGCTGCGGCTTTCCCCTTTCGAGCGTCCGGAGCCGGTGTACGCGGAGCTCTTCGGGGCTGCCCTGGACGGAGAGGAACCGCAGGGGCTGCTCGTAGTCCCCGACCTAAGCTTCATCCCGCAGCTGCAGGACGCGCTGGAGCCGCTCTTCCCGGGCCGCGTCGCGGCCTGGCACGCTCGCCTGACGCCTAAGCGGCGCGCCGAGGCCTGGGCCGGGGCGGCGTCCGGGCGCTTCAAGGTTATAATAGCCACGCGGACAGGCGTCTTCCTTCCGTTCCGCGCCCTGCGCCTGGCCGTGCTGGACAGCGAGCACGAGGAAGTGTACAGGCAGGAGGAGGCGGAGCCTTTCTATCACGCGAGGGAGGTCCTGCTCCGGCGTACGGCGGCCATCGGCGCCTCCGTAGTCCTGGCCAGCCCCTGCCCTTCCATGGAGACCTGGGGCGCCGCCGCAGGCGGGGAGCTGGAGCGCTTCGACGCCGTGCCAAGGGCGAGGCTGGCGGGTCCCGGCCCCGACGTGCGCGTGCTGGACCTCGCCCAGTATCCGGGGGACGTGCTGGCCCGCCCGCTCTCTGACGGCATACTGCGCACCGTGAAGGCCGGCGGCCAGGCGCTGGTCATAGCCGCCCGGAAGGGCTACGCTTCCAGGCTGTTCTGCGCCAACTGCGGCTGGATGCCGCGCTGCCGGACCTGCGGTCCGGGCCTCACCGTACTGAAGTCGGCCGGCGCGGACCGGTCCCTGCTCTGCCGCCGTTGCGGGAAGAAGGAGCCCTGGCCCGAAGTCTGCCCGTCCTGCGGCGGGAAGGTCTTCAGGGACTACGGCGCCGGCACGCAGAAGGCGCAGGAGGCTATAGCCAGGCTGCTGCCCGGCGCGAAGATAGCCCGCTTCGACGGCGACGTGCTGCGGGGATCCCTGAAGGCCATGAGCTCGGAGCTGGATTCCTTCGCCCGCGGGGAAGCCGACGTGCTGGTCGGGACCCGCATAGCCCTCCGCGACCTGGGGGCCCCCCGGCTGGCGCTGGCCGCTTTCATAGACGCCGACTCGGACCTCTCCAGCGCGGATTTCAGGGCCTCGGAAAAGGCTTATCGCGCCTTCTTCGCCGCCTGGAGACTGCTCGGCACCCGGGGAGAGCTGCTGATACAGACGCGCGAGACCGGCCATAACGTATTCTCGCGGCTCACGGAGATGGACTATCCCTCCTTCGCGGACGGCGAGCTGGCCGCGCGTCGCGACTTCTTCTATCCCCCCTTCTCCCATATAGTGAAAGCGCGGCTCGCCTCGTTCGACAGGGGCGCCGTGGACGCCGCCGCCGCGGACCTGCTGAAGGCGCTCTCCTTCGT
>JAKAMO010000184.1 GCA_021812825.1 bacterium | reverse complement strand
ACGGCGGAGTTGGCCTGGTCGAGGTAATTCGACAGCTCGTCTACGGAAAAATCTTCCTGGGAGACTATGCCGGCGATAGGGTAAAGGTCCGCGGCCACCACGTAGAACCTGGGCAGTTCCACGCCGTTCTCGGATATTGCCGGGAACCTGCCTGAAAGGGCCTTCAGCAGCGCCGCCGGCACCGGCGGGGAATAGCGGACCTCCTCGGCCTCTATCCCCGCCTCCCTCAGCAGCTTATAAGTGGAACCGGAGGAATAGATGGAAAAGCCCAGCTCGGTAAGGCCCCGGGCGAAGTCCTCGACACCGGTCTTGTCATGAACGCAGAGATAGGCCGTCCTGTCCATCGCCGGTGCTATTTCCCCTTCTCCACCTCTTCCAGGTAACGCTTCAGGCCGCCGGCGCCGTCCCCGGCTTTCTCGGCGGCCGCTATACCTTCTTTCAGTATCTTGACGGCGGAATCCTTGCGGCCGTGCTCGGCCTCTATCCTGGCCTCCAGGCCGATGATGCTGTAGCGGATGTTCCCGTAGGACAGACGCTCGGCTTCCCGCGCCTCCAGCAGCGCCTCGGGATATTTCTTGAGCTTCAGCAGCGCGCCGGCGTAGGCGCGGTGGAAGGCGTACTCGCCGGGATAGGCCTTGACCAGCGCGGCGTACACCTCGGCGGCCTCGCCGTAGCGGCCGGACGCGGCCAGGTAACGGCCCTCGCAGAGGCGCAGCCCCTTAGCCCCGGCGGGGGCGGCGGCGGCCTCGGCCAGCTCGCGGCAGCTCTCGGAAGCGAGGAAATAGAACGGCCCGGCCTTTTCCTTCATGCCGACCTCCTCCAGCGCGTCGGCCACGGTGACGTAAATGTCGGCCGGCGTATAGCCCTCCGCCTCCGCGGAGCGGGAAGCCAGGAACCGGCCGGCGAGGGTGTCGGCGTCGTCGAGCCACAGCGCGGCCGCCTTGGGATCTATCCTGTGCAGGGAACCCACCCATTCCATTATCCCGACCTCGGCGTCCTTGCCGTCGCTGCCGTCGAAACGCGATATGGCGGAGGTATACACCGGCGCCAGGGCGGCGGCCGTCGAGGACGGCGCCTCCTCCACCGCCCTGGCCACGCCGGCATAGGCGTGCAGGAACTCGGCCTCCCGAGTTTTCAGTTCGGAGAGCAGTTCCATCGCTCCCTGCCACTTCTTAGCGTCCATCCTGGCCTTGGCCACGCGCAGCTTCCCCGCGTCGTCCAGGGAGGCGGCCGTCTCCTCCGCTTTCGCTATCGGCAGCTCCTTCCAGCGCTCCTGGTCCTTCAGCCACGCCGTGAAGGCCGGCAGGCCTGCGCTGCCGGTCCAGCGGCCTATCTCGTTGAGCGAGGCGTCGGCCACCAGGTAGGTCGGGTAGGCGTTCACAGAGAAGCGCTTCACCCACTCCGAGGCCTCCGGCTTGTCCACGTCCAGGCTGATACGCACCATGCCGGCCGTGGCTTCCATGAACTTCGGCTTGTCCAGCACGGTGCTCTCCATCAGACGGCAGGGCGGACACCATTTGGCGAAGAAATCGATGAACAGCAGCTTGTGCTCGTCACGAGCCTTGGTCTGCGACTCGAGCGGCACGTTCAGCAGGAAGCCCTCCAGGGCCTCCTCCTTCTCCTCCCCCGCCGTTCTTTTCGGCTCCTCCGTCCTCACGGCCGGACCGGAAACGTCGAGGGTGAAATCGGCGAAGAAACAGGTATCGCCGCCGTCGGCGCAGATCTTCAGGCTCACGTCCTGGCGGCCGGGCGAAGGGAAGCGGCACTTGAGCGACTTCCGGCCCACGTCGAAAGCGGGCAGGGCGCCGCACTCCTGCGGAGCCTCCTCGTTGAAGTGATAGCCGGTTACGGTCCGGAACGCCAGCGTCTCCCCGGCTCGCACCGTCTTCGGGGGCGCCGGCTCTATCAGCTTGAGCGCGTCGCCGGTCGTAGCGGCGCCGGCCGGGATGGACAGCGCTCCGGCGGTCAAAAACAGCAGGTATCTCATCTTCCCTCCCTTACGGATGCCGGCTACTTGCCGGCCAGTTTCAGGAATTCTTCTTCGGAAAGCGTGGTCACTCCCAGCTTCCTGGCCTTGTCGTACTTGGAGCCGGGTTCGGAACCTACCACCACGTAGGAGGTCTTGGCCGAGACGCTCGAGGTCTCTTTGCCGCCGAGCTCCCTCACCATCGCCTGGGCCTCGGAGCGGGTCAGGGTCTTCAGCTCCCCGGTGAAAACGAAGGTCTTGCCTTCCAGTTTGCCTCCGGCCGCGGCCTTCTCGGGCTCGTCCATCCTCAGCCCCAGCGTCCCCAGCTCCTCCACCATCGCGCGGGTGGCCTGCGACTTGAAGAAATCGGTCACGGCCTCGGCGATCACCGGGCCTATGTCTCCGACGCGGGCCAGCTCGTCGAGACCGGCGGCCATGAAAGCTTTCATCGTGCGGAAATGGCCGGCCAGCACCCGGGCGTTCTTCTCGCCGATATGCCTTATGCCCAGGGCGTAGATCAGGCGCGAGAGCGGCTGCTCCTTGCTCTTCTCTATCTGCGATAGCAGGTTTCCGGCCTTCTTGTCCTTGAACAGCTCCAGGCCAAGCAGGTCCTCCTTGCGGAGCCTGTAGATGCCGGGGAAGCCTTTCACCAGCCCCTTGTCCACCAGCTGCTCCACCGAGGAGACGCCGAAGCCCTCGATGTTCATCGCGTCGCGCGAGGCGAAATGCAGCAACGAGCGCTTGAACTGCACCGGGCAGGAGGGGTTCACGCAGCGAAGGGCGACCTCTTCCTCGTCCCGGAAAAGCTCCCCGCCGCAGGAGGGGCACGTTTTCGGCGAACGCACGGGCTTCTCGCCGCCGGTGCGGGCCTCGGTCAGGGCCTTGATCACCTTGGGGATAACCTCTCCGGCGCGTTCGATGACCACCTTATCGCCTATTCTCAGGCCGAGCCTCTCCACTTCGTCGAAATTGTGGAGCGTGGCGCTGGAGATAGTGACGCCGCCGCATTTCACCGGCTCCAGCTGGGCCACAGGTGTGACGGCCCCGGTGCGGCCGACGGAGAACTCCACGTCCTTCACCACGGTGGTGACCTGCTGGGCGGGGTACTTGAAGGCTATGGCCCAGCGCGGGCTCTTGGACGTGAAGCCGAGCAAGCGCCTCTGGCGCAGCGAATCCACCTTGATGACCAGGCCGTCTATCTCGTAAGGCAGCGAGAAGCGCTTCTCCTCGTAGTCGCGGTACATGGAGAGGACTTCCTCCGTCCCGCGGCAGGGGCGGGTGCCCAGCGTTGAGATATGGTAGCCGAGGCTCCGGCAGATGTTCAGGTATTCCCAGTGGGAATCGGGCTCCGCGATGCCGTCCAGGTAGCCGTAGGAATGAGCGATGAACTTGAGCCGCCGGGCGGCGGTGACCTTCGGGTCCTTCTGCCGCAGCGAGCCGGCCGCGGCGTTGCGCGGATTCACGAACGGCTCCTCGCCGGCCGCGAGCGCCTCCTCGCGCAGCGCCTCGAAGTCCTTCTTGTCCATATAGACCTCGCCGCGCGCTTCGAAAGCGGCCGGCGGGCGCGAAAGGTCCAGCTTCAGAGGAACGGACCTTATGGTCCTGACGTTCAGCGTGACGTCCTCGCCGGTCTCGCCGTCGCCGCGCGTGGAGGCGCGGACCAGCCTGCCCCTCTCGTACTCGATGGAGCAGGAGAGCCCGTCTATCTTGGCCTCGACCACCATCTCGAAGGGCTCGCCGCCCAGGCCTTTTTTCACGCGCTCATGCCACTGCAGGAACTCCTCCTGGGAGTAACAGTTGTCCAGCGACAGCATCGGGATGCGGTGCGGCACCGGCGCGAAGGTGTTGGAG
The DNA here is from genome assembly GCA_021812825.1 of bacterium. Next base: position 550 of record JAKAMO010000184.1, on the reverse strand, counting down.
CGCTCTCCGCCCACGCGCCGCGTCGGGGAATCGTCGGCGGCCAGCTCCGGGTGGGCTGCCTCCAGTTCCTTCAGGCGGCCCATCAGGACGTCGAACTCTCCGTCGGAGATCTCCGGCCTGTCGTTGACGTAATAAAGGCGCTCGTGCCGCCTTATCTCGGCCCTGAGCGCCTCTATCTCCTCTTTGGGGGAGCGGGTCATTTGACCAGGTTGTTCTGGCGCGCTATGCTGTCCAGCACGCCGTTGACGAACTTTCCGGATTTCTCGGTGGAGTATTTCTTGGCCAGTTCTATGGCCTCGTCGATGATGACGGCCACGGGGGCGTCGGAAAGTATCATCATCTCGCAGACGGCCATGCGCAGGATAGAGCGGTCTATCGCCGGCATGCGCTCCATCTCCCAGTTGCGGCTGGTCTTGCGGATGATCTCGTCTATCTTCGCGCGGTTGGCTACGGTGGCGGTGTAAAGGTCCTTGTAGAAGTCGAACACCTTGGGCTCTAGCGCGAACTCCTCCATCTGGAAGCTGGCCAGCACGGCCGCCGGTTCCAGGCT
>JAKAMO010000183.1 GCA_021812825.1 bacterium | reverse complement strand
AGTGCGCCCGAGGGCGCCGCCCTGTCCTGGCCGAACGCCGAGCTCGCCGCCGCGGCGGCGACGGTCAATGTCGACCCGGCGGCAAATGTATTCCTCGCCGACTGGACCGGACCTTTTGGCGGCGTTCCCGCTTTCGACAAGATCGACCTGAACGGGCTCCTGCCCCCCGGCAACTACTTCATGCGCGTCGCCCTGGTGGACCTGCTGGGCTTCGAAGGCAAGTTCAGCGCGCCGCGCCCGTTAAAGATAGGCGGCGGCAGGTAGCCCCGGCCCGGCGGCTCCGGAGTTCTAGCGCCCCGCTTTCCGGCCCGAATGAAAACAGATCCTCGCCATTCTTCCGGTATATTGAAGCGGGCCGCGTTCTGCCTTTTTGCCTGCGCCTGGCTGGCCGCGTTCTGCCCTCATGCCGCCTGCGTGCCTGAGGCCGCCCCGCGCAAAACAGTGTGGGACCGCATCATGGAGGACCAGAGCGCCATAAACCTGCGGCACGGCTACGCCTACATGGAGGAGGAGAATTACGCGGCCGCCGCCGACGAGTTCTACAAGTCCGCCCAGAAGGACCCCGAAAGCCCCTGGCCGCGTCTGCTTTACGGTTCCGCGCTCTACTGGCTGGGCGAGCCGGATAAGGCGCTGTCCGAGTTCGAGGAGGCTATGCGCCTGGACCCGGCCAACTCTATGGCTTACCAGCTGCGCGGGATAGTCAGGGCCCGCGCCGGGCAGTACCAGGCCGCCCTAGAGGATTTCCTGCAGGCCGAGCGCCTCGCGCCCGAGCGGTCCGACGTTAAAATGAACGCCGGCTCGGTTTACCAGGCCCTCGGCAACCCCGGCAAGGCGCTGGATTACCTCAGGGCGGCCGTGGCGGCGGACTCTTCCAATCCCCTGTACCGCTTCCAGCTCGGCATGTTCTATTCCCGCACCGGCCGCTACGATTTCGCCGCCGTGGAACTGGAGAAAGCTATTTCACTTTTTCCGGATTACGAGGACGCCATGCTGGAACTGGCCGTGCTCAGGGAGCGTGAAGGCAGAGTGAACGAAGCCGTGAAACTTTACCGCAGGGCCCTTTCAATAAAGCCCCGCGATTCGGTGGCCAGGTTCAGGCTGGCCTGGGCGCTGTACAAGTCCGGGCGCGGTAAAGAAGTAAAAAAGGCTTTGGACGGCGCTTTCCTCCTGGCTCCGGCCAACGAGAACGGCGGCATATCGATGGCGCTGGCTTATTCGGGGGCCTCCTCCGCCGCTGTCGCGGAACAGCCGCAGAGCCCGCTGTTCTCCGCTCTTTCAAAGATCCCGGCCGACCAGGAAGCCCGGGTGGTAATAGAACTGCTCGAGACCCCGAAGGCGGTGCTTTCCGCGGCGCCCGTGGGTGAGAAGCTGGCCGGGCGGCTCCGGTCGGTTTTTAACCGGCCCAAAGTCAGCTATACCAAGCGGGAATACTTCCTGCCGCTTTCGAATACGGAGGACAGGCAGAAGAGAGCCGCGGAGATCGCGGCCGAGGCGGAAAAGCTTTTGAAGGGCATTTCACAGGGCAGCGACGCTCGGCTTAATTTCAAGATAGAGACCTCCGCCCCGTCCGCTTCGCGCAAGGACCCGAAAAACAAAGCCATCTACAAGCCGCGCGACGTCGGCAATGACATGGGGCTTTGGGTGATGGGGGACAACTGGCTGGACAATGTTTCCGAGGCAGTCGAGGATATGGAATCCGCGGGCCAGGCCCCGGACCGGGATTTTAACCTTATCAAGGGACTGGGGTACCTGCTGCTCGGCGAACCTTCCCAGGCCCTGGCTGAATTTTCCGGCGGCGGCGCGCAGGCGGCGCTCGGGCGCGGGGCCGCCTGGATAGAATCCGGTTCCGACGAAAAAGCCCTGGCCGAGTGCCTGGAGGCGCTGCGCCTGGAGCCGGCCAACAAAACGGCCCTGGCCAACCGCGCCTGGCTCGAGGCAAAATAAATGAAAGCTCCCCGGGCTTCAAAACTGGTCTTCAGCTTTGCCGACTGCGCGCTGAAGGAGCGTCTCTCGGCCAGACTTTGCGCCTCCTACGGGCGCTGGCTCGGCGGCTTCCGCACCCTGGAAATCCGCCGCGGCAAAGCGCGCAGCGGGTTCGAAGTGGTGGCTTTTGGCGGAGCGGCCGGTTCCGGCGTGAACGGGCGGGCCGTTCTGGCCGCAAGGGATATCGTTTCCCCGGTCTCGTTCAACAAGTACGCCCTGAACCTGGCGGCGCTGGAAGTAACGGCGCTGGGCGCCCTGGAGAACGCCGCCGCGGCGGGAAAGATCCTTCTTTTCGATGAGCTCGGCCCGATGGCGATGATGTCTGAAAAGTTCAGCGCCCGCGCGGTACAACTGCTCTTTTCTCCGGCCCCGTGCCTGGTGTTCTACCGCCGAGGCGCGGCAGTTTTTGAGGACGTTTTTTCCAAACTCGGCGATACCGCCCTGCTTGAACTTACGGAGCCCGCCTGGGCGGAGGCGGTAGCAGCCGCCGAGGCCTGGCTGGACCTGCTGGCGGGCGGAATGTGGAGCGATAAGAAATGAATTACACCGAAGATATCAGCATAGGGGAAGTCAGAAAAGCCCATTTTATAGGGATAGGCGGGATAGGTATGAGCGGTATAGCCCGCCTTATGCTGGGCCTCGGCTACAAGGTCAGCGGCTCGGACGCTAAAGCTTCCGAAATAACCCGCGCGCTCTCCCGCGAGGGAGCAAAGATCATCGAGGGCCATTCTCCGGGCGCGCTGGGTTTCCCGGACGTGGTGGTAGTGAGCTCGGCGATAGATCCGGCCAACCCGGAGCTTAAAGCCGCTTTCAAAAGGGGGCTGCCGGTAGTGCGCCGGGCGCTGATGCTCTCAAAGCTGGCCGATCTCAAGAAAACTATAACGATAGCCGGCACTCACGGCAAGACCACCACTACCACCATGACGGCGGCCGCGCTGGAGGCCGCCGGCGCGGACGCTACCGCCGTGGTGGGGGGGATAATAAAAGGCGCCGGCTCCAACGTGAAGCTGGGCGGGGGCCAGTACCTCGTGGCCGAGGCCGACGAATCGGACGGCTCCTTCCTTTATTTCTCGCCGCTCGTGGCCTGCGTCACCAATATAGACTCCGACCACCTGGACCATTACGGGAGCATGGAAAACCTCAAGGAGGCTTTCCGCAAGCACCTTTCACGTCTGCCGTTCTGCGGCATGGCGGTCCTCTGCCACGACGACCCCGTGATCCGGGAAATTATACCGTCGTTAAGAGTCCCCCTTGTGACCTGCGGCCTGGGCGCGGGGGCGGATTGGGCCGCCCGCGACGTCATGTTCTCTCCCGGCGGAGCCTCGTATAAAGCTTTTTTCAGGGGTAAATTAAAAGGGCGGGTACGCCTGCGCTGCGGCGGGGCGCATAACGTGCGCAATTCGCTGCTCGCGCTGGCCGCGGGCTCGTATCTCGGTTTCGAGTTCGGCAAGCTGGCCGCGGGCCTTTGGACTTTCGCGGGGGTCAAGCGGCGGATGGACAGGCTCGGCTGTGCCGGCGGGGTTGATTTCGTGGACGACTACGGCCACCACCCGACGGAGATCCGGGCGACGCTGGACGCGGCGCGCGGGCTTTTCCCGGGCCGCAGGCTGGTGGCGCTTTTCCAGCCGCACCGCTACACCCGCACTTCGCTGCTTTATAAGGAGTTCGGCAAAGCTTTCGGCGGCGCCGCCAGGGTTTACGTGGCGCCGCTTTACGCTGCCGGCGAGAAACCTCTGCCCGGCGTGGATTCCGGGCTGATACTGCGCCAGCTCCTTAAGAACGGCGCGGCCGCTTCCGGGTTCCGCGGCGTTCTTGAGACCATGAAAGAGCTTAAGCGCGGCGACGTTCTTATCACGCTCGGGGCCGGGGACGTCTGGAAACTGGGCGAAGAGATCAAGCTGAAGATGGAGACCCTTACCTGATGCCAAAATTCAGCCAGGTCTTTTTAACGGACAAAAGTATCTGCGGGCGCATCGCCGCGGCCCTGGAGGGCGCTGCCTTCGACCGGCTTATAGAGATAGGCCCGGGCGGCGGGGCGCTTACGGAATTCCTTTTCCCCAGGTACGGCGCGCTTATGAAAGCGGTGGAGATAGACAAGGCCCTGCTCCCGGCCCTGAGGGAGAAGTTCAGGGGCCTGGAATTGGTGAACGCCGATTTTCTGCGGACCGACCTGCACCTCCTGGCCGGCGGCGGCAGAACGGCGTTTATCGGCAACCTCCCGTACGAATGCGCCACCGCGATCCTGGAACATACCCTGGCTTTTCCCGGGCTGGCCGTCTGCGTGTTCATGTTCCAGAAGGAGGTGGCCAGGAGGATCACGGCCGCCGCCGGGGACAGCGACTACGGGGCGCTCTCGCTTTTGACCGCTTCGCGCGCGTCGGCGGAACTGCTTATGGATATAAAGGCCGCGAGCTTC
>JAKAMO010000045.1 GCA_021812825.1 bacterium | reverse complement strand
AGGTTTGGCGGGCATCACGGAGAGGCAGCTGTTGGTGTCGCCGTAGAGCAGTATGGCGTCAGGTTCCTCCTTCTCCATCACAGCATCGGCCTTGGCGATGATGTTCCCGATGGTCTCGGCGAGCGTCTTACCGGCGGAATCCAGGAAATAGTCCGGCTTGCGGATGCCCAGCTCCTTGAAGAAGATCTCGTTGAGCTCGTAGTCGTAGTTCTGGCCTGTGTGCACTATAACGTGCTTCAGGTGCTTCTCGGCCTCGTGCATCACCCGGCTCAGCTTGATTATCTCGGGGCGGGTCCCGACGATGGTCATCAGTTTAAGGGGCATAGGTTCTCCAGGTCTATTTCAGCTCCGCCTTCACTTCGGGGAGCTTCAGCAGCATCTCCTTCACCTGCTTTACGCTCAGGCGCTCGGTGTTGTGCGAGGTATAGTCCTCGAGCAGCGCCTCTTTCCTGTCGCCTTCGGTGAAATACTTGTTGTAGTTCAGGTCGCGGCTGTCCATCGTGATCCTGAAATAGTCGCCCATGTCCTCGGCGCGGCGTATCTCCTCGGCGTTCAGCAGCGTCTCGAAGATCTTCTCGCCGTGGCGGATGCCGATCGTCTTCACGGGCACTTCTGACTTGAACAGCTCCTTCAGCGCCTGCGCCAGGTCCCCCACCGTGCAGGCCGGGGCCTTCTTTATGAAGATGTCCCCCTGCCTGGCGTGGTCGAAGGCGAACAGCACCAGCTTTATGGCCTCAGGCAGCGGCAGCAGGAAGCGCGTCATGCCCTGGTCCGTGACGGTTATCGGCTTGCGCTCCTTTATCTGTTTGATAAAGAGCGGTATCACGGAACCGCGCGAGCACATCACGTTGCCGTAACGGACGCAGGAGACGGTTGTATCCTTCGCGTCCAGGCCGCGGCAGGCCGCCAGCGCGACTTTCTCCATCAGGGCCTTCGTCATGCCCATTGCGTTCACCGGATAGACGGCCTTGTCGGTGCCCAGGCAGACCACGCTCTCGACACCGTTGGCTATCGCGGACTCAACGACGTTATGGCTGCCGACGATGTTCGTCATCACCGCCTGCATCGGGAAGAACTCGCAGGAGGGCACCTGCTTGAGCGCGGCGGCGTGGAAGACCAGGTCCACGCCCTTCATCGCCTGGTCCACGCTGTCGCGGTCGCGCACGTCGCCGATGTGGAACTTGACCTTCGGGTTGTCCAGCTTTATGCGCATGTGTTCCTGCTTCAGCTCGTCGCGACTGAAGATGCGCACCTCCCGGAAATCCTTGTCCAGTATGGTATCCAGCAGCTCGTGGCCGAAGGAGCCGGTGCCGCCGGTTATCAGAAGGGTCTTATTCTTAAGGTTTGGCATTTCATCCTCGCTTGCGCCAGCTTCCGTAGGGCGTCGGGTCGGACGCCATCTCGGTCATCAGCTGTTTCCACGTCGGGCAGACGAATCCGGCGGCGGATGCGAAGCGATCGCCGTTCAGGTCGCGACGCATCTCGAAGCCTTCCTCGGGCTCTATCTCCACGTCCAGCTTATAGGCTTCTCTCATCATAAGCAGCAGGTCGTACTTCGAAACGATCTCGCTCGATACATGGTAAAGGCCGTTGAGCAGCGGATGCTTCTCTATCAGGTCCCCCACAAGGGCGGCCAGCCTGTTGGTGGTCAGGCCCGTGAACAGGGCCCTGCGAAATCCCTTTATCTTATTCCCCTTCTGTGCCAGGAACCACTCCAGGAGCTCCGTGCCCGCGAAGATCTCGCGGCCTATGAAGGAGGAACGCAGCGTCAGCGCGAAAGGGGCGTTCACGTCCCCGAGCGCCTTGGTAATGCCGTAGAGGTCGCGGGCGTCCGGGGGGTCCTCCTCCGTGTAGCCGCCCTTTTTGCCGTCGTAGACGCAAACGGTGCTGAAATGTATCAGGCGAGAGCCGCTGCGGGAGCACCACTCGGCCAGCCGGTGCGGCAGCAGCGCGTTTATAGAGATGGCGGAGTTCCTGTCCAGCGCTTCTTTGCTGCGCAGCGTCACTCCCGCGCAGTTCACTATGACGGAAGGTCTCAGCTCATCCAGCATCTTCCCCACAGCGGAGAAGTCGCGGAGGTCCAGGCCGTCTATCACGTTCGGAACGTCAAAAAGTCCTGTCTTCGCGTAAAAATCACGTTTCTTCCGCATGGAAACGAACGTGTGAGGAAAGCGCGCAGGCAGGACCTGCCAGAGCTTGTGCCCCAGCGTTCCCGCGCCGCCGAGTATCAGTATGCGTGGTGTTAAAGACATCACAAGACCATAAAAGCATCCGGCCCAGCGGCCGCACTAATGTAATAATAACAAAATCTTAACGGCCGGAACACTCAATTACTTCCCCCGGGTCCCGCTTGTGAACGTCGGGGCGTTCCCCACAGGGACGGAATTCCCGGAAGAGTTGTAATCATATCCCCAGTAAGCGTAGACCCCGGTACCGGAAATTCTGCGTACGCAGGCTGTAGTTCTCTTAGGGCAGGACTTCTCCACGGAATAGGTGTACGGGAGCGCGCTCCAAGCCCGGCGCTGCAAATATCCGCCATGTATCAAAATGCAGATGGACGAACCGTTCAGATCACAAGTTTCGGTATTGGTCGCGTCGGATAAAGTACCGTAGAGCCGTTTATGGTGCGTTGCCTTGTATTTCAAGTAGGCCTCGTTAACGATCTCACCCTGATAGAACGCGTCGCGCGCCAGCGCCTTCTCCACTGCCTTGAAGTAGTACGGAAAGGCCACCGAGGTCAGGAAACCCAGAACGACCGCTACGGCCAGGAACCGGACAAGTGCAAAGGGACCTTGAGGTCCGGCTACGGCCGAACCGGCGGGAAAGCCGGATCTTTCCCCCTCCCCTTCCCCCTGTGAAGCCGCGGCTGACAGGCTCTTATACAACTTATCCCACTCGTCTCCCACCACGGCCAGGGAATACTTCGTACGCATCAATTCATGGGCAGCGAGCCCAATGGTTTCCCGCAAGGCCGGTTCGAGGAGCAGGCGTTCGAGCGCTTCGGCGACCTGACGCGACCCATTGCAGACCAGACAATGCTTCCCGTTCTCCACCGCGATCCCGCCGAAAGCCACGCTGGTACCGACTACCGTCTTTCCAAGCGCCAGCGCGTCAAGGACCCGCGTCTTGATGCCTGTGCCGGACTTGTCCAGGGAAAGCAGAATGTCCGCCTCCTCGAGGAATTTGTGATAATCCTCGACCCATTTGAAGTACTTCAATCTGGGAAATCCCCTGATCCTCTGTTCGTCCGCCGCGGAAGCTCTGGGACCCAGCACATGGAATTCAAAAGTCGGCGCCCTGGCAATGAGACCCGGATAGTCATGCTCAAGGAACTCGAAAAGGCCGTTGGCAATGCCCGGGATATCCAGATTGCCTGTAAAGACCACCCTGACCGGCCCGCCTTTTTTCACTACGCACGGAGTTGCTACGTCCGAGGAACCTATCTCCGCTCCAAGCGGAATGACTTCGATCCGGAGGCCGGGAGAAATCCTTTTCAGGTAAGCGGCATCTTCGCGCGAAACTACATGGACCCTATCGAACAGCGGATAGACGTTCTTCTCGAATCGGACTATCCTGGACATCGAGAGCCTCAGATACGAACGCCGCAGAAAGCCGGAGCTTTCCGTTATCATACCCTGATAGAATCTCGAGATGGCGTCGTTGGAGGAGAGCACGGACGGCACGCGGGGCCCCCACGGCAGATATTGCGCCATGTTGATCACGTCATAATGCGCCGCTTTGTATTTCCCGGTTTTCGCCGCCTCCCGGAGGACCTGGCGGAACCGCTCTGAATTATAGGTACCAAGGGAAGGCGGCAGTCCTCTAAGCAGGCTGAGAAGACGCCGCAGAACGCCGGCCGCGCCGCATACGGGAGGAACAACGGCCAGAACCCTGACCCCGGGAAGCGCCGCTTCGAAAGCGGGGATACGCGCCTCGGCATCCGTCCCGCCGAAACACAGGACATCGCAACGCCAGCCCCGGACCGCCAGGGAAGAAAGCAGGCTATAAACCTTGCGGTTTATGCCGTTAGAAGGCGGATAGGGGAAATCCTGCAGCAGAAAGAGTATCTTCTTGTCCTGTGTCATGGTCCGGTTTCCGTTCTGCGGCTAAGATTCAAAGCGAACAGCTCCAGCAAAAGGAACACGATCGCGCAAACGAACAGTTGCTTGAAGAGAGTCGGGGATACTCCCTCGGTAAGCGCCCAGAACATCAACAACAGGAAAAAGGTACGCACTATAGGAACGACGGGAGAGCTGGCTGCGGCCAACCGGTCCCATATGAAAACAGCGGAAACCCCGGCCGCCACTCCGGCCAGGAATATTCCCGGATACCCCCAAGCCATATACCACTGGGCTATGAACGGAGTGGCAAAACCGTTCGGAGCGTCGAAAGGCAAACCGAACGCGAAATGGCCCAGATACCAGGAATAACCCTTTTCAGAGAACAGCACGGGGAACGCCGCGCTTCCGAGCGCTTTAACCTTAAAACCCGAGACGATCACGGAGATCTCTATTCCGGGAATGCGGAAAAAGATAAAACTGAAGGCCTTGAGGAAATCTCCGATACCAGGAGAAAATGCGAAGAGCGCGGACTTCAACGCCGGGAAAGGATCGTAACCGGAAAGCCTTAAGACCCTGTAACTCCAGATAAGCGGCGACAGGACTATAGCCAGGAGAGCGATACTGCCTCCCGCTGCCGCCTCCAGCTTCCGTATCCTTATCCCCCCGCTGACCGCCAGGAACAGGAGAAGCAGCGGGACCAGCATCAGACTGGCCCTGCTGCTCCTTAAGATAACGTCGGCCACAGCCCAGAACAACAGCAGACCCATTCCCGCCCTGGCCCACAGATATTTCCGGGAGGCCTCGCTGAAACATATGAAGCAGACTATCAATATCGGCAAAAGCATCGTATGGAGGAAGAAGATCGCCCCCGCCAGGTGGAACGGCAACGGAGCCGAAACCGTTCCCATCAATCCGATCTTGAACCGATAGATCAGGAACACCGAAACCATGAGCAGGCCCGCGAGGCCCGCGAAATAACGCCACGGAGCGGATACCGGCAGCCTGGAGCTGGCGCGCGGCGACTCTCCGGAGCCCTCATCTCCCTGTCCGTAGAAGAACACCGCGAGGCAGAACCCCGAGAACCCGAGAGTCTGCATCAAAAACGCGTCCAAGAGCGTAGCAGGGATCTCAAAGTGGCGCCAGGACCACCATTCCGGGAAAAACGGCTTCACCGGAGCGGGGTCCAGGACTAACCAATAGAACTTCGCGTAACCGAAGACCAGCAATATCGCGAAGGCCAGCCAGGCTGCCACGGGACTCCTCTTCCTGCGGCTTAAAGAACTTACGGCCAGATAAGCGGCTCCGGCGGCGGCGACGGTCAGGAACAGATATTCCGGCCATCTCCCCTGGAAAGGGCGGAAGGACAGGAGATATCCGGAAACAAAGAACAGAAGGGTACCGTATCCTGCCGCCGCGCCGAGGCGGGTACGGCCATCGCGACTGTTAATATCCGGGCGTTTCATACTCTACGTCCAAAAAGAACACTTCGCAAATACTGCCTGATGGCCCTGAGAAGCCCGGCAAAGCTCCGCACAGGGGCCCAGGAGAACGCCTCAACCGCAAAATCCGCCAGCCGCGAGCCGGGAGCGATAAGGTTCGAAGCCTCTAAAAGGACCCGCGCGCCGGCAAGGTCGCCCCGCAAGGCGCTTCTCCGCGCCCGTGACCGCAAAGAGCCGGCGCAGTAGCGTGCGACCAGCCCCCGCCACTTCGCGAGCGGAGCCGAAGGCCTCCCCGCCCATTCCGCCAGCTTCAGGAAACTTTCCCTTGTTTTCGCGGTATCCAGAGACAGCCCTCCGGGATGTATCGAATACTCCAGGATAGGCGCCGGGACGCACGCCACCGTGCCGTGCGTGGCCAGAGCCAGCCTGAGCGCGAGATCGGTGGAGTTGCCTATTTCCGGATAGCCCCCTAATTCTCGCGCAAGCGCCGTCCTGAAGAGGGTCGCGGAGGGCAAGGCGTTACGAAGTCCGGAAAGCGAAGCCTGGATGAACGCCTCTCCGGGCTCCAGCCGGGGCGCCGCACGGCTGACTCCCAGGAATCCGCCGGCGTCGTCCCGGAAGACCGCCCGGCCATAGGAAAGGACGGCCCCTTCGTCGGTCAGCCCTTTTAAAAGTTCGGTTATGGCCCCGGCCGCCAACGAGTCGTCGTCGGAAAGCAGCAGGAAGTACTCGCCGCTGGCCCGCTGCAGGCAGAAGTTCCAGTTCTCCGTCATCGTCAGGTCGCTGTCATGTCTGAAATACTTTATGCGCGGGTCCGCTACTCCGGCCACTGACTTCCGCGTATCTCCGGAGGAATTATTATCCGACACTATGATCTCGAGGCGTCCATAGCTTTGCAGAACTACGCTGGCGACAGCTTTTAACAGGCTGCGGGGCCTGTCCCGGGTAGGGATAGCCACGGTCACCAAGCCGGTCGCTTCTACCACAAACCGTCCCCGCGGCGACGCTGCCGTATAACCGGCGATGAACCGGGCAGGTGGAATTCGCGCATAACCGTCATAGGTCCTCTCCCGGCCCGGGCAGGCCCGCTTCGTGGCCCCTGCCGGCCCCCAAGGCCAGATCACTGCCGTGGATCCCGGCCGCACGATACTGCAGCCACACGAAGTATGCCCCCGCCGCGGAGAGTGCCAGCGTGGCGCGAACGAACCCTCCCCCGTGGAAAAAGGCCAGCGGGAGGAACGCCAGGGACAAGAGCGCATAGCGCACAAAAACGGCGGCGTCCAGCGCAAGTCCGGACATACGCGCGACAACCCGCCACATGATCACCAGCGTCAGGAGCCCGCTGGCCAGAAGGGCCAGCGGGATGCAGATCGACGGAGCCGGCGACAGCGCCGCGAAATAAACTCCGGCTAGCGCGGCTATTCCTCCGAAAAAGTACGGTTTGATCAGAACGTCGGTGCGCATCTCCGAATGGGCCGCGGAAGCCAGAATATTGGTGGTCATGCGGAAAAATTCTATGAACGCGCCGTACCTGGAGTATACGAACACCGCGCGGAACTTTTCCGACACCAGGACCCTGACCAGGTATTCCGACGTACCAAGAAGAAAAAAGAGATAGATCAGGTAGACGGGGATCGCTTTGGAGACCAGCTTCCCTAGGGCCGCGGCACGGGCGGCCCTATCCCCGCCGGTTATGGCGCGGTAAAACCCCGGCAGATAGATCTGCTGTACCAGCGACTCGAGGATCCCGGCGACGCTCGTGGCGATGCTGAAGCCTACGGCCAGGTAGCCCAGGAACTCCGCCCCGTTCAGTTTCTCCACCAAGACCCTGTAGGATTGCGCCTGTGACCACATAAAGAAGGCTGCGCCTGACAAAGGGATGGCGAATCTGGCGGCCGGCAAAAGGGCGGACTTGCTGGTATACCGCGAAATCCTCGCCGCGGAAATGCCCGGCTCCGGGATCAGTTTCAGGAACGCTAAAACTCCGATACAGGTTACCGCCCCTATGGCCGCCACCTGTCCCCACATCCACATCCCGGCCGAAGCGGCACCGATCCTGACGAAGAGCGCGGAACAGAGCAAAGCCGCGAAGGATGTCGCCAGCGTCAGGGAGACGAAAGCGCCTTTGCGCCCCAGGGTGTTCAGAACAGGGAGAAAGGCCTGATTCAGGTTCAGGACAGACGTGTAACAAGCGGTGATAGAGGCAAAAGCTATCCCGGGCAGCTCCGCGCCGACCCCCAGAAAGCTCCACGCCGCCAGGACTACAGGGAAGGCGAGCGCTGAGATGGCCAGCACGTACCCGCTATATCCCAGCATATGCTCAAAAACGGTCTTCGCATCATGCCAGAGGAACAAGTTCCGGTTAAGGTACATAAGGACCGGATTCAGGAGGAACATCCCGAAAAGGGTAGCCGCGGAGATCATAAGGTAAACGCCGCCGACGTCAGCCGGAGAAAGCAAAGTGGTAAGGACCCTGAAAAGGGCTATTGTAAGCAGGGCCTGGACACCACGGCCTGCGACAAGAAGAATTACCTCGTTCTTCAAACGGGCACCCGATCCCCTACGGAAAAGTTGATCCGACGCCTAACCTGCACGAGCATTCCGGAGAACCTCCTGGAACAGTTCTATAGTCTTGTCCACGGTCTTTTCCCAGGTAAATTCCCTGGAACGGGCATGCGCGGCCGACGAGAGAACGCTTAGTTTGCCGGCCTCCCAAGCCAGCACTTCCCTGATACGGGCCGCAAGCATCCGCCCGTCCCCTGGGGTATAATACACCGCCGCCGCGCCGTAGAATTCAGGAAGCGGGGGATTGTCCGCGGCCACACAGACCGCGCCACAGCTCATAGACTCCAGGACGGTAGTGGGCCCCGCCTCCACCCGGCTGGTCATGAGGAACGCCAGACAATTACGGTAACACCAGGTCATCTCCTCCGCCGATATCTGTCCGGCCCAGCACAGGTCCGCCGCCACCCCGGCCTTTTCGGCCATCCGTTTAAGATGCGCCTCATATCTCCGCATATCCGCTTTTGCCCGCCCCGCGACGACTATTTTCACCGGAGAGCCCAGGTCCTTCCGGAAATATTCAGCGCATTCTATCACGTCCTCCAGACTCCGGTACGGCTCCACCGAACCGGCGGTGAACAAGAAAGATGTCCAATCAGCGGGCAGGTTCGAAGGACGCCGCGGATTAGCTGCCGGAACAGGGGTCCCGAAATAGACAGGAGCGATCTTGGCCTCCGGAACAGCCCACGCTCCCCTCAGGAAATCATGGACGAAACCCGAGATTGATATGATCTTTTCGGCCTGGGCTACCGCCCTGAAGGTTTCCGCCCTTTGCACCCATAATTTCAACTTTTGCCACGGACCGTACCACTCCCAGGAAACCAGCGGCGCCATGTTCTGTATCATCGAAACCACCGGCACGTCCCGGAACTTCGCGACCCTGGCCGTAGGCACGAAGATCAAGTCCGGAGCGTAGGAAGAAAGCAGCTCTTCCATCGCTCTATCCACGCCGTTATGGAACGGCCTGAACGGCGCGCACTCGACGAAACGCAGTTTTGGTCCCGCCGTGGCAAGCTCTTCGGCCCCCAGCGAACCGGGCGCCACGCACAGAACGGAAGTTATCCGGGGATCGGCCGCCAGACGCGGCAGCATGCTCTGCAGGTAATTCTTGTAGCCGCCGCTTATGCCGCCGCCGGTAAGGTTGAGTATCGCCAGTTTCATACGTCAGCGGCCCCCGCCGGAACCTCTGGCCCATTCGGCGGCAAGGCGCCTCGGCAGGTTCGAGCCGAAAAGTTTGTTGCCCAGCATCTGGAGCGCGTAGCGCGAAGCCAGCACCCGTGCGCTAAACCGCGCCAGGGCGACCGGTCCGCCGCCTGCGGCGACATAGGCCGCCCTGACCTCCCACCAGGCCTTCCTGTGGTCCAGGAAGCCCTCGGAAAGAAGGCGCTCCTCCACCCAGGCGCGGAAGCTCTCCCACTCAGAGAGGTCCGGGGCCGTAGACGGGTCCGGGAGGCCGGCCTTGCGGAGGAAATGGCAGGCCGTGGCAGCCGCGGCATCGAACAGCTGCCGGGAGCCGCTCGCGTCCCAGGACATCTGTCCGGAATGCTTCCGTATCCTCACAAGCGGTTCGCGCAGACAGGACAGTTCCCCTTTCAGGGAAAGTTCCAGCCAGAGCCGCCAATCCTCCGCCCTGCTTATCCGCCTGTTATACCCGCCCACGCCGCGGGCGGCGGCCGCCAGGTAGAAGGCCGAGGAATGCGGGAAAAAGCCTTGCAGCCGTTCGAGCCGGCGCGAGAGCCCCCGGTGGGACCCGGGATAGGAATGCACCCCGATCAGGGACCCCCGTTCGTCGATCTCGGAGAATCCGGACCCCAAAAGGACCAGCCCGGAACGGGAGGCGGCGAATTCCAGCTGCCTCTCCAGGCGCGACGGCTCGCAGATATCGTCCTGGTCCACCCTGGCTATCCAGGTACCCCTGGCCAGCGACAACCCCGCGTTCAGCGAATCCGCGAGGCCGGTGTTCTGCTTCAGGAGAACGCGCAGCCTCCCGTCCCGCCCCTCGTACTCCCTGAGTATCCGCGGGGTAGCGTCCACGGAGCCGTCATCCACTACGATGAACTCGAAGTTAGCGAACGTCTGTCCCAGCACGCTGTCCAGCGCTTCCGGCAGCCAGCGGCTGCCGTTGTAGCAGGACATCAGCACCGATATCGGCGGGCTTCCTGAGCTTCCGGTCACGTTCATCTTCCGCCGCCCCCGGAAAGCCACTCGAAAGTCTTCCTTATCCCCGCTTCCAGCGGAGTAGGGACGAATCCAGTAAGCGCCTTGAGGCGGCTGACGTTCAGCACCACTCGCGGCACGTCGAACTTGCGCCCGGGTCGGCGCTCCACCCTGAGCTCGCCGGCCACTTTCCGCAGCATGCGCAGCACCTCGTTGACGGAATGCCCCCTCCCGGAGCCCACGTTCACTATTTCCCCGGAGACGGCGGCATCCATCAGCCTCTTCACGGCCCGTACGCAGTCCTTCACGTAAATGTAATCGCGCACCACGCGCCCGTCGCCCCAGATGCGGACGGGCCTGCCCTCGGCCATGTTCCTCAGCGCCACGTTTATCAGGCCCTGCACCCGGGAGGAATGATGCTCCCCGTACGGGTTGGATATCCTCAGAATAAGGTACTCCAGGCCGTGCAGGTACGAACTCAACTGTATGTACTTTTCTATCGCCAGCTTCACGGTCCCGTGGGAGCAGATGGGATTGGTGGCGCAGCTCTCTGAGACGGCCGCGCGTCCACCGGCGCCGGGACCGTACACGGTGCCGCCGGAAGAAGCGAAAATTATCCTGCGAGCCTTGTACTTTTCCATCAGGCACAGCAGGCGCACCGTGGGCACCAGGTTGGTTTCGATGTCGTACACCATGGCGAAGCCGTCGGACGAAGCCGGGACCGTAGTAGAGACCAGATGGACCACGGTATCTATCCGGTGCCTCCGGAAAATGCCCTCCAGGGAGGACCGCGAATCGAAGTTCCCGGGCACGTAGACCGCGCTCCCTATCTTCGCGGCGGCCTTGATCGCCTCCGGCCTGTCAAAAACGACCACGGAATAGCGGCGGTCTTTGGCGAATTCCTCCAGCAGGTTGCGGCCGATAAAACCGCAGCCGCCGATCACGAGAATTTTTTTCTTTTTCATCAGAGTTTCACCCAGGTCCCCGGCACGGCGTCGTCGTTGGCGAAACCGGCCGCCGGGGCCACGACTATCTTTCCCGGGGAGTCGGAAAGCCACGCTCCCCACCAGCTGAAAGTGCTGTTAGCGGTGATAAAGTGCGAACAGCGCCCCATCAACCAGAGGTCGGCGCAGGCGGCGTCGCCGGCGCGGTTATGCGAGACCACCGTAAGCCGGTCCCCGGGGAGGCCGATACGGGACCTCGCCTCTTCCGGCATGTCGGAAAAGAGGAAATAATGGGGCCGCCCGGCCTTAGCATCCATGTAGTCCACCGCCCGCCTGTAGTAATCCGCCGGCGCGTCGCTGGCCCCGGCCGAGCCGGTCGCCTCGAAAAGGCGGACGTGCAGCGCCACCGACGCCCGGGACCGGATTTCGGCCTCCACCCGCAGGTTGGCGGCGTCCGCAGGCGGACTCATACGCAGGTCTTCCCGTATCTCCCGCTCCCGGTCCTTGAAATAATTCTCGGAATGCCAGTAGCCGTCCAGATAAACGGTG
Source organism: bacterium (assembly GCA_021812825.1). Next base: position 8,501 of record JAKAMO010000045.1, on the reverse strand, counting down.
TCCTTGACCTTCAGCGCCAGCAGCCTGGGGTCGAATTCCAGTCCTTCCTGCTCCAGGTACGCGCGGGCGCCGAAAGGGCGCCGCCGCGAAAGCCATTTCGCCAGGCCGCGCCTCAGCCGCTCGAACGGCTCCATCCTCTCCGGCGGCGTGGCCTTGCGCGCGCCGATATTAAAATGGTCCAGCATGTATTTCCGGCGGTATCTGGCGTCGCGGACGAAACCGGTGACGTCGTCTATCACCAGCTCCGCCCCGTTCGCCAGCGCGAGACGCCGCGCCGCCGCGTAACAGAAAAGCTGGTTCCCCAGCCCGCCTTTTATCCTGATTATGACCTTCCCCATCGGATTCAATCCGCGCCGGCCAGCTTTTTAAAAAAACCCATGAGACCTTTTTTATTCTCCGGCGGCAGGACCAGGTGCGAGAATTCCCGCAGGTTCCTGACCAGGTAGTCCGGATAAGTGCCGTCTATCTCCACCCGCTTGAACTTCGAAGAACGTCCGAAGATATCCTTTTTCCCGGAGATCTTCCTGCCCAGGCGGGAAAGTATCTTCTCGTTGTTGAATTCCTGGTGCGCGGCCGACCTTATCTTATGCGCCACGCGGGCGGCGATATCCTCGTCTTTGCTGCCGCCCATGTAGGTGAAATGCCAGCCGCCGTCGTTCACCCTGACGCTCCGTTCCGGGGTCTTATCGACGCGCAGTTCGGGCAGCGGGAACAGGTCGAGCAGCCCCAGCCTGAACAGATAAGTTCCCAGCCACTGTTTTTTCTTAACTCCGTCAAAATCCCCGGCGTAGGAGAGCAGCTTTCCCGAGACTTCCTCCAGGTTAAGATAGAAGTAGAACTGTCGCTGCGCGAACTGGTATATCTTTTCCGGATCGAAAGCCGCCAGGATCTCCCGTACCTTCTCCGGGTTCGGGATCTCGTCGAGATCGCTGTACATAATGACGTCGTCCTTGGAGCAGCCCGCAAGGCCGCGCGAGCGGGCGTTCTTCTGGAACACGTCCCTGTCGAACGGCGAGACGCCGGGGCCGTCCGGAGTATCCGCTACTATCACATGGGTGATCTTATCGCGGAACTCTTCGAACATCTCCTTGTTCTCGTCGTAATACAGCGGCTTCGCCTGGCCGGAAAAAGTCACCGTCGATTCCACGATGACGAACCTGTCCACCACCGGGGCAAGAACGTTAAGCCTGAGCTTCAGCAGGTCCAGCTCGTTGAAGAATTGAAAGCAGTCGTAGACCCTCATCCCTTCCTCCCGGAGAACAGCGCCGCCGCCCGGCGGAAAGGCGCCGCCAGATAGCTCGCGGCGCAGCGCGCCGCCACGCAGGCTTTCCTGGCGGCAAGCCCGGCGCCGTCGCCGTGCCTGACCACGAAGAGGAAATCGTCCCCGGTCCCGCTGACGGACCTGAAATCGTGGACCTCGAACACGAAACCGTCGGGGAGCAGGCGCATCAGCTGGAACGAATCGCGGTAGGCGCGCTGCACGTCCTCCACTATCAGAACGCCGCCCTTCTCCAGCTTAGGCAGATAAAGCTGCAGGAACCGTTTCTGGCTGGCCAGGCTGTGGGGGCCGTCGTCTATAAGTATCGTGAACTTGCCCTCCAGATCGGCCGCGAAACTTTCTTCGTAGGCGTCTTTGCAGAAGAACTTGACCGAAGGATAGTCCACATATTCCTTGAGCGGTCCCGCCGGGGCGCCGACCGGCTCTACGTCCACGCCGATAAGCTCCGCGTCGCTGAAAAAATTCGCCCACAGCGCCATCGAAGCCCCGCTGCGGACCCCTATCTCCAGAAGGCGGTTCCGTGCCGAGCGCCTGGGGGCGAACTCAGCCTCGTAAAAGCCTTTGACGTAGGTTTTACAGTCGCCTTTATCGGTACCGCGCGGATTCGTGGAAATGTTCAGATTCCGGCCCTCGAGTATCCCCGTCAGCGTGTCTTTTTTCGCGTCAGTCTCGTTCATATCTCCCCTCTTGGATCGAGCGTCTTTTCAGCGGAACATCAGCCGGCGCAGCAGGTCGTTATACCTCGCCCGTGCTTTGCCGCGGATACTCCGCAGCTTCCCGCCCATCCCGGCTTCGGCAGAAAGCAGTCCGGCGTTCAGTTTTTCCTGCTCCGCCAGCGCCGCCTGGAAAACCTTTTCTTCGCGCATGTGCGGGTTCAGTTCGTAATTCGCCCCGAAGATCAGGTTCATCATGCGCTCCACCTGGTGGGCTTCGGACGGGAAATAGGTGTAACTTACCAGGTAACGCATGTTCTCGTAAAAGGCCTTCGGGTACTTGCGCACCTGCTCGGCCGAAACGATGTGGCAGGCCCCCGGGCTGAACATGACCCATTCAGGTATTATCGGGTCCTTGAAGACAAAGCGTAGCAGGGCGTTATAACTTGAAAAATAGCGGTGCGTGCGGAAAGGGACGTACCAGGAGTTGTTTATCTCCAGAAAGGCCCCGTCGTAAAGCTGGTAGGCCACGCCGGGCTGGTCCGAATTCGCCCGGTCGTCGTAGAGGAAGGTATAGCGCTTATTCGAATACACCCTCTCGAAGAACTCCTCCGAAACGTGGCGGCCTATCATGTTCCCCTTGCCGAGCAGCATCCAGGCGGGCAGGTCCTCGTAGCGGTCGCGGAAGAACCTGAAATAATCCGAGATATTGTGCCCGGTATTCTCCACAAAAGAGATCTTCCGGTATTTCTCCTCCAGAACGGTCCTCATAGCCGGGTCGGTGGACTGGTCGTAGATGAGGTAATCCTCGCAGTAGGACAAATAGCGTTCCGGATCCGTATTGAAGTTGGATATGACGAAAAAAGTATCGGTCTTTTTGATCGCGCTCATAAGTCAAAGATCGAGAAGCCTGCGCTTGACCCTGGAGGCGGAGTCCAGGGTTCGCTGCAGCCTCCGGCGCCAGGCGGGGATACGCGGGGCAGCAGGCTTAGGACCGAAAGAGGCCAGCCCCCGCTCGGCCCGATAACGCTCATACTCTGCGGCGCACTGTTCGTACGTCCGCAGCTCGCCGTCCCTGTCCTGCCACAGCCAGTCCCGGTACAGGTTGAAGGCGCAGGCCCAGAACCCGTCGGACACGTTGTGCCTGGCCCAGTATTTGGGCGCAATGACCTTGCGCACGGTTTCGCTGGTCCAGGCCGGGAAGAAGGCGAAGCTGGAATTGGCCAGAACGAGGTAGCGGGCGTTCTTCACAGCGGCGTAGTCGCGCCCTATGCCGAGATGATAGGCCTCGAACTCCGGCAGGAGCTTTCGGGCGTACTTCACGTCGTCCGTTACCACCACGAAGCGCATCCCGGGTTTCTCCCTCCGCATGTTGGCCGCCGCATCGGTCCAGTACTTGCGGGGCAGGATAAGGTCCGGGTTATGCCGGTATTCTCCGCCGCGGACATTCATCACGCACAGGTCGTCGGAGGAGAAATCCATGATATCGCTCTCCGGGCGCACCTTCAGCCATCCGCGGATCTCACCGCGCCTGTGGGCTATGAACTTCTCCGACTGAAAATAACCCTCGATCTTGGTGTTATCCGGTATGGCCAGCAGCCCCTCGTCGTGATCGCGAATGTCGCACCCGAATCCCGGGTGCCAGGTATCCCTCTCGACGTAATAGTTGGTGATGCCGTCAGGAAGCCGCTCGGGCGGGCCGCCTTCCGGTCCGGCCCCGCCGCGCACTTCCCTGCCGAAGTCCGGGTCCATGAAATCGGCGCCCTTGAACTTCTGCGGGCTCATGATGCCGAACTCCAGCCCGCGGTCCAGAGCCAGCACGCGGGTGACCACATAGCTCCACAGCTGGTTGCCAAGCCCCTGCCCGCTGTACAGTTCGGTGACTAACATCGCACCCCCGCCTTAAACCTGGGGTAGCGGGCGTTAGACCCCGCCCACTTATGAAAAACGAACGGCTTGATCCCCCTTACCTCCGGGATCATCGATTCGTGGGAGAAATACGCCGCCAGTTCCAGCGGGGCGAATTTCATCCCGTGCCCTTCGTAGATATGCCTGTTCTTAACGCAGATAAAGCCGTCCTCGTTGTAGTAGCCGCGATAAGGCTCCCAAGGCAGCCCCAGTTTGACCGGCAGGTCCAGCAGGCGCTTACTGCGCAGCGAGACGCTGTTGCCGACCCGCACTATGTTCCCGTTCGCGTCGCGGTATGAAAAATCGTCGGTGGGCAGCGGCCAGGGCGCGCCTATATAGTCGTAGTCAAGGAACTCTTTTCTCCAGGAGCCGGGGTTGACCACAAAACCGTCCGCGTGCACCAGCAGCGCGAAATCCGTTCGGACATGCGCGCCGAGGTCGTATATTATCTTTCTGGACCAGTCATCGATGCTGGGGACTTTTTCGATGCGCTGGAATTCGATGCGCCTGTTCCTGGCCAGGGCCGGCGGGGTATAATGGGAAAGCAGTTTGACAGCCCCGAACTCCACCCCCCTGCAGCTGTATTCCATTCCGGCTACCGTTTCCTCTACGCTCCGCGTCGCCATTGCGATCAGAGTGACGTCCGGCAACGAGAGTTTCCTGTCGCTGATCGAATCTATAGTCGCTCCGCCGGACCGGAAGTCCGTCTTGGCCGCGGCTTTCCTCCCGACGGCGGCGAGGAGCATAACGGCGAACCGCGGCAGGAAAACGGCCGTTATGAACGCCTTTTCAGCCAGCGCTCCCGAATTTCGGGCGAAGAGCCTGACGTCGCGGACATGCTCCGCCCAGATAGCGCCTATCTTTCGCAGCAGCCCGGCCGCAGGCGCACGGGTTTCCTCGAAATCCTCCGAATAATCCTTACGGTTGCCGCAGGTCAGCGTGCACATGGCCTCCGGGAGTACGGCCGCCGGGCCGCGCTGCAGCATGCTGTAGACTATCAGACTATCGGTGTTGATGTTGCCGTAATCGCCGCTTATAGCCTTAAGATCCAGCGCGGCCAGGGGCGCCCGGCGGAAAAGCGAGTAAAAGAGGTTGCATTTGCCACGCACCGGGTCCTGCAGATAATACGCCAGTGTACGGACCAGCCGGCTTCCGCTAGAGAACGGCCGGAAGACCCCGAGATGGGTCGCAGGATAACCGCTGGTCTGAACCCCGTCCTCTCCCACCTCGTGGTAATCGCAGAACGCCATCTCCGCCGCCGGGTTCCGCCCGAGCTCGCCGGCCAGCATCTCGATGAATTCCGGCGAGCGCCAATCGTCATCCGACAGCCAGGCAAAATACTCTCCGGTCGCCTGCCTGAGCACGAATTCGGTATTGGCGAGCAGGCCGATGTTCCTGGGCTGCCTGAAATATTTAACGCGCGGGTCGCGGCGCGAGAACTCTTCGGCGGTCTCGCGTACGCGCCTGTCCTCGGAAGCGTTATCGGAAACTACGATCTCAAGGTCGCGGTATGTCTGGCCCAGAGCTACCTCCAGCGCGCGCCTGAGCGGCCCCGGGCGGTTGTAGGTGGGCAACCCTATGCTGACCAGCGGTTTCCGCGGGATATCAGTTCCCATCCGCCTCCTCCCGGGCCGCCGCCGGAGTTCCTTGCGCGGACTTGAGGAAGTCGGGGTTCCTGGCCAGCATCTCGTCGTAAGTTCCTTTGGCGAGCAGGCGACCGGCATCCAGCTGAAGGATGAAATCGCATCGTTTGAGCGTGGTTACGCGGTGGGCGATCATAATAACGGTCAAGCCGCCTTTAAGCGCGTCTATGGAGTCCATGACGGCCTGTTCCGTGGCGCTGTCAAGCGCGCTGGTGGCTTCGTCCAGGATAAGCACCGAAGCGCGTTTATAAAGGGCTCTGGCTATCCCGATGCGCTGGCGCTGGCCGCCGGAGAGCCTCACGCCGCGCTCCCCCGCCACGGCGTCGTAGCCTTCAGGCCCGGACTCGATAAAATCCGCTATCTGCGCCTGACGCGCGGCCCGCTTTACGAGGGCCATGTCCACAGCCGGCGGAGGAACGCCGAACGCTATGTTCTCGGCGAGACTGGCGTCCGCCAGGTAAATGGACTGCGGCACGTGCGCGATCGTCCGCTGCCAGGCCTTGATCCCGGCGTCGGCCAGCGGCGTTCCATCCACGAGTATCCGGCCGCCGGTCGGGAGCAGCAGCCCCATCAGCAGGTCCACGGCGGTGCTTTTTCCGCTGCCGGTAGCGCCGATCAACCCGACTCTGGCGCCTTTCGGGATGGAGACATCCAGCCCGGACAATACCAGGGGCCCGCCAGGAGCGTACCGGAAACTGACCTTCTCGAAACGGAGCTCCCTGACGAAAGCGAGCGGAGCGGGGACAGGCTGAAGCGCTTCAGGCGGGATAGGGCGTTCCAGTATCTCAACCACGTCGGAGAGCTGTACCTGGTTGCCGGCCATGCTCGTCCAGGCGTTATAGATCTGCTGCAACGCCGGCAACAGGCGCTGCGCCCCGAGCGCCAGCGCGCCCAGTACCGGGAAAGCCGCGGCTACGCCCCCGGGCTGGCGGCTCAGGCCGAAGGCCAGTACCGTGATAAGCACCATACCGACGGCTTCTATGGCGTACCGGGGGCCCTGGCCCACGAAGGAGTTGTCTCCCTGCGCCAGCCGGAAAGGGACATCCGCTTTGCGGTAGATCTCGCAATATACAGGCTGGGCCCCGTCCAACAGCACGTCGCGGATCCCTCCGAGTCCCTCCTGCAGGGCCTTAAGCACCTGGGTCTGCTCCCGGGCTATGCGCGCGCTATTACGGCGAAGGCGGCGTCGGTAGAACAGCGTGATCAGGGCATAGCTGGCGCCGAAACCTGCCGTGGCGATAGTCGCCACCAGCGGGTCTATAGCCAGCAACGCGGCCATGACCGCCACCAGCACCAGGGCGGAGCTCAACAAGGCCAGCATCGGCAGCACGACGCCAAAAACGACGCCGTTGACCTTGTTCGTTATGCCGTTAATGACTTCGCTGCTGTTGGAGGCGATGTGCACCTGGTAAGGCTGGTACAGCGTACGGCGGTAAACCTCGATGCTGAGCTCCGAACCGCTGGAAGCCGTCAGGCGCGTGCTGGCCCACAGTACCAGTATCCGGATAAGCCCCGCGCCCAGAGAAACGACGGCGAAAGCGACGGTGAGGGGAAGCACCAACTGGCCAGCCTCGGTTATGCCGCACGCCGCGGCCGCGGAGGCGACGAGTTTGTAAGAGAAGACCTTACCGGGGGTGGTAATTACGGCCAGGAAAGGCAGGATGGCGCCCAGGCTGACCACCTCGGCGAAAGCGCTCACGAGCATCAGCCCCAGCAGCAGCAGGAACTGGCGCCGCCGCCTGGCCGGCAGCAGTCTCCATAGGCGCGCCAGCAGGGCGAAGATATCCGCTTTCGCGATCTCGTCAGGCATCGTCAGAGTTCCCATGCAGCCGTCAGAACGGAGACGCATAATCTCTCAACTCCGGAAAGCCGGCGTCGCGCGGCGACAGCAGCGGACGCCTCGACGGCCACTTTATGCCGGCGGAGCTCCAGAGCACCCCCTTGTCGTTCACCGGGCTGTACACCGCGGAGGTCCTGTAGACCATCACGGCCCGGGAAGAAAGCGTGTAAAAGCCGTGCGCGCAGCCCTCCGGGATGTACAGCATGTTGGCTTTCCCGGCGCTCAGCTTCAGGGTGAAGGCTTTACCGCAGGTCCGGGACTTCCGGCGCAGGTCCAGCACCGCGTCGAGCACTTCCCCTTCTATGCAGAAGACCAGCTTGATAAGCGCCGCCGGCGGCTCCTGGAAGTGAAGGCCGCGCAGCACGCCCTTCCGCGAGACCGAATAGTACTCCTCGCGGAAATCCGTCTCCAGACCCAGCTTTTTGAATTCAGGCGCGTGGAACACTTTCACGAAAGAGCCCCTGGCGTCCTTGCGCACGACAGGCTGCAATTCGAAACAGCCGTGGATCGGTGTGGTTTTTTTCTCGAAGTTCATCAAAGCACCTTAAAAAAGCTGTCGAAGAAGTAGACCGCGTAGTCCGGCATTCCGCAAGGCAGGCAGGCAGACGCTTCCGCCCCGTCCCGGCGCCGCTGCCGCTCACTCCCAATCATCCGTGCGGATATTCCCGGGCGGAACGCCGTCGGCCGCCAGCCGCGCCTTGAAGCTCTTGATCATGGCCGGCGGGCCGGAAATAAAATATACCGCGGCAGGCCCGTTCTCGGCGAAGATCTTCTGTATATCCAGCCGGCCGTCCTTCTCCTCGTTCAGGAGGGTCTGCCGGAACGAAGGGTTTCCGGCTCCGGCCTTTTCCAGGTCGGCCGCGTACAGATGATGGGAGGGGTTCCGCACTCCGAAATAGAGCCGGGGCTCCTTGTAAGCCGAGAAAGCCGCGGACGTGAACAGCGAGAGGAAGGGCGTGATGCCGGTCCCCCCGGCGACAAAGACCGACCTGCGCTCGTCCTCCCCGGAAGAGAACAGGTCGCCGTAAGGCAGCTTTACGCAGACAACCTTACCGGGCGCCAGTTCCCGGGCCATGCGCTCCGTGAACTTCCCCTTCGTCGCGAAAGTGATCTTTATCGTGTCCTGGTCGGGGGAGCTCTGCATCGAGAAGCAGCGGGATTCCGGCCAGGGCCGGGCC
>JAKAMO010000182.1 GCA_021812825.1 bacterium | reverse complement strand
CTTCTCCGACAGCCTCCACAGCGGCAGCTGGGCCGCCAGCATGGAAACCGAAAGCAGAACGTAGAAGAGTTTCATCCCCCAGCCCTGCTCAAGGGAGTCCAGGCCGCCCGGGGTCAGGACCAGGTTGACCACCATCGAGTTCAGGTGGAACTTGAAGATCTTGTAGACCCCGGCGTCGGTCACCAGCAGCAGCTGGAACAGCCCCAGCAGCGCCCCGGGCAGCAGCGGGCCGCGGCCCAGCCAGAACAGCAGCAGCGCCGGGAGGGAGACCGCGGCGCAGAGCGTCAGCGTGTTGGAGACCAGCGCCACCGCCGCGAAGGCCAGCTCCAGCGGATGCCGGCCGGCGAAGAATAGGAAAAAGGAGGAGACCGCCAGCGAGAGGCAGAAATTAAGGGCCAGGAAGGCCGCGAAGCGTTTAAAGTCGTAGTTCTTTTTCATCCGCCGGGTTGACCGATATCAGTTGACAACCGTCAATACATCTGCTAGATTTAGCCGGTAAAGTGTAACTATATTATATGAAAATGCTGAAACCTGCGCTTTTCTTCTTAGCCCTGCCCCTCCTGCTCTGCGGCCGCTCCGGCGCCCTGGAGCTGAACTCCGTCCGCGCGGCCGACATAGCCGGCCTGGCCTCGGACCTGGACCTGACCCCGCCCCCGCCCCCGCTGGCCGGAGTGCTGACCCAGGTGAACGGCCTGGACCCGGTGGTCATAACGCTGCCCGGCCTCAAATTCTCGGAGATAGGCTGGGGGTCGGCCGACCTGGGAAACTTCCTGAAGTTCGTCCGCCGGATCTTCCCGCATAAGGATATAACGGAGGAGGACCAGGCCGGGGCCGGCTACGACGCGCGCTACTTCTTCCCCGAAGAGGACGAGGCCGGGCTGGAAGCGGAGCGGGCCGTGGTCCGCCTGCCTGACAACTATCTGGAGCTCAAGCTGCAGGAGCTGCCGGGCTACGCGGAACACGACGTGGTGGTCATCCCCTTCGCCTGGTCCAGGGACCCCGGGGACACGCGCAAGACGGTGCGCAGGCTGCAGGCCAGGATCATCGAGGTCTACGACAAATACAAGGACTCCGGCAGGCCCATTTATATCCTGGCCCACAGCTGGGGCTCGGTTCTCGCTCACACGGCCCTCCACAAGGTGGGCAAAAGGCGGCCGGACGTGCGCATAGCCAAGCTGATCACGGTGGGCTCGCCGCTCGTGCCCTCTAACCCCGTGGTCGGGCTCTTCCTGCGCTTCGAGGCGCTGAAGACCGGCCTGGTCAGGAAGGTCCGCAAGCCGTCCGTGGTGGGCGTCTGGAGCAATATCTGGGCCATGCGCGATTCCTTCTCCAACGCCATACCCGCCGCCGACACCAACTACCAGGCGGACGCCGCGGTAGAGAACGTGGAGCCCAGGCTGATAGACCTCATCCTCCACGACAAGCAGAAACGCGACGACGCGAAGCGCGACCTTTTCAAGATACGCAACGTGAAAGCCTGGCACGGTTCCTATTTCTACGACTACAAGGCCGCGCTGAAGACGCTGAACAGGGAGATCTTCGTGCAGGTATTCCGCCCGGTCCTGGCCCCCCAGGTGGTGGACTGCGGCGACGGCCCCGCGGCCGCCATGTGCCCCATCTGAGGCTCCCGCCCGGCATCTAGGGCCCGCCCAGCGGCGGGCCCTGTTTTTTCCCGGCGGCATATTTGCGATAATCTTAGTATGGACTTCCAGAAGCTTTCGGCGTTCCTGGAGAAGAGCGGCCTGCCCGCCTTCCGCATGAAGCAGGTGCGCGACGCGGTCTACCGCGGCCTGGCCGCCTCCTGGGACGAGGTCACGGTCCTCCCGGCGCCGTTAAGGGAGAAGCTGGCCGGCGAGTTCCACCTCCATTCCGTAGAGCAGCTGGAGGCTCAGGTTTCCGCCAAGGGCGACGCGGTCAAGTTCCTCTTCGGCCTGAAGGACGGCCGCAAGATCGAGACGGTGCTGCTGAACCTGCTGCCGGAGAAATGGAGCCTCTGCGTCTCCACGCAGGTGGGCTGTCCGGTGCGCTGCCCGTTCTGCGCCACCGGCAAGAAGGGCCTGAAGCGCAACCTCTCCCCCGACGAGATAACCGACCAGTTCCTGGCCGCCGGCGCCTGGCTCAGGAAAGAGCGCGGCCAGAAGATAGGCAACGTGATCTTCATGGGCATGGGCGAGCCTTTCTACAACTACGACGCCGTGGGCGAGGCCATAAAGGTCATGACCGACCCGGACCGGATAGGGCTGGGCCAGCGCCACATCTCCGTCTCCACCGCCGGCCACGTCCCGGGCATCCGGCGCTTCGCCAAGGACTTTCCGCAGTGCAACCTGGCCATCTCGCTGCACGCCTCCGAGGACGCGCTGCGCAACGAGCTGGTGCCGCTGAACAGGCAGTACCCGCTGTCCCAGCTGGCCAAGGCGCTCAACGATTACATCTTCAGCACGCGCCGCCGCGTGTTCGTGGAATACGTGCTGATGGACGGCGTGAACAACAGCCGCTCGCAGGCGGCCAAGCTCAACTCCTGGCTGCGCTCGGTGGCCGCGCCCAAGTACTTCACGATAAACCTGATCCCCTACAACCGCACCGGCTGCCCCTACAGGACGCCGGCCAAGGACCGGGTGAAGGTCTTCGCGGGGCTCATGGAGACCTACGGCTTCGAGGTCACCGTCCGCAAGAGCCTGGGCGACGACATAGCCGGAGCCTGCGGCCAGCTCGCCGGCAAATAGCCTTCAGCCGCGCGTCATAAAAGAAGTGCCCCGGCGCAGGCCGGGGCACTTCTTTTTCCTGGCGCCGCGAGGGCCGGTTATTTCCGGGACAGGTAGATGGTGTAGCCCAGCATCAGGGAGTAGACGCTGTGGTTGCCCATCGCCAGCGTGACGTCGAAGCTGCCGCCTGGCAGGAAGAGGCTGACTCCGCCCAGCGCGGCGACATTGGTGACGCCGTCCCCGGAGGAGGCCGTCACCCTGGTCAGGCTGGCGCCGAGGTTCCACCCAAGGCGCGGACCGAGCGGGAACAGGGCCCGCCCCGTCAGACCGTACGTGGTGGTAGCCACGTCGCCGGTCTTGGAGCGGCCGAATATCAGCGCCGCGTCGTAGCGGCCGCCCAGCAGCGTCTTGCCCAGCTTGCCGTTGAAGGCCGTGGTGCTGTCGATATCGCCGCTGCCGTGCAGGTACTGTCCGCCGACATAGCCGAAGAAGCGGTCGGAGCCGCGCCTCTCGGAGCGCGAGAAGGGCAGCCTGGAATCGGACCATTCGTCCAGCTTGGCCGGTCCGTCCTTCTTGAGCAGCCAGAGCTCCCCGCCGCCGCCGAACCTGACCGACAGCAGCGCCGATATCCCGCCCGAGGCGTCGCGCCAAGCCGCGAGCGCCTTGCCGGCCTGTTCCTCCCGGCCCGAGGCCGGCAGCGCCTCGTAGGCCGCCGTCGCCTCCACCACCGGATGGCCGTCGCCGGCCAGCGAAGCGCCGGTGAAATAGGTCTTGTCCAGCCCCCCGGAGAAGACCTTGAGAGCGTCCTGCGGGGCCGCCTGCGCCCGGGCCGCCAGAGCGGCGCCGAGCAGTAAAGTCAGCGTCAGTGTCCTTTTCATTTGCCGGTGCCTCCGAAATAGACGGTGTAGCCCAGCGAAAGGGTCTGAGTCCCCTTGTACGGGCCGGTCAGCGAGAAATCCAGGTACAGGTCCAGCGAGCCGTCGGGCAGGATGTAGCTGAGGCCCGGGGACAGGACGGTGGCGAGGTTGTTGTCCGGAGCCGGCTGGTATTCCAGCCTGGCCGCGCTAGTCAGGTTCAGCGGCATCGCCACCGGCAGCGGCTTGCTGTACCGGCCGGATACTCCGGCGCCGACGCCGTTGAAGTCGGAACTTTCGTTGCCGCCTGTATAGGAGAAGGACGCGCCGACGTCTATCCTGTTGGTCAGGAACTTGCCCACCCTGGAGTTCAGCATGGACACGGCGTCGGTCTCGGTGTGGTTATAGCTGAAGCCGGCGAAGAGCAGGTACCTGCCTTTCAGCATCTCGTTGAGCTTGGGCGCGCGCTTGTACTCCACCGGAGGCCTGGCCTCCAGCTCGGCCTTGTATTTGTTCATCATCTCGATGGTCTCCGGCGGGTCGTATTCCGCCAGCTGGACCGCCTTGTCCACCGCCTTCGCGGCCGACTTGAAGGCTCCCAGCTTCTCCAGCACCACGGCGTAGCCCTGCCAGGGCCGCCTGATCTTCGGGTACTGTCCCACCAGCACCGAGAACCGCACCGCCGCCGAGACGTAGCGCCGCTGGTCAATCAGCTTGTTGGCGGCCGCCAGAGTCTCGGCGTAGCCGCCGCCCTCCCTCTTGAGACGGGCCGGCTTCGCCGGCGTTCCCAGCCACTCCGGCGCCGGCAGCCCTTTTTCCTTCAGGAACTTCGCCAATTTGCGTTTGGTTTTCTTTGTCCTGATCATGGCTGGGT
>JAKAMO010000181.1 GCA_021812825.1 bacterium | reverse complement strand
TGCGCGAGTACCTCTACCGCGGGGGCTTCTTCATGTGCGACGACTTCCACGGGACCAACGAGTGGGAGGTGTTCGAATACACGATGAAGAAGGTGCTTCCCGGGCGGCCGATCGTGGACATCGCCAACGACGATCCGATTTTCCACACGGTATTCGATCTCGACGACCGCTACCAGGTACCGGGAGCGCAGTACCTGTATAGCGGCCGCACGTACGAGAAGGACGGATACCAGGCCAAGTGGCGCGGCATCTACGATGATCGCGGGCGGCTGATGGTGGCCATCTGCCACAACGTGGACCTGGGCGATTCGTGGGAGAACGCCGACGATCCCCATTACCCGGAGAAGTTCTCGGCGCTGGGGCTTGACGTCTCCGAGGCCAAACAGAAGTTGGGAGGGGAACAGGGTGCCAAACCTTAGGCCGCTGCTGCTTGCCGCCCTGGCGGCGCTGCCTCCCGCGCTGGCCGCGCAGGACGCGCTCGACCGGGGAACCACGTTCTTTCTGACCGGAAGGCTGGAGCGGGCCATCGATTTCTTCTCGGGCGCGGTGCGCCGGTATCCGAAGGATTCCCGCGCCCGCGAGATACTCGGGCATTGCCTGGTCATCAAGGCCAAGGATTCCCTGCGGGCAGGGGATAACCTGGCGGCCAAAGAGGCGCTGAAGCGGGCCTCGGCGATCTTCCCCGACAGCCGCGACGTCAAGGTCCTCTCGCTGCTTGCGGAACTGGACGGGAACGCGCCGACGCCGGAAGTCCCGGTCTCCACCGCCACGCTAGGCACGGGGCCGGACGTCGCCGCAGTGCTGGACTGTTTCTTCGGCGACGGCCCCTGCGCCCGGGGCGGCCGTTATCTGGTGCACATAGTGCAGCCAGGAGAAACGATGGCGGAGATCGCCATAAAGTACTACAACGATCTGAACCAGTGGGAGAAGATCTGGGCCGCGAACCCGCAGCTGCAGAATCCCCACCGGCTCGAGAAGGGCATGAAACTGCTGATACCTATGCCCTGAGACTTGGACGCGGTCCGCGCCAGCGCGCGGGCCGCTGCCGGTAACGCGGACAACACAGGAGGTCGCACAAGATGGATTTTGGAACCATATTCGGTCTCAGCATAGGCCTGACGGCCGTCACGATCATCCTTTACGACGCGCAGATCCTCAACATCCTGATGGACAAGGCTTCGCTGCTCTTCGTGCTTGGCGGAACCTTCGCCTCTACGTTGATGACCTACCCGTTCAGGGTGTTCAAGAAGATCCCGACCGGTTTCAAACTGCTGCTCTTCCCGCCGAAGCATATCGAGGCGAAGGTAATAGTGGACCGGATGTCGGAACTGGCGGCCGAGGCGCACCAGCGCGGCGTGGACGCCCTGCCGGAACTGCTTAAGGACGACGACATGCCCTTCATCAGGTCCGGCGTCAACATGCTGGTAAACGACTGGACCAAGGACGATATTTCCCAGCACCTCGAGCAGGACATGCAGGGCACCGCCGACCGCCACGCGCAGGTGCAGCGCCTCTTCGAGGCGATGGCCACCTACGCCCCGATCTACGGCCTGCTCGGCACGCTGATCGGCGTGCTCGGCCTGCTGCGCTTCCTCGGCGACCCCAAGGGCATGGGCAACGCGATGGCGAAGGCCATCACCACGTTCTACGGCATCTTCTTCGCCAACTTCGTGGCGCTGCCCGTGGCCGGCAAACTGGAGATCTACACCGCGCACGAGATGCTGCTGAAGAAAGTGGTCACCGAGGGCATCGTCTGCATCAAGGAGGAGGTCGCGCCAGCCACCGTGAAGCAGAAACTCGAGATGATCCTGGCGCAGTCCGCGAGGGGCAGGAACTGACCCCGGCGCGGGGCGCAAGACCATGGCGATCAAGCAGGCCGAAAAATCGCGCACGAAACACGTCTGGCTGACGATGTACGCCGATTTCATCACGACGCTGACCATCTTCTTCATCCTGCTCTTCTACGGGGCCATGCTCCAGGCCCGCAAGACTATGTCCGACGAGGAGCAGGCAGACTACAACTCGGACATCAGCGACGCCGTCTACGACCGCGAGAACAAGGCGGAGAAAGCGGCGGAATCCAAGGAAGCGGCCGTCGGCGCGACCAAGCTCGACGACGGCCGGCAGCTCAAGGACATCGCCGGCATCGCGGTCAACCGGCGCGAGCTGGACATCACGCTGCCCGAGTCGCTGCTCTTCGAGAGCGGCAAGGCGAAACTCAACGAGGAGGCCAAGCCCATAGTCCGCCGCCTCGGCCAGCTGATCCTGCAGTACCCGGGCAAGGTCGCCATAGAAGGCCACACCGACGACGTGCCCATACACCAGCTGCCGCCGCCTGGTATGCGCACCTGGGAGCTGGCCTTCGCGCGGGCCTCCGGCGACGGGCCGTACGCCTCCAACTGGGAGCTTTCGGCCGCGCGCGCGGTACAGGTGGTGCACCTGCTGACCCGCGAGAAGGTGGTGCCGCCGGAGAAGCTGGTGGCCAAGGCCTACGGGCCTTCCACGCCGCTTTACCCCAACGACACCGAAGAACACCGCGCGCTGAACAGGCGGATCGAGATAAAGGCGCAACTCAAATGAACGCAGGAGGCCACAAGGGCGGGAAGAAGAAGCTCAACCTCAGCGAGACGCAGCTGCGCTACATGGTCCCGTACGTGGACATGATGACGACGCTCTGCATCTTCTTCCTGCTGCTCTACGGCCTGTTCCTCGCCTACAAGACCAACGTCGAGACCAACCAGGGCAGGCTGATGGCCGCGCAGGTCGCCGCCAGCCTCGCGGCCGACCCGGAGCTGAAGGACGCCGCCAAGATAGAGGCGGCCAAGGACTCGGTGCGCCTGTCGCTGGAGTCCTCCGTCATGTTCGGCCTGGGCTCCGCAAAACTGAGGGCCAACGTCGTACCCACGCTGACCAGGCTCTCCGACGTCATAAAGAACCTCCCTCCGGAGTACGGAGTGGTCGTGGAGGGCAACACCGACAATACCCCAGTCTTTTACGGGGGGGACTACACCTCTAACTGGGAACTGTCGCTCTACCGCGCCCTTAGCCTCATCCAGCTGTTCACGGAGAACGGCAACCGGGAGGACCGCTTCTCGGCCGCCGGCTACTCCGAGTACAACACTCTCTATCCGAACGACACACCCGAGCACCAGGCGGCCAACCGCCGCGTGGAGATAGTGATCAAAGTCAAGGCCACGGGGGCCCTGCAAAAGCAGGAAGCGAACCGCTTCAGGGAGAAGAAATAACGTTCCGTTGCCGCGAGCGCGTTTATTGTTTACAATTTTCCCAAAACACGGAGGGCCTATAAGATGACCGAACCGAGGAACCTTTACTCCTGCCTCGCCAAAACGGCGGAAAGGCACCCGGAGGACACAGCCTACGTCACCGGCGACAAGCGCATGTCCTGGCACGAGGTGCTGTTCTCAGTGGACCGCGCGGCGGACATGTTCTGGCAGCTGGGCCTCCGGAAGGGGGACCGCGCCGCGATAGTGCTGCGCAACTCTGCGGAGTTCATAATCTCCTATTTCGCCATGGCCAAGCTGGGCGCGGTGGCCGTGCCGATAAACTACCTGGTCTCCAAAGGCGAGGAGATCTCCTACATACTGGAGAACTCCGCCTGCAAGGGCGTCGTCACCGAGAAGGAGTTCGTCAAGAACTACACCAGGGTGCGCAAGGACCTCCCGGGGCTCAAGTTCATCGTCTCGGCCGATTTCTGCGGCCTGGAAGGCGTCGCCGACTTCTGGAGCTACCTGAAGAAGGCGCATTACCACCCGCAGACCCAGCAGTCCGCCGCCGACGAGCACGACCTGGCCACCATCCTCTACACCTCGGGCACCACCGGCCACCCGAAGGGCGTGCTGCTGACGCACCACAACATGATAGAGAACTCCAAGGCGGCCATCGCCACGCTCGAACCCACCCGCAAGGACGTGTTCATGGCCCTGCTGCCGATGTTCCACACCTTCTCGTGGACCGGCAACGTCATCACCCCCATCCTGCTCGGCGCTAAGACCCTCATCGTCAAGAGCATCACCCCGCCCAAGCCGTGGCTGCAGGCGATGGGGCGGGAAGGCGTTACGATAATGATAGCGGTGCCGCAGATCTACGGCGTTCTGGCCAAGGAGGCCAAGGGTCTGAAGAAGTTCTTCCTCAAGTTCTGGAGCCTCAGGAAGGTGCGCCTCTGCCTCTCCGGCGCCGCCCCGCTCAACCACACCATCGTCAGCCACTTCAACAAGGCCTTCGGCCTCCATATCCTGGAGGGCTACGGCCTCACCGAGACCAGCCCCGTAGTGACGATAACACCTCCGAAGGCGCGTAAGCACGGCTCGGTAGGCAAGGCCATCCCCGGGGTCAAGATACGCATACTCGACGAACAAGGCAAGGACCTGAAGCACGGCGAGGAGGGGGAGATCGCCGTGATGGGGCCCAACATCACCCGCGGCTACCACGACAACGACCAG
>JAKAMO010000180.1 GCA_021812825.1 bacterium | reverse complement strand
GATCTATCGTGGCGACGAGGTTGGCCGGGCCGCCGGCGGAGATTATGGTCTGGTTCAGCGCGCGCACGGCGTCGGCAACGCAGTCCTTGGCGGCCGGGTGCGGCGAGAAGACCACCGAGTTGCCCGCGGAAAGTATCCCGATGGCGTTGCTGATGATGGTGGCCACGGCGTTGGTGGAAGGGGTGATAGCGGCTACCACTCCGAAGGGAGCGAACTCGACCAGTGCCAGGCCCTTGTCGCCGGTGTCGGCCAGCGCGCGGAGGTCCTCCACGCCGGGGGTCTTGTCCGCGCAGACCAGGTTCTTCAGCACCTTGTCGGCCACGCGGCCCATGCCGGTCTCGGCCACGGCGGCCTCGGCCCAGCGGCGGGCGCTGGCGCGGGAGGTCTCGCGGATGGCGGAAACGATCTTCTCGCGAGCCGCGAGCCCCAGGTCCTGGAAGACCGGCTGGGCCTTGGACGCGGCGGCCACCGCCTCGTCCACGGAATCGAACACCGGCCCGCCGGAGGAGGAGGCCGGAGCGGCCGGGGCGGGCGCGTCGCCGAGGTTGCGGACCACCTCGGCCACTATCTTCTTCAGGTCCTCTTCGGATATGGCCATGACCTACTGCTCCATCCTGTTCACGGATTTCTTGAAGACGATCTTCCCGTCCTTCTCTATCGTGTCGACGATAGCGAAGACGGTGCAGTCCACCGGGGTGTTCTCGGTCTTAGAGGTCTGGCGGGCGCTTGAGCCCTGCACCAGCAGCACCAGCTCGCCGGTGCCGGCGCCCACGGCGTCTATGCCGACCAGGGTGTTGCCGCGCGGCTTGTCGTCCAGCCCGACCGGCTGGACCATCAGCAGCTTTGTCCCGACGAGCTTGTCGTCCTTGCGCGTGCAGACCACGTTCCCCACTACTCGTGCGAATAGCATATGACCTCCGGAAAAAGTGCGGTATCCGGGCCGCCCCGTTCCGCGAACGGGGGCGGCCCTGTCCGCGCGGGCTTACTTCTTCTTGGCTTCGCTTATCGGCAGCTTGCCCTCGAGGTCGCCGTGCGGCTGGGGTATCACGTGCACGCTGACGAGCTCTCCCACCTTCTGGGCGGCGGCGGCGCCGGCGTCGCAGGAGGCGCGGCAGGCGGCCACTTCGCCCCTGAAAAGGATCGTGACGAGGCCGGAGCCGATCTTCTCGTAGCCGACTATCTTCACGTTGGCGGCTTTCACCGCGGCGTCGGCCGCTTCCACGCAGGCCACGAGGCCCTTGGTCTCTATCATTCCGAGTGCTTCCATTTTGTCCTCCAGTCGAACTAAACTAAATTACCAAAATCACACTATGTACGCCGCGTCGCCGTTGCGCAGGCCGGCGGCGTTGGCCTCTTCCACGTCGAGGTGCAGCTCCAGCGAGTAGGCGTCCGAGACGCGGCACAGCACGCGCTCGTAGATGGTCTCCCGCTCGGTGCCCCTGCCGCAGAGCACCCGCACTTCCTGGCCGTCCTTCACCTTGTACGCGGCGCCTTCCCTGACGTTGAAATGGATATGGCGCTTGGACAATATCACGCCCTGCTTTATCGTCACCGAGCCCTTCGGCCCTGACAGCTTTATGCCGGGGGAGTTCTCCAGCTTGCCGGAGTCGCGTATCGGCGGCTCCACGCCCAGCCTGCGCGCGTCGCCGAGAGAGACCTCCACCTGGCTGTACTTCCGGTACGGGCCTATCATCCGCACGTCCTTGATGGCCCCCTTCGGCCCCTCGGCCGTCACCCGCTCGTTGCAGGCGTACTGCCCCGGCTGCTTCACCGGCTTGAGCCGCGTATCGTCGGCTTCCGCGCCGAAAAGCGTCTTAAAATCTTCTTTTGTCAGGTGCACGTGCCTGTTGGAGACGCCCACGGGGACGGGCATGGAGGAACGCTCCTGACGGAGCTTCAGGTCCTCCACTATCTCCTTGAGCAATTTTTCGTTCATTCGGCCGAATGTCCCCTTATCCGGGTCCCGGCTTTCTCCGGGATGACGGACTAATCCGTCACTTGCTGAACACGGGCTGGTAATGTATCACGCGGCCGAACTTGTCGGCCTTCAGGCTCTCGCCGCCTACCAGCGCGCCGTCGATGTCCGGCTGCGCCATCAGCTCGTCCACGTTGTCGGCCTTGACCGAGCCGCCGTAAAGTATGCGCACGGCCTCCGCGTACTCCCTGCCGTAGATGCGCTCCATCTGCTTCCTGACGAAAACGTGGGCGTCCTGGGCCTGGTCGGGGGTGGCGGTCTTGCCGGTGCCTATGGCCCACACGGGCTCGTAGGCTATGACGACCTTGGCGGCCTCGGCGGCGGTGATGCCTGCGAAGGCGCCGTTGAGCTGGGTCTCGAGCACGCGGTAGGTCTTCTGGCTCTCGCGCTCCTCGAGCGTCTCGCCTATGCAGAGCACGGGCGCTATGCCGGCCTTTATGGCGGCCTTCATCTTCTTATTGACGACCTCGTCCGTCTCGAGGAAGATCTTGCGGCGCTCGCTGTGGCCGATGATCGCGTGCGTGCAGCCGGCGTCCTTTATCTGCGACGGGGACACGGCCCCGGTGAAGGCGCCCTTCTCCTCCCAGGCCACATCCTGCGAGGAAAGGAATATCCTGGAGCCCGAAAGCGCCGCGTGCACGGCGTGAAGGTTGGTGAAGGAAGGAGCCAGCAGCACCTCGTGCTTCAGGTCCGGGTCCAGGCCCTTCTTTATGGCGGCGGCCAGGTCGGCGGCCTCCCCGGAGGTAAGGTGCATCTTCCAGTTGCCGGCTATCATCGGGGTTCTGTTCGTGGACGCCATAACGGTCTCCTTGGGCTTGTTATTTATAAAAGGATTATACAAATATAGGCTAGATCATCTCCCGCAGCAGCTCCTCACGGGGCTGCGGGATGACCACCTTCTCCACCAGCAGGCCGCGCTTGGCCACCACCGCGGCGCCCGCTCCGACCGCTGTCTCCGCGGCGGCCACCGGGCCGGTCAGCGTGACGAAAGCCTTGCCCCCCAGCGCCATGGCCAGGCGTATCTCCAGCAGCTTCACCGGGGCGGCCTTCACGGCCGCGTCCGCGGCCTCTATCAGGGCCGAGACGGAGAAAGACTCTATGATGCCCAGGGACTCCAGTCCCTCGACCACCGTGGTGCCCTCTATGGCCGGAAAAACCTCCGGATGGATGTTGGGGATGACGAAACTGTCCACCAGCGCGTGGGCGGCCTTGGAGGAGCCGGCCTCCACCGCCGCGTTGACGTCCCCCACCTCGCCGGAGACCAGGATGACGTATTTGCCGGGACAGATGGAGCGGGAAAGAGCGAGCTTCACGGCGGCCGTCTTCAGCATCGCGTCGGCCGTCTCCAGCCCCTTGGCCACGCTCGAAAGTTCAACTCCGCCGATAGCGTTTAACATAGGCGACCTTATGCGGTTATCTCCACGTATTTTTCGTTGACCCTGGTAACGGTGCCCGCTATGCTCGCGTGCACCGGGCAGCCCAGCTTGTCCTGAGGCAAGTCCCCCACCGCCGCGCCTTTCTCCACCCGCTGGCCTTCCCGGACCGAGGGGGCGCACGGAACGCCGATATGCTGGCTCATCAGTATCCTGACGCGCGCCGGCTTATAGGCTGCGCCGCTCCAGGGGGCGTCCTTATTGTAGTCTTCGAGTCCGAGCCGCCTCACCAGCTTGGAGACGGGCACTTTGCGGAAGTCGCGCACCGGGTGGGCCTCCGGCCTGCGGCCGGTGTTGAGCTGCGAGTTCTTAAAGCCTATCTTCGCCTCGCGCAGGTCGGACTTGGCCGCCACGCAGGCCTCGCGCGGGTTCAGGTTCTCGGGGCAGGCGTAGAGGGAGCAGAGGGAACATTCGCAGCAGAGCAGGCCGTACTGGCTGTGCAGCTTATGCTCCGGCCCGCCGGAGAACAGCATGGTGCGCATCACCCGGTGCGGCTGCACGTTATGGCCCAGCAGGTAGCGCGGGCAGAACTCGGTGCAGAAGGAGCACTGGTCGCAGGCCGATCGCCCTATTCGGGAGAAGACCGGGCGTCCCTGCTCTTTCTTCACGATAAGCGGGTGGTCCTTCGGCAGGACGACTATGCCCCCGGAAGCCTTCACGAGCGGCAGGTCGAAATCGGTACGCACCTTGCCCATCATCGGGCCGCCGTCGATATAGGCGGCCTCCTTAACCGTGAAGCCGCCGCAGAAATGCTCCACGCATTCGCGCCAGGTCACGCCAACGGGCACCCGGAAGGTGGCCGGCTTCTTCACGGCGCCGTTCACGGTGACGAAGGTTTCGGTGACGGGGCGCGGGGCGAAGGCGGCATTGTAGAGGGTCTCGACGTTGCTGACCACGCAACCGACGTCCAGCGGTATGCCGCCCGGGGGCACCACGCGGCCGGTGGCCTCGTAGACCAGGCACTGCTCGTCGCCGGCCGGGTAGTAGTCCCCCAGCTTCAGTACGGAGACGTTCCTGCGGGCCTTCGCTATGCCCTCGAGCCGGGGAATTATCTT
>JAKAMO010000044.1 GCA_021812825.1 bacterium | reverse complement strand
CCTTGTCCGGCGTAATGCCTCCGTAGGTCTCGTCCTGCACCATGACCACGGGCGCCAGGCTGCAGCAGCCCAGGCAGGCCACGTCCTCCACGGAGAATTCGCCGTCGGGGGTTGTCTGGCCGTGGCCTATGCCGAGCTCCTCGTGCAGCGCCGAGCTGACCTTGTCGGCGCCGGCCACGTGGCAGGCGGTGCCGTGGCAGACCTTGATGTGGTGCTTGCCCACCGGAGTCGTGCGGAACTGCGCGTAGAAAGAGTAGACCGCTATTATCTCGGCGGGGGCCACGCCCATCCGTTCCGCCAGCCTCTCTATGGCCGGGCGGGGAAGGTAGCCGAAACGGCTCTGTATCAGCTGCAGAAGGGGGATAAGCGAGCCTTTTCTGTCGCCGTACTTGGCGGCTATGGCGTCCACTTCGCTGATGATGGCTGAATTCTGCATAGAGGCAGGCTCCTTAGTGAGAGTTGCGCGCGTTCCGTAATGTTAATTATACTAAAAAGCAAAGTTCACCTTATTCCGCCACGGCGGGCGAGCCGGAGGCGCGGAGGCGTTCACAAATGCGCAAAGATACGGCCAGGATAACCGGTTCCCATATCATAGGCTGCTCGTTCTCCCGGGGAAGCGGGGGAAAGACCTTCCGCGGCGTAGATCCCGCCACCGGGAACGGTCTCCCCGGGACTTTCCGCGAGGCGGGCCAGGCCGAGGCCGACCGCGCCCTCAGGGCGGCGCAGCGGGCCTTCGTCGAGCTGCAGGACATGCCCGTCGGAAAGATAGCCGGGATGCTGAAGCGGGTCGCGGCCGGCCTGGAAACCTGCGCCGGGGCCATAATAGAGCGGGCGCACCTCGAGACCGGCCTTCCTTACGAGAGGCTCAGGTCGGAGCTGTCCCGAACCGCCGGGCAGGCCCGCGTCTTCGCAGAGCTCATCCTCGAAGGCTCCTGGGTGCAGGCCAGGATAGACAGCGCCATCCCGGGCAGGAAGCCGCTGCCGAAGCCCGACCTGCGGACGATGATGATGCCGATAGGCCCCATAGCCGTCTTCGGCGCCAGCAACTTTCCGCTCGCCATCTCCGTGGCCGGCACCGATACCGTGGCGGCCTTCGCGGCGCGCTGCCCGGTGATAGTGAAAGGCCACCCGGCCCATCCCGGCACCTGCGAGCTGGTAGGCCGGGTGATAGCGGAGGCGGTGCGCCGCTCCGGCCTGCCGCCCGGGATGTTCTCGCTGCTGCAGGCCTCCGGTTTCGAGGCCGGGCTGGCCCTGGTGAGACATCCGCTCACCGCCGCTGTCGCCTTCACCGGTTCCCTGGTCGGCGGCAGGGCCCTGGCCGACGCGGCCGCCGCCCGCCCCGTTCCCATACCCGTTTACGCCGAGATGGGCAGCGTGAACCCGGTGTTCCTGCTGCCGGGCGCCCTGAATTCGCGCCCCGAGGAGATAGCCGAGGGCCTGGCCCGCTCGCTCAATACCGGAGTGGGACAATACTGCACCAACCCGGGCATGGTAATAGCCGCAGACTGTCCCGGCTACGCCCGTTTCCTCGCCGCGCTCTGCGCCAGGGCCAGGGCCGTGCCGGCCGCCCCGATGCTGCACGCCGGCATACAGGCTGCCTATGACCGCGGCACGGCCAGGCTGGCCGCCATACCGAACGTGCGCCTGGCGGCCGCGGCCCCGGAAGGGGAGGCGGGCCCTAAGAAGGCCGTCTGCAGGATCTTTACCGCCGATGTCTCGCTGATAGACCGCAGGCCGGAGCTCGGCGAGGAGGTATTCGGCCCGGCCACCGTGGTCTACCGCTGCAGGAGCGAAGCGGCCATGCTCAAGGCCGCGGACGGCATGAGGGGGAGCCTTACGGCCACCGTCCACGCCATCCCCGGGGAACTGCGGCGCTGCGCCCCGCTGCTGCGGGCCCTGCGCCGCAAGGCCGGCCGCATTGTCTGCAACGGCTATCCCACCGGGCTGGAGCCCTGCCCCAGCCTGCACCACGGCGGCCCTTACCCCGCCACCACGCACAGCTTCTTCACCAGCGTCGGGACTGCCGCCATCTACAGGTATGTCCGGCCCGTCTGTTTCCAGGGATTCGAAGCCCCCGGCCTGCCTGAAGAGCTCCAGGAAGCCAACCCGAGGGGGATAAGGCGCCTGGTGGACGGCGTCCTCCGGTAGGACCCCAAAATGCTATACTATTCCTTAGGTAGGGTCCGCCTTTCATTAGACGAGCTTTGCGATACTTCCTTAAGGAGTCAATTATAATGGCAAATAAAAAAGTTGCGATGGACGGCAATACGGCCGCGGCTTATACGGCCCACAAGACCAACGAGGTCATTGCTATATATCCCATAACCCCTTCCTCGGTGATGGGCGAACTTTCCGACGTCTGGTCCGCCAAGGGCGAAAAGAATATCTGGGGCACCATCCCGCTGGTGTCAGAGCTGCAGTCCGAGGGCGGCGCCTCCGGCGCGGTGCACGGCTCCCTGACCGCCGGCGCGCTGACCACCACCTTCACCGCCTCCCAGGGCCTGCTGCTGATGATCCCGAACATGTACAAGATCGCCGGCGAGCTGACCAGCACGGTCTTCCACGTGTCCGCCCGCGCTGTGGCCTCCCACGCCCTGTCCATCTTCGGCGACCATTCCGACGTGCTGGCCTGCCGCCAGACCGGCTGGGCCATGCTGGCCTCGGCCAACCCCCAGGAGGTCATGGACTTCGCGCTGATAGCCCAGGCCGCCACGCTGAAGACCCGCGTGCCTTTCCTGCATTTCTTCGACGGCTTCCGCACCAGCCACGAGCTGAACATGGTGGAGCCGCTCCCCGCCGAAGTCATGCGCAGCATGATCAGCGAGAAGCTGATAGCCGAGCACAAGGCCCGCGGCCTCAACCCGGAGAAGCCGGTCCTGCGCGGCACCGCCCAGAACCCCGACGTCTTCTTCCAGAGCCGCGAGGCGGTGAACCGCTTCTATGACGCCGTCCCCACGATGGTCAAGGAGGCCATGGGCCAGTTCGAGAAGCTGACCGGCCGCAAGTACAACCTGTTCGACTACGTGGGCGCCCCCGACGCAGAGCGCGTCGTGGTCGTGATGGCCTCCGGGGCCGACACGGTCGAGGACACCGTCAACTACCTCGTCGGCAAGGGCGAGAAGGTGGGCGTGCTGAAGGTGCGCCTGTACAGGCCCTATTCCGAGGCGGACTTCATAAAGGTCCTTCCGAAGACAGTCAAGGCCATCGCAGCGCTTGACCGCACCAAGGAGCCGGGCTCCCTGGGCGAGCCGCTCTACCAGGACGTGGTCACCGTCTGCGCCTCGGCCTTCAAGGCAGGCGCGCTGAAGGAGCTCCCGGTCATAGTCGGCGGCCGCTACGGTCTCGGCTCCAAGGAGTTCACCCCGGCCATGGCGAAGGGCGTCTTCGACAACCTCGCCGCCAAGAAGCCGCTGAACAGCTTCAGCGTGGGCATCGTGGACGACGTCACGAACCTCAGCCTGAAGTACGACGAGAACTTCACCACCGAACCGGCGGACACCTTCCGCGCGCTCTTCTTCGGCCTGGGCTCGGACGGCACGATCGGCGCCAACAAGAACACCATCAAGATCATAAGCGAGGAGACCGGCCAGTACGCGCAGGGCTACTTCGTCTACGACTCGAAGAAGGCCGGCTCGATGACCGTCAGCCACCTCCGCTTCGGCAAGTCCTACCTCCGCACGCCCTACCTGGTCTACAAGGCCAGGTTCATAGGCTGCCACCAGTTCAGCTTCCTCGAGAAGTACGAGATGCTCGACAAGGCCGAGGACGGCGGCATCTTCCTTCTGAACAGCCCGTTCGGCGCGGGCGAGGTCTGGGGCAGGCTGCCCGTGGAGGTCCAGGAGGACATAGTCAAGAAGCACCTCAGGTTCTACGTGATCAACGCCTCCAAGATCGCCGAGGAGACCGGCATGGGCGCGCGCATCAACGTGATCATGCAGACCGCCTTCTTCGGCATCTCCGGCGTCCTCCCGAAGGACGAGGCCATCGAGGCGATCAAGCACTCGATCAAGAAGACCTACTCCAGGAAGGGCGACGAGGTGGTCAACAAGAACTACGCGGCCGTGGACCAGACCCTGGCCGCCATCCAGGAAGTGAAGGCGGGCAAGGCCGACTCCAAGATCAAGAGGTCCTGCGAGGTCGAGGGCTTCCCGAAGTTCGTGCGCGAGACGCTGTGCGAGATGATCGCCTTCCGCGGCGACCAGCTCCCGGTGTCACGCATGCCCGTGGACGGCACGTTCCCGACCGCGACCAGTCAGTACGAGAAGCGCAATATCGCGCTGGAGACCCCGGTCTGGGAGAGTCACCTGTGCATACAGTGCGGCTTCTGCTCGCTGGTCTGCCCTCACGCGGCCATCCGCATCAAGGCCTATGACGGCGCGGAACTCTCCAAGGCCCCGAAGACCTTCAAGTCGATGGACGCCAAGGCCCCGGCCCTGAAGGGCCTGAAGTTCACCGTGCAGACCGCCGTCGAGGACTGCACCGGCTGCGGCGCCTGCGTCTACAACTGTCCCGCCAAGGAGCGCAAGGACGGCAAGGAGACCGGCAAGAAGGCCATCAACCTGGCTCCGCAGTTCCCGCTGCGCGAGACCGAGCGCGAGAACTTCAAGTTCTTCCTGTCCCTGAAGGACCAGGGTTCCTCCAAGGTCAACCGCAACACCGTGCAGGGCTCCCAGCTGGTGCGCCCGCTGTTCGAGTTCAGCGGCGCCTGCGCCGGCTGCGGCGAGACCCCCTACGTGAAGCTGATGACCCAGCTGTTCGGCGACCATCTGAGCGTGGCCAACGCCACCGGCTGCTCGTCCATCTACGGCGGCAACCTCCCGACCACGCCCTACTGCGTCCGCGAGGACGGCAAGGGCCCGGCCTGGAGCAACTCGCTGTTCGAGGACAACGCCGAGTTCGGCCTGGGCATGCGCCTGGCCTACGACAAGATGGGCGAGGAGGCCCGCGAGCTGCTGACCGCGATGAAAGAGGGCCCGCTGAAGTCCCAGGCCAAGCTGGCGGACGACATCCTTAGCGCCGACCAGTCCGACTGGGCCGGCATAGAGCAGCAGCGCGGCCGCGTGGCCGACCTGAAGAAGGCCCTGTTCGCGGCCGGCGGAGAGCAGGCGGCCCGCATGGGCACGCTGGCCGACTACCTGGTCAAGAAGAGCGTCTGGATACTGGGTGGCGACGGCTGGGCCTACGACATAGGCTACGGCGGCCTGGACCACGTGCTGGCCAGCGGCAAGAAGGTCCGCGTGCTGGTGCTGGACACCGAGGTGTACTCCAACACCGGCGGCCAGATGTCCAAGGCCACCCCGCTCGGCGCCGTGGCGCAGTTCGCGGCCGGCGGCAAGCCGCTCCCGAAGAAGGACCTGGCCATGATCAGCATGACCTACGGCAACATCTACGTGGCGCAGATAGCCATGGGCGCGGATTATAACCAGACCGTGAAGGCGTTCGCGGAAGCGGAAGCCTACGACGGTCCGTCCATAATCATAGCCTACAGCCACTGCATAGCCCACGGCATCGACATGGGCGCGGGCATGAACGAGCAGAAGAAGGCGGTCATGTCCGGCCGCTGGCCGCTGTTCCGCTACAACCCGGCCCTCAAGGCCCAGGGGAAGAACCCTCTGACCATAGACAGCAAGCCGCCCACCATCCCGGTGAGCGAGTTCATGAACGGGGAGAACCGCTTCCGCACTCTGCAGAAGAGCAACCCGGAAGTGGCCGCCCGCCTCGCCAAGCTGGCCGAGGAGGAGTACAAGTGGCGCCTCAGCGTCTATCAGCAGATAGCGCAGATGAGCTGCGAGACTCCCGCCAGGGAAGGGGAGAAGGTAGCGGCGTAAACAGCCGCGGCCGAAGAAGAGGGCGGACCGCCTGGTCCGCCCTCTTTTTTTCGCATAGGCCAAAGGACCTAGAAGCTTCCGGCCGCACCGGCAGTTTTCCGCTGGGCTTTCCGCCAGTTCCCCGGTATTTACAATGTATTGCATTGTTTTTATCTTACCCAGAGGACCCAGGAGGGTCTGGGCCCAAATAGTTGCCGAGCCTGGGCCTTTGGACGGTGATGGATATCTGCTGGCGGGGTTATACTTTAAGTGTAAGAACTGGAAAAAGGAGTACACAGCATGTATAAATACCTCTCCTCCTTCTCCGCGCTGATGGCCACCGTCCTCGTTTGCGCCTTGACGGCCTCAGCCCAGGACCTCACGGTCAGGGATACCCCGCAGGATTCCGCAGGATTCACCGCCTACCAGAAAGAATGGGCCAAGAAGTACCCGGACTATTTCATCATCAGCACCGGCTCCGTCCGCGTGACGCTGCAGGAAGTGAAGGAAGAACCGGACATGAGTTATGTCCGGTTGCAGGAAGAGCCCCCCAAGGACCTGAACAGCGTTCTGGTCAGCGTTGAGAAAATAGTCAATATAGCCTCAAAGCTCTGGGAGATAGTAAAGGACGGCAAGCCGGTGGCCAACATAGACACCAAGTACGCCACCGCCTACCCGGACGGCGTGACCTCCGCCACCCAGCTGGCCCAGTGGACCAAGCCCAAGACCTACGTCTACGGCTTCTACGCGGCGAATCTCTACGGCTCCACGATGATAGACTGCAAGTACAAGGTCTCCTATACCTATAGCGGCTCCTATAAGGGCGTGGGCAAGTTCCTGACCGGCGTGGCCGTGATCCCCACCTCTATCACCGTGGGCTGGGGTTACCGCTTCGACATGTCGGCCCAGGTGCCGGATTCGACCATAGCCAACGTGGGCACCGACAAGTCCCCGGTGGCGGCCATGCAGCTCAAACTGACCTGGAAGATGTCCACCGTTCTGAAGGAAGTCACCGGCACCAGCGTCTATTACGTGCAGGGCGACGGCTACTACGAGGAGATAGCCAGCCCGTGGAAGAAGGACCAGAAAGAGCCGGAAAACGTTAAAGCGGCCGCGCCGCTAATCACATTTTTTAACCAGCAGAAAGGAACTGTTGGAGACGTTTTTGCTCGGAATTCTGGTTTGGGAAATGAAACCTGCGCTATTTCAGACTCCAGGCCAATTGTTCCGATTCCGACTCCAATTCCAGTCCCTCTGCCTCCTGTCCCGCATCCGGCAGTTCCTCCGGCTGAGAAGCCTTGTTCCCCATGTCCGGAGCCTCCTCCCTCCGAG
Organism: bacterium; assembly: GCA_021812825.1. Next base: position 13,318 of record JAKAMO010000044.1, on the reverse strand, counting down.
ATTCACACGGATCATCAGCATGGGAACTGCAAAAATGGACATGAGCACTACTTTGAATACCATCAGGAACCTGCTCCGGGATGCAAATGCCGGTTGGTAAAAAAGACAAAATGTTTATGAAAAAGCTGAAAACCTCAAAAGGTATATTCGAGCTTTTAAGGAAGTTAAATTTCTTCCATGATGCGTTCATCAAATCGGTAAAGATAGAATCAGCAGACTCTTTCTCGCGGTTAAAAGGTGAAATGGTGAAAGAAGTCACAGGATCCATGAGTTTGCTCCTGCACATAAAACATTATAATTATGCGCAAAAAACCGCATTGGCGGTTTCGGATATTCTATTGCACTTCAATAACGTAAAAATTTTAAAGTTTCAGGCAGGCACATTGGAATATCCCTCCGGGTTTGATATTGTCAGCGCCAAAATTGAACCTATTGGAAGTATGCTTAAGATGGTTTTTGAGGGGAACTCGCGCGGAACTGCTAAAAAAAACTGCGATCTGCTGGAGATCGTATTTTCCGATTTGCGGTTACTTAACTAAGGAGGAAGCGAAAATGAAGAAACTGCTAGCACTTGCCGCAGCCGCCACCGCGGTGTTCGCGGGCCGGGTCTCCGCAGCGGAGAACCTGGACATGAAGTACTTCACCATTGACCAGGACTCCGTGATGATAGAGGAGATCTCGGACAAGGGCGGCACCATACCGCCCCCGGACCAGCTGCCCAAGCCGCCCTCGGGCCCGCAGATCAACCCGCCGAAGCCCGGCGACGGCCCCCAGCAGCCGACCGGTCCTGACATCAACGGCACTATCGACACGCTGGACAAGATCGTGAACCTGATGGAGAAGATCTTCGGCATCATCGAGAAGAACCAGCCGGTCGTCAACATCACCACGAACTACGCCAACGCCGTGCCTTTCGGGACCAGCCACTGGACCCAGTTGCAGGGCTGGAGCAAGCCGGCCACCAAGAAGTACGCGTTCTCGATGAAGAACGCTTATGGTTCCCAGGTCGTAAAGGTCACCTACCAGGTGCACTACACCTATAACGGCAACTTCCAGGGCAAGGGCAAGTTCCTGACCGGCGTCACTATCGAGCCGCTCAGCGTCACCACCGCCTGGGGCTACAAGGTGTCCCTGGTCTCCGAGGTTCCGGATTCCACGATAGCCAACGTGGGCACGCACGAGGACCCCATCGCCTCCATGCAGGTTCAGCTCCGCTGGACCGTGCACACGATGGTCAAGGATATCACGCAGAAGGGTATCTATTACGTGCAGGGCGACGGCCTCCTCCAGGAGATCGGCACCCCGTTCAAGAACGCGGAGAACGCCAGGACCCAGAAGAAGATAGACGCGGCTACGCTCGACATAGCCACCTCGACCTTCAACTAAGTCCTCCGCGCCCAGCGCGGAACGCTCCTCCTTACCCCGGCGCCCTGAGAATGGGCGTCGGGGTTTCGTCTTATTACGGTTGTCCCGGCCGGCGGAACACAAAACACGCTCGGGAACACCGTTCCCTCGCTCGGCATTCGGGTTCGGCGCTGCGCAAGCCTCGCCCTCACGACGGTTTTGCTTATCCGCCGCCCGGTCCAACCTACATGCGTGTTTTAGGGGGGATTGGGAAACTTATTCTAACTCTTTTAGCTTTTTGAAGAGGTCGAGCTGGTGGGGGGAGAGGTGGTGCGGAAGGCGGATGGTGACGACCGCGTAGAGGTCGCCGCGTCCGCCGTCCTTGCGGGGCAGGCCGCGGCCGGAAAGCCTCAGCTTGCGGCCCGTATCGGAGGCCGCCGGAAGCTTCACTTTCACCGGGCCGTCCGGGGACGGAACCGAGATCTCCGCGCCCAGAGCCGCGTCCCAGGACTGCACGTCCACGTCGGCGTAGAGGTCGTCGCCGTCGACCCTGAAGCGCGGGTCGGGAAGAACCCGGATCTTCAGATAGAGGTCCCCGGCGCGGCCCCCGGACTCCCTGCCCTGGCCCCTGAGGCGTATAGTGGAGCCGTCCCGCAGGCCGCGCGGCAGCTTCACGTTGACGTTCCGGGTCTCGGTGCGTCGTCCCGCGCGGTAGCTGAACGAAAGCTGCTTGTGGCCGCCGCGCACCAGGTCCTCGACCGTCAACTGCAGCTCGGCCTCCATGTCCAGCTGCGAACGCGGCTCCTCCCCGGGCATGCCGCCGAATCCGCCGAAACCCTCGGAGCCGCCGAACATCGATTTGAAGAAGTCGCTGAAATCCCCGAACTGGTCGAAACCCTGGCCGCCGGAGGACTGATAGCGGTACTGGAAACCGCCCGGGCCCCTGCGCTGCTGGCGCCCCGCGCCCGGGCCGGGCCCGTAGGCTCCGGCGCCGGCCTGCCAATCCTTGCCATACTGGTCGTAAAGCGCGCGCTTTTTCGGGTCGGAAAGGACCTCGTAAGCCTCGTTTATCTCTTTGAACTTGCTCTCGGCGGCCTTGTTCCCCTGATTCCTGTCGGGGTGATGCTTCAGGGCCAGTTTGCGGTACGCGGACTTTATCTCCGCCTCTCCGGCGGTCTTGGAGACGCCGAGGACGGAGTAGTAGTCTATGAAGTCCGGCATGGGCTATTTGAGCTTGTAGAGGAAGATCCCTATAAAGGCCGCGAAACCGAGCATCACCCAGCGCTCTATCACGCTCTCTGATACTCCGGGGAGAGCGGCGTCGAGCGCACGGGCTATGATCACCGCGGCGGCGACGCCTATCCAGAAGGTCCAGAGCTGGGCTTTTGAGACGGAGTCCTCGACCTTGGGCTGCTGCGGGGGTGGGACCGGCTGAGGGGCCGGCTCGGGAACAGAATGGTTCTTCTTTGCCATATTATTTCTTCGTTACGAAGGAGATGTCCTGGAAGATGACCGTTACTCCCAGTTCGGCGCCTTCGTGGTTCTTGACCAGCATGGTGCTGTAGCCGATGACCAGGGGCGTATTGGCGTGCATAACGGAGATCTCCGCCCGGCGCACGCATTTGCCCGTCTCCAGCGTCTCTTTTATTACTTCGATAAGGGCGGGAAAGCCTTCGAAAGCCTCGTCGTACATCTTGTCGGTGCAGCAGGTGTCGGCCGGCATGCGCAGGATCTTGCCGGCCATGGGGTTGAGATAGACCACCCTGCCGGACATATCGACGCTGATAAGTCCTCCGGTAAGGTTATCCAGTATGCACTGGTAGTATTCCTGGATGTTCTTTATCATGCGGATATTCTACAAAAAATGCGCGCCGGCTTTTTGAGCGCGGGAATTTTTTGTATAATTTATACAGTTCATTCGCCGGTAGCTCAATGGTGGAGCATTCGGCTGTTAACCGAAGGGTTGCTGGTTCGAGTCCAGCCCGGCGAGCCAAAATTTAAGACCCCCCTTGTGGGGGTCTTAAATTTTGTCCCTCCGGGCTGATTGGCTTGCCCAACTTCTTTGGTTCGGGTGGAGTTTTCGCAACGCGAAAACGGCACTGCAGTGTCCAGCCCAAGCAACCAGCCCCTAATGGGGGTCTTAAATTTTGTCCCTCCGGGCTGATTGGCTTGCCCAACTTCTTTGGTTCGGGTGGAGTTTTCGCAAAGCGAAAGCGACACCTCCCCGGCCAACCCGGTCACCATTCCGTCCTCCCTTGACCCCTGCGCCTTTATCCTCATATAATACGCCTGTGCCTATGAAACTTCGCCAGTGCATGCTGATCTCCCTGTTGCTCTGCTCATCCGCCGCCATGGCCGCGCAGGACTCGCGCCCATACCTCCTGCTCTCCCACGACCCGGACTTCCTGCTGAGCATCGAGGGCCTGACGGATACCGTCTATGATAAGGGCCGCGTGCGCCTGGTGACGCTCAAAGTGCCTGAAGCTGAAGTGCCGGCGGATATCATGCAGTTCCTGCGCCCTGTCGCAAGGGGAGAGATATCCTCTTACAGGCCCCAGTCCCCGCAGCAGCCGGCCCCGGACCCCGCCGTCCAGGCCGTCACCGCTCTCGCGGACCAGTCATCCCTGCTTTCTTTTACCGGAGCCATAGTTTCCTCGGGCAAGCGCAGCACCCGCCAGCTGGACCTCTCGCCCTCTTCCGGCAACAGGGCAGCCATGGACTATATCTACACCGCCTTCAAGCGCATGGGCTACGAGACCGAGCGGCAATGCTACAAGGACCGCAAGGCCGACAAGGAATGCAACATCGTGGCCCGCCGCCCGGCCGGCGCACCCGGCGCCAGGGCGGTACTGGTGATAGGCCATATGGACTCGGTGGGTTACGAGAAGGCAGGCGCGGACGACAACGCCTCCGGCGCGGCGGGTGTACTGGAGATGGCCCGGGTACTCTCCCGTTTCCGCTCCGACCACGATCTCATCTTCGTCGCGGCCAACGGCGAGGAGACCGGGACCGCCGGCAGCAAGGCCTGCGCCAGGCTGCTGAAGGCTTCCGGCGAGCTCGCCCGCGTGGACTGGGCGATAAACATGGACATGATAGCCTGGAACCGCGACGGGACGATGAACATCGAGACCAACAAGGAGTTCTCCGCCCACGCCGACTGGGTAGCCGCGCAGGCCTACACCTACACCAGCCTGAAGCCCGTCATAACCATGCCGGCCTGGGGCAGCGACCACGTGCCCTTCCTGGAGGCCGGTATCCCCACCTATCTCGCCATCGAGAACTGGGAGGACCATACCCCCTGCTACCACCAGGCCTGCGACACCATGGACTCCCTCTCCGGCTCCTACGCCGCCGATATCGTCCGCCTGAACCTGGCCGTGATAGCCGGCAAGACGCGGCTCACCGCGGCGGATTGAAACCTCCGGCATAAAAAGAAGAACCCGGCCGCAGAGCCGGGTTCTTCTTTTCCGAAGGGAAGTTCAGTGGGACTGGAATACCGCGGCCCCTATCCTGGGGGCCATGGAAGTATCGTCCACGAAAGGATTGCGGTTGCCCTGATAGCGCTCTATCAGGTCGTTGCGGCGGCGCTCGGCCGCGTCCGGCGGGTCCTGCCTGTCCCACTGCAGCAGCATCGGGACCCGGCTGGTCCAGAAATCCCTGTAGTTCATGCCGCTGCGGATGTCGCGGTCGTAATAGCGCACCACGAAATAGAGCAGGGCCCTCGCGATGTCGCCCTTCACCGCGTCCGCCGGCTCGAAGACCGCGCCGTCGAAGCGGCTGCCGCTGGAGGTGGAGTACTCCGCCCGGCCGGCCAGGCCGAAAGGCGACGAGCCCCGGGTATTGTTGGGCTTGATGAAAGTGGGGAAGATATGGTGCAGGTCGGCCCGCATGGGGAGGCCGCCGTCGAAGAAGCCCTGCGGCCAGGAATGTTCCGCGTTCATGCCGTCGGAGTCCACATAGCCGTCGCCGTTGGCGTCGCCCAGCTCGCGGTAATCCTCGCCGTGCTCGCTGGAACCGGGGACACAGATCTGCGAATAGAAGGCTACGACCCCGGGGCGCCCGCCGCAGCCCGTGTTGTCCGCCACCGAGAACATGTACTTTTTGGCGTTCAGGTAAGCGGTGCCGCCCTTGGGCAGGGAGAACTCGGTGGCCTGGTGCAGGAACTGGAACAGCCGCTCGCCGGAAAGGCCTGAAGCCTGGGGCAGATAGGCGGCACGGGCGGGTAAAGGTACGGAAGGGGCAGATTGAGCGGGAATGTCCGCGAGGAACTGGTCAAGGTCCGGGATCCGGGGGGCAAGATCCCCTGCTGCTGAATTGGCAGCTGCGGTAAAGGCCAGTAGTAGCGACAGCGCGAAGCTTCTCAAGATCTCTCCGTATTCCGCTGATCTACGTCGCTGAAATTATATCATTATTCCCGTGATCATAGGTAGCCTTTCCGGCCGCCTGTATGCTATAGTCATTCTCAGGTAGACGAATATGAAAAAACTCCTCACCGCAGTACTCCTGCTTTCCTGCACCGCCGTCCGCGCCAAGGGCCCGCTGGCCCAGCTGCTGGACGGCCGCGCCCTGCCGCCGGTACTGGCCCCGGCGCCGGCGCCGTCCGACCTCTCCTACCTGGAAGGTGACGACCGCTACTGGGCCACCGTCATGGCCGACGACAAGTACGACCGCGCCGCCCTGCTGGCCGCCGGCATGGACATCATCGAGATAGAGGAGCACTCCGTCTCCGGCCTGATACCGAAGGGCGAGATGGAACAGCTGGCCGCCAAGGGCTTCATTGTACGCAGCTCCCAGCCTATAGCCGAATACGTCAGGAAGCACCTGAAGGACTTCCCGGCCTCTGACGCCGCCTACCACAATTACTCCGAGACCGTGGCCGAGCTGCACAGGCTCGCCTCCGCGAACCCGGCCGAGACCTCGCTGTTCTCTGTCGGCAAGACCGTCCAGGGCCGCGACATCTGGTGCCTGCGCATCAACCCGTCGGAGAAGGGGGAAGCCCCTTCTTCCAAGCCGGCCGCCTTCTTCATGGGCAACCATCACGCCCGCGAACATCTGACCGCGGAGGTCGCCCTGGCGCTGGCCAACGAGCTTCTGTCGCGCAAGAACGACCCGGAGATAAAGAAATACATCGACACCCTCGACATCTACATAGCGCCGATGACCAACCCCGACGGCGTTGAGTACGACATAGCCACCGGGAAATACCGCTGGCACCGCAAGAACATGCGCGTCAACGACGACAAATCCTTCGGGGTGGACCTCAACCGCAACTACGACTCCCGCTGGTGCGTTGCCGGGGCCTCCCATTACCAGGGTTCCGACACCTACTGCGGGCCCTACGCCTTCTCGGAGCCCGAGACGCAGGCCATAAGGGATTTCGTCCTGGCCAGGCCGAACATAAAGACCCTGATGAGCTACCACTCCTATTCGAGCCTGGTCCTTTATCCCTGGGCGGGCCTGGACAACCCGGTGGAGAACGAGAAGGACCGCAAGGTGTTCACCGCGCTGGGCAAGGCCATGGCCTCCTTCACCGGCTACAAGCCGGAACAGTCCAGCGACCTGTACATAGCTACCGGAGATACAACGGACTGGGCTTACGCCACCCGCGGCATCTTCGCCTTCACTACCGAGCTCGAGGGGCGCAGCTTCTATCCCGGCGCTTCGATCATAGAAAAGGCCTGCGCCTCTAACGTAAAGGCCGCGCTCTACCTTCTCAGCGTCACCGACGACCCGTACAAACTGGCGCGCTGAAAGCCGTTCAGGACAAAAAGAAAAGGCCCCGCTCCGGGGCCTTTTCTTTTTTCTGCTGCTCGTTCAATGAGACTGGAACACCTGCGCCCCTATCCTGTCGGCCAGGGAGGGGTCGTCCACGAAAGGATTGCGGTTGCCCTGGAAGCCGGCTATCAGGTCGTTGCGGCGGCGCTCGGCCGCGTCCGGCGGGTCCAGGCGGTTCCACTTCAGCAGCATCTGCACGTTGCTGGTCCAGAAGGAGCCGTAGTCCATTCCGCGGCTGATATCCCGGTCGTAGTACCTCACGACGAAATAGAGCATGGCCCGGGCTACGTCGCCCTTGTCCCCGTCGTCCGGCTCGAAGCCCTCGCGCCCCAGTTTCGAACCCGCGGAGGTGGAATATACCGGGGCCGAAACTTCGGCGAACCGGAGGTTGCCGCGGCGGCCGTTGGGGACGGAGAGCGTCGATCCCAACTGATGCAGGTCGGCCACCATCGGTAGCGCGCTGTTGAAGTAACTCTGCGGCCAGATATGCTCCGCGTTCACGAAATCCCCGGAAACGCCGTCTCCGTCCTGGTCGCCCCTCTCCCTATAAGAATTCCCGTCGCCGCCGGTGCCGTTGATGCAGACTTTCGAGTAAAGGGTGACTATGCCGGGCTTTCCGTCGCAGCTGGTATTGTCGGCCGAGGAGTACATGAAGGATTTCGCCTGCTTGTACGAGATGATGCCTCTTGCGGAAGAAGGGGCGGTAGCATCGTGCAGATACTCGAACAGGGCCTCGCCCTGCAGGCCTTCCGGCGCGCGGTCCGCCTGACCTGCCGCCAGCGGGGAGGGGATATCTGCCTGCGGCAAAGTGAAGCCCGCAGCGGAGAACTTGAGGGCGTCCAGGGCGGGTAACGCGGCCTTTTGCGCCGAAGCGTGGGCCGGGGTCAGGAGGAGGAGGAAGAATAACGCGGTTGAGAGGTTCAAAATATCGCTCCTTGCTTGACGGCGGTCAATTGACTGCCGTCAACATATTTTAATCGCTGAGGCCTATCCTGCAAGGGCCAAAGGGCCTAGACCACCCATAGGCCCTTAGCCCTATCTGGTGTTGATCAGGGAATAAAAAAGGCGCCCTAGGGCGCCTTTTTCATCAGTTGGGTAAGCCCTACCAGAGGTTAATGTCGACCTGCACGGTAAAGGTGTTCTTGCCGGTAACCTTGGTGTTGTTGTAGAAATCATAGCCGAACAGGATGCTGGTACTGGGGGTGAAAGCCCAGGAAGCGCCCAGGCTCAGGGCCCCCAAGGCCGACTGGCCGCTCTGGTAATCTATGGCCGCCCAGAGCTTGTCGGAGATCTCGGTCATCGTCCGGTCGAGGGACAGCAGGACCCCGTTGTTGGCGTTTTTCCCGTTCTCGTCCACCAGCACCTTCGAATTGCCCACGTAGTACCCGGCGGAAAGCCGCCCGATTCCCGGAAGCGCTTTCGCGCCCAGTGCATAGGCTATGTCCTGCGCCGTAGTGTCCTGGTTGGTGCCGAGGTTGTAGATGCCCGCTGCGAAAGCGGGGGAGTTGGCGAAATACGCCCCGGCGGGCGCCCCTACCTTGGCGTGGAGATAGAGCGGGGAGCTGTCGGCCGCCGCGCCGGCCCGCATCACATCGAAACCGGCCTCGGCGCTGAGCTTCCGGCCTTGATAGATCCCCATGGTAGGGCCTATGACGAACAGCGGGGCCTTCCAGGCGCCGCCGCTCTCCTTGGAGGAGGAGATATAGTTGTCCACGTTAAGGTGCACCGACTTGTACTTCTGGACGTCCGTGGACGGGATCCAGATCTGCGTGGACGGCGTTGCGGAGACCGCGGCCGGCAGCAGGCAGAGAACGGCGAGAGAAAGGCATTTTCTGAATGTCATTATTTCCTCCAGACTGGATGGAGCTACCCCGATTCAGTTGTACAAAAAAACGGCCCGCCCGGGCAACGACCGGGCGGGCGGGGGAAGGCCGTTAGTGCAGGTAGGCGGTCTCGCCGTGCTGCACCTCGTCCATCCCGGTCTCTTCTTCCTTCTCCGTGGTCTTCACCGGGGTGATCACGTTGATGGCGTGAAGCGCCACGTAAGAGAAGGCGAAAGCGTACGCGGCCGTGCCGGCCACTGCCGCGAGCTGCTTGAAGAAGAACGACGAATCGCCGTGCCAGAGCCCGTTGGCCCCGCCGGAGTTGACCGCCGTGGTGGCGAACACGCCGAGCAGTATCACGCCCAGCACGCCGCCCACTCCGTGCACGCCCCAGACGTCGAGCGCGTCGTCCCAGCCCAGCTTGTTCTTCAGCGTGACGGCCATGTAGCAGACCACGCTGGAGAGTATGCCTATGGCTACGGCGGCCTTCGTGGTGACGAAGCCGGCGCCCGGAGTTATCGTGGCGAGACCGGCGATGGAGCCGGTCAGCAGGCCGACGAACTTGGGCTTCTTCTCCAGGAACCAGGCCAGGAACAGCCAGGTCACGGCCGCGAAGGAGGCCGCCACGTCGGTGTTGACGAAGGCGAGCGCGGTGACCGCGTCCACCTTCAGCTCGGAGCCGGCGTTGAAGCCGTACCAGCCGAACCACAGCAGGCCGGTGCCCAGGGCCACCAGCGGGATGCTGTGGGCGCCCTCTACGATCTTGCGCTTGCCCACGAAGAAGACCGAGGCCAGCGCCGCGAAGCCGGCTGTCGCGTGCACCACTATGCCGCCCGCGAAGTCCAGCACGCCCCACTTGGCCAGCAGGCCGCCGCCCCACACCATGTGGACGAGGGGGAAGTAGACGAAGATCAGCCACAGCACCAGGAAGACCAGGTAGGCCTTGAAGTTGATGCGGTTCGTGAACGCGCCGGTGATGAGCGCCGGGGTGATCTGGGCGAACATCATTTGGTAGGCGAAGAAGACCAGCAGCGGGATGCTGCTGGACCCGGCGAACGGGGTCATCAGGTTCACGCCGTGCAGGAAGGCCATGTCGAAATTGCCGATCACGGCGCCCTCGCCCCCGGAGAAGCACAGCGAGTAGCCGAAGGCGTACCAGATCACGGTGGTCACGCCGAGCGAGACGAAGCTCTGCATCATTATGGCCAGCACGTTCTTGCGGCCGACAAGCCCGCCGTAGAAGAAGGCGAGGCCGGGGGTCATGAGCATGACGAGGCTGGTCGACACGAGCATGAACCCGGTATTACCGGTATCGAACATAGGTTCCCTCCAGAATAATCAATGTACTGCAGCTACCCTCGAGAGATAATTATAGGGTTTAAAGGTACGGCGGGATATCGGGGAATCCCTGAACGGGCAGGGGGAAAAACCTTACCCGCTACAGGCTGACCAGGCCTTCCTTGACGGCGTAGCGCGTCAGGCCGGCTATGGTCTGGATGCCGAGCTTTCCCATTATGCGCTTGCGGTGGGTTTCTACGGTCTTAACGCTGAGCTCCAGCTTTCGCGAGATCTCCTTGGTGCTCAGGCCCTCGGCGAGGAGCTGCAGCACCTCCCGTTCCCGGTCCGACAGCAGCGTGAAGGCGCTGCGGGGGTCGCGCGAGGGTCCCTTTATGTAGTCGTCGAGGACTATGCTGGTTATGCCGGCGCTGAGGAAGTAGCGGTCGCAGGCCACGGTCCGGATCGCGTCCACCAGCTCGTCGAAAGCGGAGTCCTTGAGCAGGTACGCGCGGGCGCCGGCCTTGAAGATCTCCGTTACGTACTTGCGGTCGTTGTGCATGGAGAGCGCGATAACCTGAGGGGGGCGGCGGAGCTTGGCCAGCTTGCGGGCGGCCTCTATGCCGTTCAGCCCGGGCATAGAGATGTCCATTATCACCTGGTCCGGCGAGAGCTCCCGCACCAGCCGGACGGCCTCCAGGCCGTCGCGGGCCTCACCGGCCACCGAGATCCCCGGCTGCTGCTCGAGCAGGGAGCGGAGCCCCTCCCGGAATATCTTATGGTCGTCGCAGATAAGTATCTTCAGCTGCATCTTCCCTCCTGTCCAGCGGCGCCGTTATGACCGCGAGAGTTCCCGCCCCGCGGCTGGAGCTTATCCGGAAGGCCCCGCCCAGGTGCGAGACCTTCTCCCGTATGGAGAACAGCCCGAACCCGCCGTTGCGGCTGGCGCAGTTCCGGTCTTCTCCGGAAGAGAAGCCGCGCCCGTCGTCCCGGACCGTCACCACTATGCGGCCCCGGGTGCGCCGCACCCTGACGCGTACCGCCGACGCCCTGGCGTGCTTGAGCGAGTTGTTCAGCAGCTCGCGCACCGCCTTGAATATCATGACGCTGGTCTCCGTAGGAAGGGGTTTTCTGAGTCCGTCGCTCCGGAATTCCGTTTTAAGCCCGTGCCGGCGCTGGATGTCCTCGGCCAGCCGCTCAAGGGCGCTCTCGAGGCCCAGCTCGTAGAGTATGGGTGAGGCCAGTTGGAAAGTCAGGTTGCGCATGGCGAATATCGCCTCGTCGAGGAAAGAGGTAAGGCCCTTAAGGTCCTCCGTCGGCGCCGGGGCGAGGCCGCGGCCGCGCAGAGCGCCGGCCTTCATCTTCGCCATCGCCAGGGTCTGGCCTATCACGTCATGGAGGTCCGTGGCTATCTCGCGGCGCTCGCGCTCCTCGGTCAGTATGACCTCGGCGGAAAGGGCGCGAAGCTGGCGCTGGTAGGTCAGGATCTCCTGCTGGCGCAGTTCCCTTTCGTGCACTTCAGCCTTCAGCGCGGCGTTGAGCTTCTCCAGCTCGGCGGTACGTTCGCGGACCCGCTTTTCCAGGTCGCGGTGCGCGTCCATCAGCGCCGAGGAGGCCTGGCGGCGCTCGAAGTAGGCCCTGAGCATGTCCGCCAGAGAGTTTATCAGGTTGCGCTCCTCGGCGAGGAACGGGCCTTCCGCTTCAGGAGGCATCTTCTTAAGGTAATAGACCTCTATCCTGCCGGCAAGTGCCGGACTTACGCGGAAGTCCGCGGCCTGAAGCCAGCGCGTCTTCCTGAAACCGCGCGTGCGGCTCTCCAGATCGCCGAGGATGACCCGTCCGGCCGTTATCTGAGGGTACTGCCAGGCCGGCGGGATCAGCCGCACCACGCGCTCCAGCACCTCCCTTACGGGCAGCGTGTCGTCCTGGAGTATGCAGACGGTCGAGTGGAGGGCGGTCAGCTCTTTGACGCGCTCCCTCAGGGCGTGTATGACCTCGTTGCGCGGCACCTGCGGGTGCAGGGCGTGCATAGCCTGTTCGGGAGGTAGTATGCTCTTGTGGCTGCGCCGGGCTGACGGCATAACCCGAGTTTACCAAATAAACCCGCCGGCGAACTAATTTTGTATCATCAGTACTGTTGCCCGCCGCGCCACCAGTTACTGCCGGCGGGATACCGAGGAGAACCGATGTCCGACAAATTCACGTTAAGCTTCCACGGCGCCGCCGGCGAAGTGACAGGCTCCCGCCATCTCCTTGAGACGCCCTCCGGCACCCTGCTGCTGGACTGCGGCATGTTCCAGGGGCACCGCAATGACGCCCAGCAGAAGAACAGGGACTTCAAATTCCCGCCGGCCTCCGTGGATTCAGTGGTCCTCAGCCACGGCCACGTCGACCACTGCGGCCTGCTCCCGCTCCTCTACAAGTACGGCTGCTCCGCCCCGATACGCACCACCCCGAGCACCGCGGAGATCGCGGGCATCATGCTGGCCGATTCCGCCCGCCTGCAGGTCTCGGACGCGAAGTTCTACAACAAGATACACGCCGCGGAGGGGAAGACTATAGAGCCGCTCTACGACGAGGAAGATTCGGCCCTCGCCCTCTCCAGGCTGTCCCCGGTCAGTTACAACGAGGACTTCTCGGCCCTCGAGGGGGTCAAGGCCCGCTTCCTGAACGCCGGCCACGTGATGGGGTCGGCCATGACGCAGCTTGACCTGCGTACCCCAGCGGGGCCGCGCCGCCTCCTCTATACCGGCGACCTCGGCCGCCAGGAGGGGCTGCTGATGGAGAGCCCCGTGGCGCCGGAGGGGGTGGACTACCTGGTGATAGAGAGCACCTACGGGGGCCGCTTCCACGAGAAGCTGGCCGACGCCGGCGAGAAGCTGGCCGAGGTGATAGAGCGGGCGGCCGCCTCCCGCGGAAAGGTGGTGATCCCCAGCTTCGCGCTGGAGCGCACGCAGGAGATAGTCTTCATCCTGGACAGGCTTTACCGGGAGAAGAAGGTGCCGCAGCTGCCGGTCTACGTGGACAGCCCGATGGCCGTCAGCCTGACCGAGATCTTCGACAAGCACCGCGACAGCTTCTGCTTCGACGACAAGTTCCAG